>CAKTCY010000008.1 GCA_934540955.1 uncultured Faecalibacterium sp.
CTAAAGAAGAAGTCGAAGCACAAAAAAGCTAGCGCTGCGCCAGTCGGCGCTATCGCTTTAACGCTTTTTTCGCTTCTTCATTTATAGCCCCTCAGTCGCTGCGCGACAGCTCCCCCGAGGGGGAGCAAGCGCTCGCCCGCAGCGCCGCGCTTTCGCAGAAAGCGGCGCTGCAAATGCCGTTTCCCCTCTACGACCCCTCCCGTGAAAATAGCGTTTGGAGCGCTCCGCAGAGCGCGACAAACGCGAAATTATAAATAATTCTTCCGCTGATTATGGCTAGAGCGCAGCGGAAGCCATTCTAAATCATCCCACTGGCCGGAAAGGAGGTCTTGCCATGCGCAGCAGAGAGCCTTGGCGTCTGCCTGCGGGGCAGAGCAGGGCAGTGCCCTTTTTGCAGGCTGCGGTGCTGTTTGCAGCGCTGTGCATCTTTGCCCGCAGCGCCGCGCTGGTGCTGGCGGCCTTTCTGGCAGCGCCGGTGCCCGCTGCGCAGACCCTGCTGCATCTGGGGCAGCAGGCGGTGGAGAGCCGGGCGGCACAAGCGCCTGCGGAAAGCGTGCCGGAGGCTGCACCTGCGCCCTCTCCGGCGCAGGAGACGGCCGCCCCGGTGCAGACCGGGGTGGAGCAGTATTTTGTGGTCCTGCAGCCGGACGAAGCCCGCCCCGCCGATGCCGGCACGGTGACAGAGCAGCAGCTCGGGCAGGGCAGCGGCGAAAAGTACATCCCCTGCGGCGCGGGCAGCATCAAGAATAACACCCGGCAATCGGCGGCAGACATCGCCGCCGAGACGGCGCAGCCCCTGCCCTTTGCCATCGAAAAGGACAGCGCCGCGCCGCAGGTGCTCATCATGCACACCCACGCCACCGAGGACTACCGCCTTTCTGCCGGGCTGTGGTTCACCCCCGGGGACGGTGCCCGCAGCACCGACCGCAGCATCAATATGTGCGCGGTGGGGCGGGTGATGGCCGATACCCTCAATGCGGCGGGCATCTGCACCCTGCACGACGAGACCCTGAACGACTACCCCAGCTACACCGGCAGCTACGCCAACAGCCGGGCGGTGGTGCAGCAGTATCTGGCGCAGTACCCCAGCATCAAGGTGGTGCTGGACGTCCACCGTGACGCCATCGAGCGGGAGAACGGCACCCGCTGCGCCCCGGTGTGCACCATAGACGGGCGGCAGGCGGCGCAGGTGATGATCATCTGCGGGTGCGACAACGGCACCAGCGTGCAGCTGCCCGCATGGCGGCAGAACCTGCGGTTTGCTGCTGCGTGGGAGCGCAGCATGGAGGCAAAATACCCCGGCCTTACCCGTCCGGTGCTGTTCAGCTACCGGTTCTATAATCAGGACCTGACCACCGGCAGCCTGCTGATCGAGATCGGCGGGCACGGCAACAACCTAAATGAGGCCCTGTACGCCGGATATCTGGCAGCACAGGGCCTCGCGGAGACATTATTGGGTTGAATCAGCCGCCAAGGCTGGAGATCATGCTGCTCTTGGCAGACTGATAGTAGCTCCATGCCTGATCGGCTATGGTCTCGGGCTGGTTATACTCCCGCAGCACGCTGCGCATCTCGCTGACCACCGAGGAGACGGCACTGTCGTAGGTGCTCTCCACCGAGGAAAGATGCCTGTAGGCGATGCTGACCTTATTGGCAAAGGTGCGCTCGCTGGCGGGCAGGGCGTGGTATTCGTCCTTTGCGTGCTGGACGGCACTGCTGACATCCGACCGTGCGGAGGATTCCAGCGAGTACAGCTCGCTGGTCAGCGAGGCGATCTTTGCATCGCACTCCGGGTTAGGCGGGTCGTAGGTGTGGCTGGGGCTTTCAGAGCTGGTGTCGGTGCTCTCCGGCGCAGTGGACGGAGCACCGGACTCAGAGGAAGAGGACGGGTCGCCGAACAGAAACTCCTTATAACCGGCGATGAACTCCTCCTTGGTGCAGCCGCTCAGCATAGCGGCCAGTGCGCAGCTGACCACGGTCAGCGCAAGCAGGCGGGGAAGGCGGGAAGCGCTTTTTTGGTTACGCATACAGAATGATCTCCTCCATACTGGAAACAAGGCGGGCGGTTGATATACGTTCTGATTTTACCAGAGAAAAGGCGGTCTGACAAGCAAAAATGCAGAAATTTGTCCGATGCCGCACCGTAAGGTTGACAAAATGCCGCCAACGTGCTATTTTAAAACAACAAATGCAAGGAACGGGAAAAGTAGCGCGGGCCGTCCGGCCCAGAGAGTGCGGCACAGCTGAGAGCCGCGCCCGTGCGCCGCGTGAACGAACACCCGGGAGCAGCAAGCTGAACACGGCAGCGCGTCTGCCGCTAAGTAGGTGCGCCGCAGGTCCAGCGTTACAGGGACAGCGCTTAAACAAAGAGCGCGTGAGCGACCGGACACTTCCGGTAATTCAGGTGGCACCGCGGACATTACAAGACAGCTTGTTCGCCCTGAACTTTCAGGGCAAAAGCTGTCTTTTATTTTTTATTTTTGGCTTTGTCTGCGGGCACCCCGGTGCCCGCAGACAAAACAGAGGATCGAGCCTCTTTATACAGAGGACGAAAAGGAGAACTATTATGGAACGTACCGAGATCCTTTCGCTGTTCAAGAGCACCCCGGCGGACGGCACCGAGATCACCGTCTGCGGCTGGGCAAAGAACATCCGCGACTCCAAGAACATCGGCTTCATCGCCCTGTCGGACGGCGGCTGCTTCAAGACCCTGCAGGTGGTGCTGGAGGCCGGCAAGCTGGCAAACTACGACGAGGTCATCCACACCGGTCTGTACAGCAGCCTGCGCATCAAGGGCAAGCTGGTGCTCACCCCGCAGGCAAAGCAGCCCTTTGAGCTGAACGCCGAGAGCGTGGAGATCCTGGGCGACTGCCCCGCCGACGAGTACCCCCTGCAGAAAAAGAAGATGAGCATGGAGTATCTGCGCACCATGCCCACCCTGCGCCCCCGCACCAACACCTTCAACGCCGCCTTCCGCGTGCGCAGTGTGGCTGCCTACGCCATCCACAGGTTCTTTCAGGAGAACGGCTTTGTCTACGCCCACTCTCCGCTGATCACCGCCTCCGACTGCGAGGGTGCAGGCGAGATGTTCCGCGTGACCACGCTGGACATGGACAATGTGCCCAAGACCGAGGACGGCGCTGTGGATTACAGCAAGGACTTCTTTGAGAAGCCGGTCAACCTGACCGTTTCCGGTCAGCTGGAGGCCGAGGCCATGGCCATGGCCTTTGGCAAGGTGTACACCTTCGGCCCCACCTTCCGCGCCGAGAAGAGCTTTACCACCCGCCACGCTGCGGAGTTCTGGATGATTGAGCCGGAGATGGCCTTCTGCGACCTGAACGGCTACATGGACAACGCCGAGGCTATGATCAAGTACGTCATCCGCTATGTGCTGGACAACTGCCCGGACGAGATGGCCTTCTTCAACCAGTTCATCGACAAGGGCCTTGTCGAGCGTCTGGAGCTGGTGGCAAACAGCGAGTTCGGCCGCATCAGCTACACCGAGGCCATTGAAATTCTGGAAAAGAACAACAAGAAGTTCCAGTACCCCGTGGAGTGGGGCGTGGATATCCAGACCGAGCACGAGCGCTACCTGACCGAGGTGGTGTTCAAGAAGCCGGTCTTTGTCACCGACTATCCCAAGGAGATCAAGAGCTTCTACATGAAGCAGAATGCCGACGGCAAGACTGTGGCCGCAGCAGATATGCTGGTGCCCGGCATCGGCGAGCTGATCGGCGGCAGCCAGCGTGAAGAGGACTACGGCAAGCTGGTGGCCCGCATGGACGAGCTGGGCATGGACAAGACCAACTACGAGTGGTATCTGAACCTGCGCAAGTTCGGCGGCGTGGAGCACGCAGGCTACGGCTTGGGCTTTGAGCGCATGATCATGTACCTCACCGGCATCCAGAACATCCGTGACGTGCTGCCCTTCCCCCGCACCGCATACGGCTTCTGATAAAAACGATTTGAATGCCCTCCGCTTGCGCTCTGGGCATATTCAGCGGAATGAATTTTTATATTCGTGTTTGTCGCGGCCTGCGGGCCGCTCCAAACACATTTTCACGCAAGGGGCCGTATCGGAAACTGCTGCTTTAAAACGATACAGATGCTGACCGCGGCGGCCTTACCTGTGAAATTGTGATCCCGGAAAGTCCGCAGACTTTCCGGGATCACTTTCTATAAAATTTTTTACATCTGTGATTGCCAGAG
Organism: uncultured Faecalibacterium sp.; assembly: GCA_934540955.1. Classification (GTDB taxonomy): domain Bacteria; phylum Bacillota; class Clostridia; order Oscillospirales; family Ruminococcaceae; genus Faecalibacterium. The sequence continues at coordinate 4,210 of CAKTCY010000008.1, forward strand.
CGAAGCGGAGGCAATTCTAAATCGTAAAAACGCCTGACTTTTCAACAAGGAGCACAAAACAAGTGGAAAACATTTCGCCCGCCCTCTTGGAGTGGTTTTACAAAAACCGCCGCAGCCTGCCCTTCCGGGAGGACCCCACCCCCTACCATGTGTGGCTCAGCGAGGTGATGCTGCAGCAGACCCGGGTGTCGGCGGTGCTGCCGTATTACTACCGCTTTCTGGAGGAGCTGCCGGATATCCCGGCGCTTGCCGCCTGCGAGGAAGAAAAGCTGCATAAGCTGTGGGAGGGGCTGGGCTATTACAGCCGGGTGCGCAACCTGCAAAAGGCGGCAAAGCTTGTCTGTGCGCAGTACGGCGGGCAGCTGCCCGCCGACTACGCCGCCCTGCGTGCGCTGCCCGGCATCGGGGAGTACACCGCCGGGGCCATTGCGTCCATCAGCTTCGGCTTGCCCGTGCCCGCTGTGGACGGCAATGTGCTGCGGGTGTTTTCCCGTCTGTATAATGATCCGGGTGTAATTACAGAACCGGCGGTAAAAAAGGCCTTTACCGCCCGGGTCATGGAGCATCAGCCGCCGGAAAAGGCAGGGGATTACAATCAGGCGCTGATGGAGCTGGGCGCGCTGGTCTGCGTGCCCAACGGCGCACCTTTGTGCGGACAGTGCCCGCTGGCGGCGCTCTGCCGCGCCCGGGCGGCGGGCACCACCGCCCAGCTGCCCCAGAAGGCAAAACCCAAGCCCCGCAAGCTTGTGCCGGTAACGCTGGCGCTGGTGGAAAGCCCGGCGGGCTTTCTGGTGCAGCAGCGGCCGCAAAAAGGTCTGCTGGCAGGGCTGTGGCAGCCGGTATTGTGGGAGGGCGAGCATCTTTTGCAGGCCGAGGTGCTGGCGCGGCTTACGGCACTGGGGCTGGACACCGGCACGGCAGCCCCCGCCGCCCTGCCCGCTGCAAAGCACATCTTTACCCATATCGAGTGGCTCATGTCCGGCGTGCAGCTGCACGTTCCGGCACAGAGCGCCCCGGCGGGCTATGTCTGGGCAAGCCGGGAGGCCCTGCGCACCACCTACGCCCTGCCCGGGGCGTTCCGGGCGTACAAGCCGCTGCTGCTGTGAGTTTGGCATTCTGCCGAAAAGCGCCGCGCCAAAACCGGCACACTGCCCAAAGTGCGTCCTATAACACTTTTGGACAGTGAAAATTGGGGCGCAACGGTTGTAATTTTGGACGGGAACGGGTATAATAAAAGCTACAAGGCGGCGCAGTGCCGCCGTTTGCATCAAGATCCTTTTGCGGGACGCCCGCTGGAAAAATCAAGCTGAAACAACGTTTCAACTGCAAAAAGGAGTGTACTGAATCTATGAAAAAATCTTGCTTGGTCGCTGTGATCGCTGTTCTGGCTGCTGTGGCTGGTGCGCTGGCTGCTGTGGCACTTTACCTGAACCGCCGCGAGAAGGAGCTGGACGAATACGAGCGTCTGCTGTTCGGCGAGGATGACGCGGAAACCGTAGAGCCGGAGGAAGCTGCTGCTGAGGACGAGACCGAGGCAGAATGATCCTGGAATACCGGAAACTGCCGGGAAGATAAGCGCATCGGGGCGCACGGAGCAGTCTGTCTGAACGGACTGTCCCGGTGCGCCCTTTTTGTACATAAGGAGAAGGAACATGAAGCGTTTTTTGCTCTGGATCATCAGTGTGGCGCTGGGCGTGGTGCTGCTGCTGGCGGCTGTGATGGGGGTGAGCTATGCCTTTACCACCGAGGGCGGCTGCCCGGATGGCGCAGCGCAGCTCGGCGGGCAGGCGCTGGAGCCCAACGGCTCCTGCTGGCAGGTGCCGCTGCTGGGCGGGCAGCTGGATAAGGTGTTCGCCAGCCCCGCCACCCTGAGCGTGCAGAAGCTGGGGGTGCTGTACACCGCCCACCCGGAGCTGACGTTGCCGGACTGGACGGGCTACACCGCCCTGACCATCCAGAATGCGGCGGGGGATGTGCTGTTTGCGGGCAGCGCAGGGGAGTACCAGAGCTTTCTCTTCCCTGCGAACGGCGAGTATAAGGCGGAGCTGACCGCATGGCGTGTGCCCAAGGGCGGCACCATCGGCCAGTTCGAGGGCGGCAGCACCGGGCAGCTGCGAAAAAACTTAGGGTTGGAGCGCCCCGCAAAGCCCACCGGCTGGTACCGGTACAGCTTCCGCTTCACCCTGCAGGCCAGCGCGGAGGTGGAGCTTTCCGCCGAGCGGGTGGAGCAGGGCGGCACGGTGGGCGTGCGCATCTCCGGCATGACCGGGGACGCCGTGCCCACCATCGAGACCGACCTTGGCAGCGTGCAGTGTGTGCGCGCCGCAGAGGGCTGGCGTGCCTATATCCCGGCGGCCTATAACGCCTCCTCCGGCGGGCATGAGGTACACATCACGGTGAACGGCGAGACCATCACCCGCACCCTGACCGTGCTGCCGAAGGACTTTGGCACGGCAGAGGTGGGGGCGGAGGAGCCTGTCCCGGACAGCGCCAATGCCCAGTTCCGCAGCGCCATCTGGCCGCTGTACGAGGCTGCCGCCACCGCCAAGCAGTGGCAGGGCGGCTTTGTGCCCCCCGCCGAGGACTCCATGACCCTGGTGGACTACGGGCAGATCAAAGTAACGGACGGTCAGCAGGGCAGCCGCTCCAACTCCACAAAGCTGTACACCATCCCCGGTGCGCCCTGCCGCGCCGCAGCCAACGGCACGGTGGTGTTTGCAGGCGATCTGGAGCTTACCGGCAACACGGTGGTCATCGACCACGGCTGCGGGCTGCGCAGCTACCTGTACGGCTTGCAGGAGCTTTCGGTCAGCAAGGGCCAGACCGTGGAAAAGGGACAGGCTGTGGGCGTACTGGGCGAGGAGCTGACCATGGACTTCAAGCTGGGCAGCAGGAGCGTGAACCCCCGCCTGCTGTTCCAGACCTCCGGAGGCTTGTTCTGGAAGGAAAACTGAACAAACTCCCTCAGCCTTCGCTTCTGCATGGCTGGGGGATTTTTTTGAAAAAACCTGTAACGTTTTTCCTCTTTGTGCGTTATTGGGGTGAAAGGGCACACGAAAGCCCGCAAAGGAGGAAATGACCATGAAGCTGGAATGTGACGTGATCCGCGATCTGCTGCCCCTGTACGCCGAAAAGCTTGCCAGCCCCGCCAGCAGTGCGCTGGTGGAGCAGCATCTTGCAGAGTGCGAAGCCTGCCGTGCAGAGCTGGAGCAGATGGAAAAGCCGGTGCCGGTGCAGCCGGAGCCCCAGCCGGATGCACCGCTGCGGAGCATCCGAAGGACCCTGCAGAAAAAGAGCATCCGCATAGCGGCGGCAGCGGTTCTGACAGTGCTGTGCGCTTTTGGACTGGTGCTCTGGATGGGCGGCGCAAAAACGCCGGTGACGGCAGAGCAGGCGCAGATCTGGACTTACAACAAAAAGGAAAACGAGGCCAACCTCTGTGTGCTGGAGGTGCAGGGCGAAAACGTCTGGCTGGAGCTGGAAGGCTCCTTTAACTGGGGCAAGCCATCCGTTACCGTCCGGGCGGTGCGCTATACCTTCCCGCACATCCATGCCGCACTGGAAGGGCTGCTGGGCACATCGGCTTCCGACACCAGCATCGCAGTTTCCGGCACGCAGCTGCTGACGGTGCAATGCGCCGACGAGAATCTCTATTACAGAGACGGGCAGCAGGTGAAGCGGTTCATCATGAAAGAAAAGGATGGAACGCAGACCTATGTTTACGAATCCGAGGACGTGGTCACACAGGAATACGGCGTGTTTGAGAAGGGCTGACTATGGACATTGAAACCATCTACCGGCTCTACTTCCGGGACGTCTGCCTGTTTTTGCAGGGGCTTACCCGCAGCGAGACGCTGGCTGAGGAGCTGACGCAGGAGACCTTTTTCCGGGCGCTGGACGGCCTGAAGGATTATGACGGCAAACAGGATGTGCGGGCGTGGCTGTTCACCGTGGCGCGCAACGCCTACTACGACCACTGCCGCCGCGCAAAGCACGCCGCCCCGCTGGAGGATGCCGAGACAAAAGCCGCCGACAGCCCGGACATCGCGCAGCTGCTGGTGGACAAAGACGCCGCCTTTACGGTGCACCAGTGTCTGCACGCGCTGGAAGAGCCTTACAAGGAAGTTTTCAGCCTGCGGGTGTTCGGCGAGCTGCCCTTTGACCGCATCGGCGCCATCTTCGGCCACAATGCCGCATGGGCGCGGGTGACCTATTACCGCGCCAAGACCCGCCTCCAGACCATGCTGGAACAGCAGAAATGATTTAGAAAGGCCCTCTCGGTCACGCCTTACGGCGTGACGGAGAGGGTTCTTTGTTTTTGTTACGACTTCTTTTGTGAAAAAGTGGCTCAGAAACGCCCGCAGGCGTTTCTGAGCCACAAATTATAAAATATTCTTTCCGCTAAATATGGCCAAAGCGCACGCGGCGGCCATTTCGATCGTTATACGCAACTCAGGAGATCGCGTCCACGTCCCACTTCATGCGGACGGCGTCGGCACCGTCCAACTTGATGTGCATGGCACCGGCGTTGTCCAGTACCTGCTCCGGCTTGCGGGCACCGCACAGAACGTGCAGCCCCGGGATCATGCGGGCGGTCAGGGCGATGACCAGCTGCGCCATGGTGCAGTCGTACTTTTCGGTCAGATCGCTCCACTTTGCCAGCAGCTCCAGCGCCTGTGCCCGGCGGGTGGGCTGGAAGCAGGGGTTCGTGTTGCGGGTGCTGCCCTCCGGGTAGGTGGTGTCCATGGTCACCTTGCCGGTCAAAAGACCCTGCTCCAGCGGAGAGTACGCCTGTACCGAGACGCCCAGCTCCTTGCAGGTGGGCAGCAGCTGCTTTTCAATGCGGCGGGTCAGCAGGCTGTACTTTTCCTGAATGACGTCCAGCTGACCGTACTGGCAGTAGCCCCGGATGATGTCGGAGGTGACGTTGGAAGCACCGATGGCGCGGATCTTGCCCTGCTCCTTCAGCTTCATCATGGCCTCCATGGTCTCCTCCAGCGGGTACACGCCGAAGTCCGGGCTCTGCCAGTGGGTGTACAGCACGTCCAGATGGTCGGTGTGCAGACGGCGCAGGCTGTCCTCCACGTCCTCGATGATGCCCTTGGCAGAGAGGTCGCGGTACACCTGTACCCCGTCCACCACCTTGTGCAGAATGGGGGACTCGTGCCGCCACTCCAGACCGCACTTGGTGGAAAGCACCACCTTGTCGCGGTCGATGTGCTTCATGGCCTCGCCCACTACTTCCTCGCTGTGGTACAGCCCGTAGATGGGTGCAGTGTCGATCCACTGGATGCCCTGCTCCACGGCGGTCTGGATGGCCTTTACCGACAGTGCATCGTCGTTATCGCCCCACCATGCACCGCCGCCGATGGCCCATGTACCCATGCCCAGAAACGGCACGGAAATGCCGCTTTTGCCAATGTTGATGTTCTGCATATACTTTACCCTCCATGCCAGCAGTGTTCCCCGCAATGGGAACCCTCATTCCAATAGCTGGCATTCTATGTTGTATTCTTGGTTGCTATATAAAAAAGGCTGCGGAGCGCAGGTGCACTCCGCAGCGCTCTTTTATCAGATGTTGCCGAACTCGCTCAGCTGCAAGCTCTCGTTGTGGGTCTCTGCCCAGCGCACCGCCCAGTCGGAGGTGAACAGCAGCAGACGGTTGCCCTTCATGTCCTCCACAGCCTTGGTGTCGCTGGTCAGGTCCAGATCCCGCAGGTTGTAGGTGTCGGGGTCGTTCTGCACCCAGCGCAGCTGCTCAAAGGGCAGCTGCTGCATCCGGATCTCCACGTTGTACTCGGTGTTCAGGCGGTACTCCAGCACTTCCAGCTGCAGCACGCCGACCACGCCGACCACCACTTCTTCCATGCCGCCGCCCACTTCGCGGAAGATCTGGATGGCGCCCTCCTGGGCGATCTGCTCCATGCCCTTCACGAACTGCTTGCGCTTCATGGTGTCCTTCTGCTCAATGCGGGCAAAGTGCTCCGGGGAGAAGGTGGGGATGCCCGCGAACTGGATCTTCTTTTTGCCGGTGCACAGGGTGTCGCCGATGGAGAAGATGCCCGGGTCGAACAGGCCGATGATATCGCCGGCGTAGGCCTCGTCCACGATGGCGCGGTCCTGCGCCATCAGCTGGGTGCCGGTGGCCAGCTTGATGTTCTTGCCCTCCTGCACATGGAAGGCCTCCATGCCGCGCTCGAACTTGCCGGAGCAGATGCGCATAAAGGCGATGCGGTCGCGGTGGGCCTTGTTCATGTTGGCCTGAATTTTAAAGATGAAGGCGGAGAACTCGTCCCGGCAGGGGTCCACCGGCTCGCCGGTCAGGCTGTCCACGCGGGCCAGCGGGGCGGAGGTGAGCCGCAGGAAGTTTTCAAGGAAGGGCTCCACGCCGAAGTTGGTCAGGGCAGAGCCGAAGAACACGGGGCTCAGCTCGCCGCGCAGCACCTTGTCCAGATCAAACTCCTCGGCAGCGCCGTCCAGCAGCTCGATCTCGTCCACCAGCTGCTGGTGCAGGTAGGGGGTCAGCAGCTCGTCCAGTGCGGGGTCGCCCAGCTCGGCCTCGGTCTCGCTGACCTTCTTCACGCCGTTGGCGCGGCCGTCGCTGGAAAAAGCCAGCACCTTGCGTGCGTTGCGGTCGAACACGCCCTTGAACTCCTTGCCGCAGCCGATGGGCCAGTTCATGGGGTAGGTCTTGATGCCAAGGATCTCCTCGATGTTCTCCATCAGCTCAAAGGGGTCGCGGGCTTCGCGGTCCATCTTGTTGATGAAGGTGAAGATGGGGATGTGGCGCAGGGTGCACACCTTGAACAGCTTGATGGTCTGGGCCTCAACGCCCTTTGCGGCGTCGATGACCATGACGGCAGAGTCTGCCGCCATCAGGGTGCGGTAGGTATCCTCCGAGAAGTCCTGATGGCCGGGGGTGTCCAGAATGTTCACGCACTTGCCGGCGTAGTTGAACTGCAGCACCGAAGAGGTGACCGAGATACCACGCTGCTTTTCAATGTCCATCCAGTCGGACACGGCGTGCTTGGCGCTCTGCTTGCCCTTGACGGAACCAGCCTGATTGATGGCTCCACCGTACAGCAGCAGCTTTTCGGTAAGGGTGGTCTTACCTGCGTCGGGGTGGCTGATGATGGCGAACGTCCTGCGGCGTTCGATCTCTTCACGATTTGTCATAGATGATATTTCTCCTGAAATGGATGGAACTTCTTCCGGCATCGCGCAGCGATGCCGGAAGAAGCATTTTTACACATACGCACCCTATTCTATACGAAAACGCGTGATAATGCAAGGGTTTTCGTTATTTTTTCAGGATCAGGCAGGGCAGAGGGGCAGTTTCGGCCCAATTGGCAAAATCACACACCAGAACGGTGAAACTTTTGAGCGGAAGTTCCTGAAGAAAGCGCAGCACCGCCTGTTTTTCCTCCGAGCCGATGACCGCCCCGCTGTACAGGATGGCGCTCACGATGCCGCCGGGGCGCACCGCCTGTAGCGCCGCCTGCAGGGCGGGGATGCTGCTCTGCGCGGTGGAAAACACCCCGTGGTCTGCCCCCGGCAGCCAGCCGAAGTTGAACATGACCGCATCGGCGGTGCCGGGCTGCACATACTGTAACAGGTCTGCGTGGCTGCCGCAGACAAGGCTGTACCGGTCGGCGGGCACGCCTGCCTGTTCCAGCCGGGCGCGGGTGGAGCGGATGGCCTCGGGCTGCACGTCAAAGGCCAGCACCCGCCCGGCGGGGGCGGTCAGATGGCACAGAAAGGCGGTGTCGCCGCCGTTGCCGCAGGTGGCGTCCACGCACAGCTGCGGGTGCACCAGCCGGGCGGCTAAAAAGTCCTGCACGAATTTGACCGCCGTTAAGTCCGGGGTGCGGCGGCGCACCAGCTGCCCGCCCTCGGCGGCAAAGCCGAATTTGCCCCAGAAGGCAAGCTCGGCGGCGTTTTCCGGCAGCGGGGCGGTAAACACGGTGGCGGCTTCCCGGTCATAGCCGCCAAAGCTGCGCAATACTTCTTTTAACAGGTAGGAGCCGTAGCCCTTGCGCCGCCACCGGGGCAGGATGCACAGGGCGGTAAGCTGTGCGCCCTTGGGGGCGGGGGAGAGGGTGCACTCCCCGATGCAGTCCTTTTCTTTATACAGGGCAAACCCTTGCTCGGTGCGGCGCAGTTCCATAAAAAGCTCCTCCTTGACGGGCCGATGTTCTTCCCTTACAATAGCAAGCGGAAACGCTGCTGTCAAGGGCGGAAAAGCAGGACCGCATTTCACATATTCTTCACGGCGCAAGCGATTCATTTTCACATTTGACAGTTACAATAGGGACAGTTCAAAGGAACAGATGTCCCTGCGGACCGGCCTTTGAGGGAAGGATGTAGTAACATGGAAAACGAGAACAAGTGGGAATACGATTATTCCGCTTCCAATAACGAGACCGGCTACCCCAACGTGGGCAGCAGCGGCATGAACACGGCAAACCAGTATAACGAGCCGGAAGCACAGCCCGTGCGCCCGGCGTATACCGCCCCGGCAGACGGCGGCAGCGTGCCGCCCACCCCGCCGGAGCAGCCGCAGGACTGCGCCCCGCAGCAGCCGGGAAAGCCCCGCCGCAAAAAGAAGAAGTTTAACGGCGGAAAGCTGGTGCGCAGCGCCGTGGCACTGGTGCTGGCGGCTGCCATGGGCTTTGCGGGCGGCTTTGTGGGTGCAAAATACGGCGGCGGCAGCAAGGTGGTCATCCAGCAGGTGGAGCGACCTGCCAGCTCTGACAGCAGCACCGACAGCACCGGCAATTCCATCAGCGCTACCAGCGGCACCGGTCTGAGCACCGCACAGGTGGCTGAGCTGGTCAGCCCCAGCGTGGTGGTCATCACCACCGAGCAGGTGGTCTACTCCCAGTGGTCGTGGTACGGCCAGAGTCAGGTGGAGAGCGGCGCCGGCAGCGGCGTTATCATCAGCTCGGACGGCTATATCCTCACCTGTGCCCATGTGGTAAGCGGCGCTTCCAACATCACTGTGAGCATCGGCGACAAGGATTACCCCGCTACGCTGGTGGGCGAGGATACCACCAGTGATATCGCCGTGGTGAAGATCGACGCCACCGGCCTGACCCCCGCCACCGTGGGTGACAGCGACAGCCTGAAGGTGGGCGAAAGCGTTATGGCTGTGGGCAACCCCTTGGGTGAGCTGGGCGGCACCGTGACCAGCGGCATCGTCAGCGCACTGAACCGCAGCGTCAGCATTCAGGGTTCGAACTCGGTCAACACCATGTCCCTGATCCAGATGGATGCCTCCGTCAGCCCCGGCAACTCCGGCGGCGGCCTGTTCAACATGAACGGCGAGCTGGTGGGCATCGTCAATGCAAAGTCCTCCGACAGCGATGCCGAGGGTCTGGGCTTTGCCATCCCGGTAAATGACGCCGTCAAGGTGGCGCAGGAGCTGCTGGAAAACGGCTATGTGACCGGGCGTCCCTATCTGGGCATCAGCTACTATGCCGTGACCGACGCCCAGACCGCCGCCCAGCTGGGCGTGAACGCCTACGGTGTCTACATCGTGGAAGTGGTCAAGGGCGGCCCTGCCGACAAGGCAGGCCTGCAGGCTGGTGACCGCATCGTGAGCATGGACGGCAGCGAGGTTGCCACCCAGAGCGACCTTGGCACCCTGATGCAGAACCACAAGGCCGGCGACACCATTGAGATCACCGTCGCCCGCGGCGGCCAGATGCAGACCGTCACCGTCACCCTTGGCGAAAAGGGCGCAGAGAATAGCTGAAAATAGCAAAAAGGCTGCTGCACGGAATGTGCAGCAGCCTTTTTTGGTTGTAGGGGATGTACGAGGGTAGCATCCTCGCCCTCTCAGGCGCTAACGCGCCAGATTCCCCCTTTTGTCACCTGCGGTGACATCTTCCCCCGGAGCGGGGAAAGTCTTTCCTCAAAGGGAGAGCCTTTGGCAGTCCGCGCAAACGTCATCTCTTTGCCAAGGCCTCTCCCTTTGGGAGAGGTGGCAGTGAGCAAAGCGAACTGACGGAGAGGGCGAGGCCGCTTCCCGCTACGCCATAAGGCTCCCTCCCCGAGGGAGCTGGCAAAACCGTCAGGTTTTGACTGAGGGAGTGCGTTCCAGCTGGAACTTGTTTTTGACGCTCTCCTGTGCTATACTTGCACCAGAAGATACTTCCTGGGCATCCTTTGCGGTGTTCAGCACAGACCTCGAGAGCTGTGTGGAGGTATCTTCCAAAGCCCCCCACAAGCTGCCCCTGTTATCTTTTGGTTTCAGGTCGGTATCGTGGGGGCTTTTTTTGTAACTGCCGTTTCCCTCCACGACCCTTCCCGTGAAAAAGTAAATCGGGAAAATCCGCAGATTTTCCCGATTTACAAATTACAAATAATTTTTCCGCTGATGATGCGCAAAGCGAACGCGGCGCGCATTCAAATCGTCTCACACCGCCCCAAAAACAGTCGCGCTGTACGGCGCAAGGGGGGCATTGCCGGTAAAAATGCGGCTTTGGCCGCGCCACAGGCTGGAGGAGGTGCCATCGCTCAGCAGCTTCCACTGCCCGGCGGGCAGGGAGACGGTGTGGGTGGTGTCGGTGGGGTTATAAAAGACGCACAAAGCGCTCCATGCTGCGCCGTCGCCCCAGACGGCGGGCAGCGTCCAGCCCACCAGCGGCTGCTCCAGCGCAAAGAACTGCAAGGCCTCCGGGGCGTGACGGTCGGTGCTGCCCAAGCGGGGAAAGGCCGCCCGCAGTGCCAGAAGCCCCCGGTAGTAGTCCACAAGGGCGTGGTACTGCTCGGCGCGGTTCCAGTCCAGCCGGTTCAGGGCGGGGGAGGAGCGGTAGCTGTTGCCCACGCCCTTTTTGGTGCGGGCGAACTCCTCGCCCGCCTGCATGAAGGGCAGGCCGAAGCTGGTCAGGTAGATGCCTGCCGCCAGCCGGTTCTGCGCCAGCGCCACGGTGTCCCGGGCGGTAAACTCCGGCTTTTCGTAGCGGACGCAGAGCAGCTTGTCCCACAGGGTAAAGTTGTCGTGGGCGGAAACGTAGCTCACGATCTGGCTGGGCGCGTGGGGCGGCAGACGGTCGCTGCGGCACCATGCCGCCACCGCCCCGCCGATATCCCAGAAGCTGCCGGGCTTGCCCTCCACATAGCCCGGCTCCCGGGCATCGAAGCAGCCGCCCTTGATGGCGTCCCGGGTGTCATCGCAGAAGATGCCCACCCGCTCGTTGAGCATGGCAAGGTTTGCCTTGTTGGCCTCGTACCGGTGCAGCTGGCTGGCACCGCCCTGCCATGGCTCACCGTACAGCAGGATGTCCCGCCCGCCGGGCAGACTGTCCAGCGCAGCGCGCACCGCGTTGATGCTCTCGGCATCGTATAAGCCCATCAGGTCGAACCGGAAGCCGTCGAGGTGGTACTCCTTTGCCCAGTAGAGGATGGAGTCGATGAGGTACCGCCGCGCCATGGGGCGCTCGCTGGCAAACTCGTTGCCGCAGCCGCTGCCGTTGGAAAAGCTGCCGTCCGGGTTCTGCCGGAAAAAGTAGTACGGTACGGTGCTGTTGAAGGGGTTCTCGGTGCGGTAGGTGTGGTTATACACCACGTCCATCACCACCCCGATGCCCGCCGCGTGGAGGGCGGCGATCATCTCCCGGCACTCCCGGATGCGCACCTCGCCCCGGGTGGGGTCGGTGGAGTAGCTGCCCTCCGGCACGTTGAAGTTGGTGGGGTCGTAGCCCCAGTTATACTGCCGCAGCAGGGGCTTTGCCTCGTCCACGCTGCCAAAATCGAAGATGGGCATCAGCTGGACGTATTTTACCCCCAGCCGCTTGAGGTAGTTCAGGCAGGTGGGGTGGATGCCGTCGCCGTGCAAGGTGGTGCCCTGCTGGGTAAAGGCCATATATTTGCCCCGCCACGCCGGGCGCACCCCGCTGGCGGCATCCTGCGAGAAGTCCCGCACGCTCACCTCCCACACGGCGCGCTGCGCCGGGGGAATAGCGGGGCGCACATCCCGCTCCCACCCGGAGGGCGCGGTGCGGGCAAGGTCTACGATCATGCTGCGCACGCCGTTCACCCCCGCCGCCCGGGCGTAGGGGTCGCCGGTCTCGCGGGTGATACCGTTTACAGTGACGGCAAAGGTGTAGTAGCGGCCGTGCTGCTCCCCGGGCAGCCAGATGCTCCACACCCCCTGCGCGCCGCGTACAAGGGGCTTTGTGCCCAGCACGGCGCCGCCGTCTCCCTTATGGTATAAGGTCACGGTGACCGCCTCAGCGGTGGGTGCCCACAGCCGCAGACAGGTGCCGCCGGGGGTGTAGTCCGGGCCAAGGGGGCCGGTGTAATAGTTTTCGCGGTGGAAGGGTTCGTTTTCAAACAGTGTTTTCCACTGGGCAGGCGTTTTTGCGGCCATGGTCAGCTTCATTCCTTCTTGTAAGATTCGTTATCTTCAGTGTATCGGACAACGGGCTTTTTTTCAAGAGGGAATCCCTTGCAAAATGCCGCGCAGTTCACTATACTGGAAGAAAAACACCGATGGAGGGCAGCACCATGGCATATACCGATGATTGGGAAAGCTTGATGAACGGCGTGTTCGGCGCGGGCGGCAAGCTGAAGCTCGGCGGCGCACAGCCGCAGCCGGAAAAGCCGCAGCCCGCAAAACCGGCGGGCAGCGGCCTGCCGGACCTGAACGCGGCGCTGCTGGAGCAGCAAAAGCAGCTGGACGAATTGCTCAAGCAGCAGAACGCCCGGCAGAAAGCGCAGGATGCCGGGGTGCAGACGGCGCTGGAGGACAGCCGCCAAATGCTGCGGGATATGGAAGCGGACGGTCTGCTGGCCAAGGGCACAGCGGACACAAAGCCGGAGCAGCTGGGCAGCTTTGAGGGCCTTGCCGCCGAGGTGAAAAAGACCGTCCTCGGGCAGGATGCCTTTGTGGACAGCGTGGTGCGGGCAATGCGCCGCCCCTTTGTGCTGGGCACCGAGGGCGCAGCCGCCCGCAATGTGATCCTGCTGTGGGGCGCACCGGGCACGGGGCGGCACTTTGCGCTGGCAGAGACCGCCCGCATCATGGCGGCGCGGGGGCTTTTGCAGAGTGACCGGATGTCGGTGATGGACTTAGCGCTCTACCCCGACCCCGGCGCGGAAAAGCTGTTTTTGCAGGACCTGTACGCCGCCCTGCACGCCCCGGGCGAGATCGTGGTGTTCGAGCACTACGAGAGCTGCCACCCCGGCTTTTTGCGCATCCTCTCCGACCTTGCGGTCAAGGGCAGCGCGCCCTTGTCCAGCCGGTATCTGGTCAACAAGGAGGGCATTCTGGTGGAAGCCGGTACGGCGCTTGCCCCCGGCGCAGTGAGCCGCATCGACCCCTGCGGCAAGTACCTGATCTTCTTCTCCCGCAAGGGGCGGGATGCACTGGCGGATAAATTCGGCGCGTCCTTTGTGGCGGCGGTAGGGGATGTGTGCCAGACCGTCCCCTTTACCCCGGAGGCACTGACGGCTCTGGCGGCGCAGCAGCTGAACGCGCTGGCGCAGCGGGTGCACAGCCGCCTTGGCCTGACCCTTACCGCCGGGGCAGAGGTGCGGGACTATGTGGCGGCACAGTGCTCCAAGGAAAAGGGCGCAGAGGGGCTGGCAGACTGCTGCGAGCGTATCTTCCGCGCCCTGAGCGAGTACTGCCTGCAGACCGATGCAAAGCTGTCCGGCACGGTGGCGCTGACCGCCGCGCCCGAGGGGCTGCAGTTTGCGCTGAACAGTGCCGCCCCGGCAGACCTGTTCAGCCTGCTGCCGGCGGCCTACACCGGCGCAGTGGAGCAGATCCGCGCCGAGCTGGATGCGCTGGTGGGGCTTGCTCCGGTCAAGGAGTATGTGTTCGGTCTGGCGGACAATTTACAGGTGCAGCAGCGCCGCGCGGCGGCGGGCCTCAAGACCGCAAGCCTGTCTATGCACATGATCTTTACCGGCAACCCCGGCACCGGCAAGACCACCATTGCCCGGCTGGTGGCAAAGTACCTCAAGGCCATCGGCGCGCTGGGGGGCGGGCAGCTGGTGGAGGTGACCCGCGCCGACCTTGTGGGGCGCTACACCGGCCACACCGCCCCGCTGACCAACAGCGTCATCGAGAGCGCACTGGGGGGCGTCTTGTTCATTGACGAGGCCTACAGCCTGTACCGCGGCGAGCAGGACAGCTTTGGGCTGGAGGCGATCGACACCCTTGTAAAGGGCATGGAGGATCACCGGGACGAGCTGGTGGTCATCCTTGCGGGCTACACCAAGGAGATGGAGGTGTTCCTCACCGCCAACAGCGGCCTTGCCAGCCGCTTCCCCAATAAGATCGAGTTCCCGGACTATACCGCGGACGAGCTGCTGGACATCACCGCCGTGCTGGCCAAGGGCAAGGGCTACCGCCTTGCCGAGGGCTGCACCTTCCCGCTGCTGGGCTACTACAAGCGCCGTCAGGCGCTGGACAGCCGCACCGCCGGCAATGGCCGTCTGGCGCGCAACACGCTGGAAAAGGCCATCTTCAACCAGAGCCGCCGCCTTATCGCTGAGCCCGCCGCTCCCCTTGACCTCATCCAGCCCAGCGATCTGGAATTTGAGGAATAAGCGCCCTTGCGCCGGGACGATTTAAAATGCGCTCCGCTGTGCTCTGCGCATGATCAGCGGAAGAATCATTTATAATTTCGGAACCCCGGAGCGTCTGCGGACGCTCCGGGGTTCCATTTTCACAGGTGGGGTCGTGGAGGAAAACGGCAGCTGCCGCGCTGGTTTCCTGCGGAAACATTCGCGCGGCGGAAAACCCCTCCCGTGAAAAAGCCAATCGGGAAAATCCGCAGATTTTCCCGATTGGCAAATATAAAAATATAATTCCTTGAATGATGCGCAGAGCGAACGCGGAGCGCATTCAAATCGTTTTACCTATGCTGCTCTGCCAGCCCCTGCACCATCTCGTGCAGCTGGGTGCGGACGGCGGCGGGGGCGGTGACCTCTACCTTGCCGCCAAAGCCGCACACCCAGCCGAAAAACTGCTGGCTGACGCAGATGGGCACGTCAAAGTGGAAGTGCTCCGCGTCCTCCGGGCAGAACACCGGCTCGCGGCCAAAGCGCTCCCGCATGACCGGCTCAAGGTCGGCAGCGCACCGCAGGGTGACCCGGTACTCGGTGCCGCCGAACATGTTGAAGTGCTTGCGCAGGTAGGCGGGCAGGTCGAAGGTGCGGAAGAACTCCTTGCCCCGGCGCGGCTCGTCCAGCACCAGCACCCCGGCCATCCGGTCCACCCGGTAGTGGCGCACCGGGGGCGCTTTTTCGTCCTGATAGGCGATCAGGTAGTAGCAGCCGTTTTCCCACGCAAGCTGCCACGGGCTTACGGTGCGCACGGCGCTGCTGCCCTTGTAGCGGAACTGCACCAGACACCCCCGGTTGATGGCGGTGTGCAGCGCGTCGATGCTGTACAAAAGGGTCTGGCTGTCGGTCTTGGGACGTCCGTCCACATACACCTGACGCTGCAATTGGGTGCCCTCGTAGTCGGAGCAGAGGGCTTCCAGCTTGTGGATGATGCGCTTGCTGGTGCGCGCCGAGATGACGCTGCTGGACTGTACCGCATCCACCAGCAGCTTCAGCTCCGAAAGCTCGAATGCACGGCTGGCCATCCAGTACCCGCCGCCGCGCCCCCGCTGCAGCTGGATGTCGTAGCCCAGACTGCGCAGGGTGTCGATATCGCTGTAAATGCTCTTGCGCTCGGCCAGAATGCCCTGATTTTCCAGCAGCTGCACCAGCTGGGGCACGTTCAGGCGGTGGTTCTCGTCGGTGCGCTGCTCAAGGATGCGCAGCAGCGTTACCAGCTTGGATTTCTGTCCTTCCTGCTTGGGCATGGGGCAATACCTCCGTCACGGTTTATTCCGGCAGCTTTTTGTCAAAGGCGGCGCGGCGCTGGGTGGAAAGGCGGAACATTTCTTCCAGCTTGTCCCGGTCGTCTGCCACAAGGGCGGCGCGCATTTCCTGCAAAGCAGAATCGAACTGGTCGATCTCGCTGATCAGGTTCTGCTTGTTCCACAAAAACAGCTCTGCCCACATTTTGTCGTTGATGCGTGCAATGCGGGTCAGGTCGCGGAAGGAGTCGCCGGTGTACTCGCACAGCGAGGTGTTGTCGTTGGCGCACATCAGGCTTACGGCGATGGCGTGGCACAGCTGGCTGACATAGCCGATCATCCGGTCGTGCTCCTGCACGGTCAGGGTGCAGATGTGCTTGAAGCCCAGCACCTCGGCCAGTTCCTTTGCCCACTGGATGCCCGCCGGGGTGTTCTTCTCGGTGGGGGTGATGATGAAGTTGGCCGGGGCAAAATTCACCTCGGCGGCGTGCTCCACGCTGGAGGTCTCGCGGCCGGCCATGGGGTGGCTGGCAATGAACTCCACCCCCGCCGGGCACAGCGCCTGCACCGGCTCCACAAGGTCGGTCTTTACGCCAGAAACATCCGTAAAGATGCACCCGGGCTTGAGCAGGTGGCCGTAGGTACGGAACCAGTCCAGCAGCGCGGTGGGGTACAGGCCAAAAATAATGTGGTCGGCCTGCCGGACAAGGTCCTCAAAATCATGGGTCTTGCCGCCGGCGATATAGCCGTGCTCCAGCGCGTACTGCAAGTGGCCCTCGCTGCGGTTGATGCCGTCCACATGGAAGCCGGCGCGGGTCAGCTCCAGCGCGTACTTGCCGCCCAGCAGACCCAGACCCACTACGAGATAACGTTTTGTTTTATCAAGCATCTTCTACCTCCACGCATGGAAATCGTGATTTTGTTTAAAGCTGCTGCGCAGGGCTTTGTGCGGCGGCTTTTTGGGTGGACGATTTTGAATGGCCTCCGCGATGCTCTGGCCATATTCAGCGGAAAATGATTTATATTATTTCGCTTTTGTCGCGGCCTGCGGGCCGCGACAAAAGCATTTTCACAAGATGGGCCGCAGCGGGAAGCGGCAGCTGTAATAGTGGCTTTAATCGGAAGTTTCTTCCTGAACCTCCACGCCAAGCGGCGCTGCATCTGCAAAAAAGCCGGGCCAGCTCTTCTGGATGGCTTCGGCATCGTCCACGGTCAGGGGCAGCCCGGCGGCTGCGGCCAGCACCGCAAGGCTCATGACCACCCGGTGGTCGTTGTGGCCGTGCAGGGGCGCGGCAGGGGCGTGCAGACGCCCGGCACAGCCGTGCACCGTGATGGTGCCGCCGTCGCTTTCCAGCACGCCGCCGCAGGCGCGCAGCTCGGCCTCCATGGCTGCGATGCGGTCGCTCTCCTTCAGGCGCAGCCGCTGGGCATTGCGGATGACGGTGGTGCCCTCGCACAGCAGACCCAGAACCATCAGCACGGGGCCAAGGTCGGGGCAGTCCGCAAGGTCGATGTCCACCCCGTGCAGGGGTGCTTTTGCAAAGGTGACGCTGTCGCCTTCGCGGGTGAACACCGCGCCGCACCGGCGCAGGATGTCCAGAATAGCGGCATCGCCCTGCAAAGTGTCCGGCGCAAGGCCGGTGATGGTCACCCCACCGCACACCGCGCCCAGCACCGCCGGGAAAGCGGCCTGACTGTAATCGCCCTCCACGTTGTAATCGCAGGGGCGGTACTGCTGCCCGCCCGGCAGCATCAGGGTGGTTTCGTCCAGCCAGTGGCTGTGCACCCCAAAGGCGGCCTGCACGGCGCGGGTCATGTCGATGTAGCTGCGGCTCTCCACCGGGGGAATGAGGTGCAGAGTGCTGTCCCCGGGCAGCAAGGGCAGCGCGAACAGCAGCCCGCTGATGAACTGGCTGGACACGTTGCCCGCCAGCCGGTAGTCCCCGGGGGTCAGTGCGCCCTCCACGGTCAGCCCGGCGGGGGACTGCTCAAACCGTAGATTCTGCTCGCGATATAACGTTTCGTATACGGATTGCGGGCGCTCCATCAGCCGCCCGCGCCCGGTAAAGGTGACCGGCTGGCCGGTCAGGCTGGCGATGGGGATCAAAAACCGCAGGGTGCTGCCGCTTTCGCAGCAGTCCACCGGGGCGGTCAGGGGCAGAAAATGCCCAAGACCCTCTACGCGGGCATCGTCCGCGCCGGTGTCCACGGCGGCGCACAGCTGCGCGGCGGCGGACAGGGTGGCGGAGATGTCCTTGCTGAATTCCAGATGGGTGATGTGGGAGCGCCCCACGGCCAGCGCGGCGCACAGCACGGCGCGGTGCGCCATGCTTTTGCTGGGCGGCGCGGCGATCACGCCCCCGATGCCGCCGGGGGCAGGTCTGATGGTTACTAGCATAGCGGTGTTATCCTTTTGCAATTTCCCCCGGGCAGCGCGTCAGCGCCTGAGGGGGTAAACGGTTTACAGTTCCCGGCCGATGGCCCAAGCCACCTGACGGCACTTTGCCATGGCCTGTGCAAAGGCGTCCGGGGTCAGACACTGTGCGCCGTCGCTCCATGCGTGCTGGGGGTCGTAGTGCACCTCTACCTCCAGACCGTCCGCACCGGCGGCCACAGCGGCGATCATCATCGGCTCTACGAGATTCGACTTGCCGGTGGCGTGGCTGGGGTCTACCACGATGGGCAGATGGGTCTTTTCGTGGATGATGGGCACAGCGGAAAGATCCAGCGTGTTGCGGGTGTATTTTTCAAAGGTGCGGATGCCGCGCTCGCAGAAGATGACCTGCTCGTTGCCGCCGGCCATGATGTACTCGGCGCTCATGATCCACTCCTCGATGGTGTTGCACAGGCCGCGCTTGAGCAGCACGGGCTTGTGCATCTTGCCCACGGCCTTGAGCAGCTGGAAGTTCTGCATATTGCGTGCGCCGATCTGCACCACGTCCACATACTCCTCAAACTCCGGGATGCGGTCCTCGCTCATCAGCTCGGAGACGATGGGCAGACCGGTGGCCTCGCGGGCCTTGACCATGTCTAAGATGCCCTCGGTCTCAAGACCCTGAAAGGCGTAGGGAGAGGTGCGGGGCTTGTAGGCACCGCCGCGGAACAGCGCTGCGCCGCCCGCCTTGACCCCCTGCGCAATGCGCAGTGCCTGCTCGGCGTTCTCGATGCTGCAGGGGCCCGCCATGACGGCGATCTTTTCCTTGCTGCCGATCTTCACGCCGCCGCAGTCGATGACCGAGTCTGCGGGGTGGAACAGGCGGTTTGCGCGCTTATAGGGCGCGGACACGCGGGTGACGTTGTCGATCCACGGGTTTGCCAGCACGTCCCGCTCGTCGATCTTGGTGGTGTCGCCCACCAGACCGAACACGTTGTAGTCCTTGCCGGTGATCAGGGTCACGTCCAGACCCTGCTTTTCGAATTTATCAACGATCTTTTCCAGCTCCTCTTTGGGAGTGCCTTTTTTGGTGGAGATGATCATGGGAGGTCGTTCCTTTCCTGTTTGTTCTTTACATCACGATATGCGCCTTACTGGAGCCGTCGGTGCGCAGCAGCTGCGCCAGCCAGATGCAGGCGTGCAGGTAGCCCTGCGGGCCCTCGCCGATAAAATGTCCCTGACAGCCAAAGGACACCACGTCCGTTTTGCGGAAGGGCTCGCGCTCGTCCGGGGCGTCCAGCATCACCTCTACGGCGGGCACGCTGCACAGCCGCAGCGCGTCCAGAATGGCCACGCTGTAATGGGCGTAGCCGCCGGGGTTCAGCACGATGCCGTCCACCCGCCCCGGGGCGGACTGGATCTCGTCGATGAGGTCGCCCTCGTGGTTGGACTGGCAGATGTCCGTCTCGATGCCAAGCTGGTCGCAGCCCGCCTGCACATAGTCCATCAGGCCGGTGTAGTCCACCTCGCCCGGCACGCCGGGCTCAGACCAGCGTGCCAGATTGATGTTTGGCCCGTTAAGAATCAAAAATTTCATCCAGTGCCTCCTGTGCAGCTGCCAGCGTCTGGGCCAGCGTGCCGGTGTTGGGGACCACCGCATCTGCGGCGGCAAGGTACAGCGGGCGGCGCTGGGCTTCCATGGTGCGCAGCGCCTCGGCGCTGGAAGAAAGCGGGCGGTCGCCGCCCACAGCCAGCGCTTCCACCGGCCGGTCGATGAACAGCACCACGCCGTTCTGGCGCAGGGCGCGGACATTCTCTGCCCGCTTCACCGCGCCGCCGCCGCAGGAGAGCACAAGCCCCTTTTCCTTGCCGAAACGGGCGATCTGCGCGGCTTCCTTTGCGCGGAAGCTCGCTTCGCCCTCGGCAGCAAAGATATCCGGGATGCTGCGTCCGTCTGCCTTGACGATCTCCTCGTCCAGATCCACAAGGGGTCTGCCCAGCTGCTTTGCCAGCAGGCGTCCAAGGGTGGATTTGCCGCAGGAGGGCATGCCCACAAGGGCGATGTTCAGCGTCTCGCGGCGCAGCGCGGCGGTGATGCGCCGCACCTCGGCCGGGGCGTCCCCGAACTTGCGGCCGAGGAAATATTCGGCGGCGTACACCGCCTGTGCCACCAGCATCTCCAGCCCGCCTACGGCCACCGGCACACCGGCTTCCTCGGCGCGGAGGATGAGTTCGGTCTTGTTGGGGTTATAGACCACGTCCACCACGGCTTCCAGCCCGGGCATGGCAGCCACGTCCAGACTGCACACGCCCACGTTGGGGTACATTCCGGCGGGGGTGGTGTTGAACACCACCTGTGCGCCGCTGCGCACGGCTTCGGCGTAGCTCAGCTCGCCCTTTTCCGGGTCGGGGGTGCGGCTGACCGTCAGCACCTTGGCAGCACCTTTGTCCAGCGCCACCGCGCGGGTGGTGTTGTGGGTGCCGCCGGTGCCCAGAATGAGCACGGTCTTGCCCGCAAGCTCCACGCCGTGGGCCTCGCATAAATGGGCAAAGCCCAGATAATCCGTGTTGTAGCCGTAGAGCAGACCGTTTTTATTCACCACCGTGTTCACTGCGCCGATGGCGCGGGCGCGGGGGTCGATGAAGGAGCAGTACTCCATCACCAGTTTTTTGTAGGGGATGGTCACATTGATGGCCTTGAACTGCCGCCGCTGCAAAAAGGCGCGGGCGTCTGCCTCGGTGGGCAGGGGGCACAGCTCGTAGCTGTACCCGCAGAGCAGCTCATGGATGGTCTTGGAGTAGGAGTGTCCCAGCTTGCCGCCGATCAGTCCGTATTCCATCTCAGTCCTCCTTCCGGTAGCCAGTGGGGTCGGTCATCCACCGGGCACCGTACCGGGCGGTGAGCAGGTCGCCCACGGCGATGGCGGCAGCGCAGGTCTGCACAATGGCAGCCCGGGGCACGATGCAGGGGTCGTGCCGCCCATGAATGGACAGCTGTGCGTCCTTTTTGGCGATATAGTCCACCGTATCCTGCTGCTTGTAGATGCTGGGGGTGGGCTTGACGGCGGTGCGGAACACCACCGGCATTCCGTTGGCGATGCCGCCGTTGATGCCGGCGTTGTGGTTGGTGGCGGTGACCACCGCGCCCTCTGCCGTCATGCGGAAGGCGTCGTTTGCCTCCGAGCCGCGCAGCCCGGCAAAGCCGAAGCCGGTGCCGAACTCGATGCCCTTGACCGCCGGGATGGAAAAGGCCAAGTGGGCAATTTCACTCTCCACGCTGTCAAAGTAGGGCTCGCCGACTCCGGCGGGCAGGCCGAGAATGGCAGTTTCCAGCACGCCGCCCACGCTGTCGCCCTCGGCACCGGCGGCGCGGATGGCGGCCTTCATGGGCTCCTCCACGGCGGCGTCCAGCACCGCAAAGCCCTCGGTCTTGGCGGCAAGCGTCCCCACCTGTGCCGCAAGGGCGGCGGGGTCGTCCAGCGCAAAGGGGGTATCTGCAAGCCCTGCGCACCGGGCAATGTGGGTGGTGATATCAATGCCCGCCCGCTGCAGTGCGGCAAGCACGATGCTGCCGCCCGCCACGAGGGCGGCAGTCACCCGGCCGGAAAAGTGCCCGCCGCCCCGGGCATCCTGAAAGCCGTGGTACTTGGCGTAGGCGGTAAAGTCCGCGTGGCCGGGGCGCAGCAGGTCGGCGGTCTTGGCGTAGTCGCCGCTGCGGGTGTTCTGGTTTTCGATCATCAGGGCAATGGCGGTGCCGGTGGTGTGGCCGTTCACCACACCGGACAGCAGCTGCACCGCATCCGCCTCCACCCGGGGGGTGGAAAGGCCGTCGCCCCGGGCGCGGCGCTTATCCATGCAGGCGGCGAGAAAGCTCTCGTCCACCGGCACACCGGCGGCCATGCCGTCCAGCACCGCGCCCACGGCGCGGCCGTGGCTCTCGCCGAAGATGGTCAGCGAAAGGTCGCTGCCAAAGGTGTTTTTCATGGGTCAGTCCTCCATGCCCAGCAGCGGGCGCAGCCCCTCCACAGGGATGGTCTCGGCGCGCCAGCAGCCAAGGCCGGGCACCTTGATGATGGTGATCTGCCCGCCCTGCGCTTTTTTGTCGTGCAGCATCTCGGCCAGCACCTTTTCCTTATCGTAGGCGGTGCGGGTGGGCAGACCTAAGCGGCGGTACACACCGCGCACCCGCTTTTGCAGCGCCTTGGATTCGATCATGGGCAGCATACCCAGTGCCACGCACTCGCCGTGGAACAGGCCGGTGGTGCGGCGTCCCTTGATGCCCTTCACGGCCTCGATGCCGTGGCCGATGGTGTGGCCGAAGTTCAGGGCCTTGCGCATCCCCTGCTCGGTCTCGTCCTGCTCCACGATGCTCTTTTTAAAGCGCAGGCTGCGGCAGATGATCTCGCCGATGCGGTCGTCCACGTCCTCTTTTTCAAAGATGGAGAACAGCTCCGGGTCGGCCAGAAGACCTGCCTTGACGGCCTCGGCCAGACCGTTGATGAAGTGGCGGCGGGGCAGGGTGGACAGGGTGTCCGGGTCCACGATGACCAGCTTGGGCTGCCAGAAGGCACCCACGATGTTTTTGGTGTCGCCTAAATCCACGGCGGTCTTGCCGCCGATGGAGGAATCGATCATGGAAAGGGTGGTGGTGGGGCAGTTGATAAAGTCGATGCCGCGCATATAGATGGAAGCGGCAAAACCGGCAAGGTCGCCCACCACGCCGCCGCCCACGGCTACCACAAGGTCGCCGCGGCCCATGCCGAAGTCCAGCATCTGCCGCAGCACGGTCTCCAGAATTTTAAAGCTCTTGCTGGCCTCGCCCTGCGGCACGGTGATGATGGTGGCGTCCTTGCACTGGTCGGCCACCATCTGGGCGTACTGTGCGGGCACACCGCTGTCGGTGACCACCGCCACCCGGCGGTCCAGCCGGGCGAACTGGTACAGGTTTTCCAGCGAGCCGCGCTTGACGATGATGTCGTAGCTGCGCTCGCCCAGATTCATGGTCAGCTTGGTTCCGATAAAATCACTCATTTTGTATACACTCCTAACAGCCGCACCGTCCGGCAGGTGCGGTCAAGCTCGCGCAGCAGCGCGGCAGTCTCGCCGGCGGCGGCATCACCCACCAGCTCTACGTAAAAATAATATTCAAAGGGGACGTGCGGCATGGGGCGGCTCTTGATGGACTCCATATTGAAGCCGCTTGCACCGATGATTTGAATCACCTCGGCCAGCTTGCCGGGCTTGTTGTCCACAGTAAACAGCAGGGAGAACCGGTTGCCCGCCGTGGGCTTTTCGCGGCTGAGCACGATGAACCGGGTGGTGTTGTCGCCGTCGGTATTGATGTTGGGCACTAAAATTTCCAGCCCGTACAGGGCGGCAGTCTCGGCGCTGGCAATGGCGGCCTTGGAGGCATCGCCGCTTTCTGCCACGAATTTTGCGGCCATGGCGGTGTTCGCCATGGCGGTGGCGGGTAGACGGAACTGCTTTAAAAAGGTCTCGCTCTGGGCAATGGCCTGCTGGTGGCTGTACACGGTGCGCAGCTGGGAAAGCTGGGTGCCCGGCAGCACCAGAAGGTTCTGGGAGATGGGCAGGTCGTACACGTCCACCACCCACAGCTCCGGGTGGTTATAGCACAAATCCAGCACAGCGGAAACGTCTCCGGCGTGGCTGTTTTCAAAGGGCACTACGCCGTGGGCGGCTTCGCCGGAGGCGACAGCCTCGAATACCTCGTCCCATGTGGAATAGCTCACGGCCTCGGCGTGGGGGAACAGCGCCTTGAGGGCGATGTGGGCAAACGCCCCCTCCACTCCCTGATAGGCGGCGCGGTTGCGCCCCAGCGCAGCGGCTTCGTACTGCTTGGCAAGGTCCATCATGTGCTGGACATGGTCTTTATAATAAGGGCGCAGCGCGGGCTGCTGGATGCGGGCTGCGGCCTTTTCCAGCACGGCGGCCTCCCGGGCGGCATCGTAGATGGGCAGACCGTGCGCCCGCTTATATTCGGCTACCTGCAAAACGGCAGCCATCCGGCGCTCGAACAGCGCAGCCAGCTGCGCATCCACCGTGTCGATCTCGGCACGGGCTTGTTCCAGTGCGTCCATGGGGGTCACATCCTTTTTGGTCGGTTTTTGCGGGGATACCTAGTAAGTATACCATAACCGGGACAGGGAAACAACAAACCGCTCTTTATTTGAGAGTGGAGAAAATTTCAAATAAGCCTCGGGTAAAAAGACGAAAATAGAAAACAGAGGCTCTCCGGTCATCGCCTGCGGCGACGACCGGAGAGCCTCTCAGTCACTGTTTTTATTCTTCAAAATATCCTCCCAGCTGCGGGCCTTGCCGTAGTAGCGCCCGTAGGGGTTATCAAGGTCTGCGGCGCGGGGACTGGGCGGCGCGGGCGGCTGGAGCTTGGGGGTGCGGTCAAAGGTGAAACGGGCGGCAGGGCCGCCGACCTTGATGCGGAAGCGCATCTTTAGTGCCCCTCCGCGGCGGTGGAGACTGCCCCGGCGGTCAGGTTTGCCCAAAGGGTCTCGCTGTTTTCCAGCAGGGAAGCCGATTCCTTCAGCCATGCGCCCCGGATGCCGATATAGTAATCTGCCAGCAGCTGCTGGCTGTCGCCGCTGGCGCTCTGCACCGCGTCCGAGGTGTAGCTGCCCAGCTCCATCCCGGTCAGCACCGGGCAGTCCGTCCAGCGGTAGACCATGTTCCACCAGTCGCTGTCGGCGTCGGACTTGGGCAGATGGCCGTCCAGATACCGCAACGTGCCGGTGGTCTGCTGGAAGCCTGCGGGGTCGTAGAGGATGAAGATGGAGCTGAGGGAGCTCTGGATATCAGTGGAAAGCTTTGTCGTGCCCGCCATATCCAGATAGGCGTCCGAGTCCTCACTGTTGAAGGCCATGGTGTACTGGTTCAGCTTCACCACCACCTTGCCGTCCCCGTTGCAGTCCTCGCCATAGGCGGCAAGCTGCTGTTGCAGGGCGGTGACGGTGGCTTCGGGCAGGTAGTAGGGGCTTACCACCGCCACGTTATAATCCGGGTGGGTGGTCAGGAAATACTGCCCGATAAAGCAGTACGCCACGAACGCACCGGCAATGCCGAAGATGAGCACCCATTTCAGGTTGTAGTCCCACCAGTTTGCCCAGCGCTCTTTGCGGCTGTACTGCCGCTGTTTGCGGGGCTTGAGATCCTTGGGGTCAATGTCGCGTTCGTAACGGTAGCTTGCCATAAAATAGTTCTCCTGTGTGATGAAACGAGCGGGAAAGGCTGTTACTTCAGTGCGGCCAGAATGGTCTGGCGCACGGCGTCGGGCAGCTGCTTCTGCTCGGCCTTGCTCATGCCGGCGGTCTGGATGGGGGGCATGATCTTGATGCGCACACTGCCCGGGCGGCAGCGGTTGCCATTGGCCTCAAACAGGGCGCGTGCACCGGTCACAGCCACCGGCACCACCGGGGCGCCGGTCTTGACCGCAATGCGGAAGGCACCGGCCTTGAACTCGCCTGCGCCGCCCTCTTCGCCCTTGTAGCGGGTGCCCTCGGGGAAGATGACAAAGCTGCGGCCGCCCTCCACGATGGCGGTGGCATCGTTCAGTGCCCGCACCGAGGCGCGCACATCGTCACGCTGCACGAACACGCAGCCCAGCAGCTTCATCCAGCGGTTGAGCAGGAAGATCTTTTCCAGCTCTTCCTTGGCAAGGATGCCGTGGGGCTTTTCCAGCCCGGCCAGCAGCAGGGGGATGTCGTAGTAGCTGCGATGGTTCGCCACAAACACGCAGGGGCGGTCTTTGGGGATGTTCTCCAGCCCTTCCACGGACAGGGAAACACCGGTCACCTTTAAGATGCCCCGGCTCCAGCGGGGGATATGCTGGTTCACGATCTGCTCCACGGTGGCGATATCTCCGGCGGCTGCGGCGCGCTCGGCGCGGCGCAGGATGCCGTAATGCAGGATCATGTATCCGAACAGATAAATAAACATCGCAATGGTGCGAAGAATGCTCATAATAGTTTCCTCCTATTGCAAAAAATGCCATTGTCATTGTAGCACACTTTGGGCAAAAAAGGGAGAGATAAATATTTTTTTACAATTAGCCCCGGTTGTATCTTGCAAAGTTTACAAAATACAGGTATATTTATATCTGTAAAGCCAGCACAATGGCACTTTCCAGACAAAACGCCTGCGGTGCCGGTTAAAAACGTAAGAGAGGTACCGCAGTTACTATGGGTCTTTTTCCTTCTGCCAACGAT
Source organism: uncultured Faecalibacterium sp. (assembly GCA_934540955.1). Lineage (GTDB taxonomy): Bacteria > Bacillota > Clostridia > Oscillospirales > Ruminococcaceae > Faecalibacterium. The sequence goes on from CAKTCY010000008.1 coordinate 30,648, forward strand.
TTCAAGGCCGGGAAGGGCGTCGAAAAGGACGCTCCCCGCAAGACCGGCGTCGGCCGCTTTTTTGAGCTTGTAGGCCGTGATATGAACGGGATGTTCCTTGCAAACCTGCTGACCTGCATCGGGTTTGCACCGGCCATCTGCCTGGTGTACATCGGCTTTTTGCAGAACAGTCTGCCGGTGATGCTGGGCAGCGCCGCCGTGGGCGGTCTGCTGGCGGGCCCGGCACTGGCCGGAATGTACGATACCGTCCTGCGCGCACTGCGCGACGAGGCGGGCTACTGGTGGGTGACCTACCGCAAGGCCTTCAAGCGCAACTTTAAGTCTAGCCTGCTGCCCGGTGTGCTGTACACCGTGGTGGTCACGCTGCAGATCTTCCTCGTTTATTTCTGCTTCAATATGCTGTACCACGGCACCAACGTGGGCATCCCGCTGTGGGTGGCTACGGTGCTCAATCTGGTGCTGTTCCAGATGCTGTTTGCCTATATGTGGCCGCAGGTGGTGCTGCTGGACCAGCCCTTGAGCCTGACGCTGAAAAACAGCATCAACTGCATGATCGCCTTTTTGCCCCACGCACTGGCTGCCGCCATCGTGCAGGTGCTGTTCTGGGGCGTGGTGATCCTGTGTATGCCGCTGGGTCTTTTCCTGATGCTGATCTTCGGCTTCTGGTTCGTCACCGAGGTGTCCTGCCAGATCGTGTACGGCGATATTGACCGGGTGTTCCACATTGAGGAGAGCATCCGCAAGATGAAGGACGCCGAGCTGGAGGCCGCCCTGAAAGAGGACTACGCCGACGATGAGGACGATACCCCGGAGGAATAAGCGCTGACACTGTGGAAAGGAGCGATGTCCCATGGAACAACGGAATAATCTTGTGCTGCAGGGGACAGAGACCTTTTCCCGCGGGCAGTTGGACAACGTTGCGCTGGAAAACGGCGCACTGGTGCTGGACAGCGTTGCCGGGCGCAGCCTTTTGTACGGCAGCTACACCACCCCGGAGTTTGCCATGCCGGCCTTCTGCAACCTGAATGTCAGCTGGAACGCCCACGCACCCCGGGACACCATGGTGGAGGTGCGCTGCCGGGTATACGCGGCAGGGGCGTGGACAGGCTGGATGAGCTTTGGCAAGTGGGCACCGGATTACCCCCGGTGCAGCGTGTCCAGCCACAGCGAGGACGGCATGATCTTTTTGATGGGCGATACCGTCACGGTAGCCGCCCCGGGCGGCGGCACCGGCGTGCAATTGCAGGTGAACCTTTCCACCAACAACGATAAAGTCACCCCGGCGGTGCGTCTGCTGGCGGCGGCGGTGCGTCCCCTTGCGTGGGAAAAGCGCAACGGCCACCCGCTGAACCGGCGGCTCTATCTGCCGGAATACTGCCTTTCCGCCCATGACCCCAGCTTTGGGCGGGAGATGGATCTGCCGCTGGTCATGGCGGCGCTGATGAACCGCTGGGGCGAGGATATCCTGCCGGAGGAAGTGGCCTACGCCATGGAGGACGGCAACACCCGCAGCACCGGCAACACCGCCTTTGCGGCAGCCGCCGCAGGCTGCTGCGGCTACCCCTGCTGGCAGGCGTGGATGGATCTTGCCGACCTGCGGGAGCAGATCCACGACGGCTGCTCGGTGGCCGTGCAGGTGGAGCGGCGGGTGCACGGCCAGCGCGACCCGGTGCGGCTATGGATGGGCCTGCGCGGCTTTGGCCACGATGACGCCGTAATGGCAGACTTTGTGCTGCTGAACGACCCCACCGCCGATACCGACGGCGCAGTGAACTGCACCATGGCGCTGGTGGATTTTATGCGTTACTTTACCGGCAAGGCCATTGCCCTGCGGCCAAAGCAGCGGGAGGCCGAGGCCGACCGTCCCCGGCGGCTGCGGTGCGACCTGCGCGCCGGAACCGAACCGGGCACATACTACTTTGAGCGGCGGGGAGAGCCCGCAGACCTGCCGGAGGATTTTTCCGGCTGGATCGCCTGCGCACCCCACGACGGCGTGGCGCACGCCACCACCGCCCACCGCACCTTTTTGCGCTGTACCCGCACCGAGGACGGCGGGGTACAGTTCCCGCCGGAGCTGCTGGCCGCAGGCGGGCGCTGCAGTGTGTATGCAGTGGACCAGACCGGCACCATGCGGGTAGCAGAGGTACGGCTGCCGAAGCCGAAGCCTGCACCTGCAAGCACAGAACCCAAAGCCAATGGCCAGACCGGGGAAGCCCCGGCACAGCCGTAAGCTTTTTCAGGGCGATATATGAAACAGGAGGAACACATTATGGCAAAGACGATCATCACTTTGGGCCGTGAGTACTGCACCGGCGGACGCTACATCGCAGAGGACGTGGCAAATGCGCTGGGCATCAAGCTTTACGACAAGGAGCTGATCACCATGGCAGCAAAGAACTCCGGCTTGTCGGAGGAGGCTGTTGCCGCCAGCGAGAAACGGCATACCCACAGCCTGCTGTACAGCCTGTACACCATGGGCAACGAGCTGCCGCTGGGCGATCAGGTGTTCATTCTGCAGAGCCGTATCATCAAGCAGCTGGCCGAGGAAGGCCCCTGCGTGATCCTTGGCCGCTGCGGTGACTACGTTCTGCGGGAGCGCAAGGACGTGCTGCGGGTGTTCGTGTATGCACCCAAGGAGTGGCGTCTGCAGTACGCCAAGACCAACCCCCTGGTCAAGGCCAAGGACGAAAAGGGCATCAAGGACGAGGTGGAAAAGACCGACCGCAACCGCTCGGCCTACTACAACTACTACACCCAGAACCGCTGGGGCGATGCCCATAACTACGATCTGGCCATCAACGCCGCCCTTGGCCGCGAGACCTGCGTGAAGATGATCCTGGACGCAGCCGCCGCCAAGGAAAAGACGCTGTAACCCCCGGTCAGACCCAAGAAACAACGACAGAACGTGGGCAGGGCGCTTCTACGCCCTGCCCATGTTTCCGGCAAGGAGAAAACGTGGAAAAGTATCAATCGCAGACCGCACCCGCCGAGGTGCGGGAAAACATTATGGGCACCATGGAGATCAACCCCCTTTTGCTGAAGCTCAGCATCCCGATGATGATCTCCATGCTGGTGCAGGCGCTGTACAACGTGGTGGACTCGGTGTTCGTGTCCCATGTCAGCGAGAGCGCCCTCACCGCCGTATCGCTGGCCTTTTCATTGCAGAATGTCATGATCGCCGTGGGCGTGGGCACCGGCGTGGGCGTGAACGCCCTGCTGAGCAAGAGCCTTGGCGAAAAGAACCAGAGCCGCGCCAACGCCACCGCAGAAAACGGCATCTTCCTTTCCCTGTGCAGCTTTGCGGTGTTCTTTGTCATCGGCCTTACCTGCATGAAGCCCTACTTCTACGCCCAGACCAGTGACGCCGTCATCGCGCAGCAGGGCATCCGGTATCTTTCGGTGTGCTGCATCTTCAGTCTGGGTATTTTCACCCAGACCATGGGCGAAAAGCTGCTGGCTGCCACCGGCCGCACCCATCTGAGCATGATCAGCCAGCTGGTGGGTGCTGTGGTCAACATCATTCTGGACCCCATCTTTATCTTCGGCTACTGCGGCGAGGCGCTGTCCGGCACCACCGGCGCGGCGGTGGCTACGGTCATCGGCCAGTTCTGCGGCGCAGGCATGACCTTGTACTTCAACACCCGCAAAAACCCGGATATCCAGATCAGCTTCAAGGGCTTCCGGCCCAGCGCCAAGGCCATCGGCCGCATCTACACGGTGGGTCTGCCCAGCATCGCCATGCAGTGCGTGGGCAGCCTGATGACCTTTGGCATGAACCTGATCCTCATGGCCTTCTCGGCTACGGCGGTGGCGGTGTTCGGCGTCTACTTCAAGCTGCAGAGCTTCGTGTTCATGCCCATTTTCGGCCTGAACAACGGCATGGTGCCCATCATCAGCTACAACTACGGTGCCCGCAGACCGGACCGCGTGAAAAAGACCATCAAGCTGGCGGTGTGCTACGCCGAGGGCATCATGCTGGCGGGCTTCTGCATCTTCCAGTTTGCGCCCGGGCTGGTGCTGAGCATCTTTGCCGCCAGCGATGCCATGCTTGCCATCGGCATCCCGGCCATGCGCATCATCTGCCTGCATTTCCTGCTGGCAGGCGTCAGCATCGTGCTCAGCTCGGTGTTTCAGGCGCTGGGCAACGGCGTTTTCAGCCTGATCGTTTCGGTCTGCCGCCAGCTGTTCGTGCTGCTGCCGGCAGCGTGGCTGCTGGCACAGACCGGCAGCGTCAACAATGTCTGGTGGGCCTTCCTCATTGCGGAGATCGTCAGCATCCTGATGAGCATGGCCTTCTATGCCCGTATCAACAAAACCACCATCGCACCCCTGTACCACTGACCCGGGTGCGGGCAATGGCTCTGCAAACGAAAGGAACGTGATCTCTATGGTAAAAAAGCTGAAGTGGAATCTGATCCTCATGAGCCTGCTGTATGTCGGGCTGGGCATTTTTCTGGTCATGAAGCCCGGCACGGCGCTGAACATCGTCTGCTACGCTCTGGGCGGCGTGGTGCTGGCCTGCGCAGCGGTGCAGCTGATCCGCTACTTTGTGGTGGAGCGCGGGGTGTTCCAGAGCCAGCTTACCCTGATCTCCGGCGTGGTATGCCTTGCGCTGGGCGTTTTTCTGCTGCTGCGCAGCGATATCGTGGTAAGCATTTTGCCCATCGTGTTCGGCCTGTTCGTCATCTTTGACGCCATTGGCCGGGTGCAGAACGCCTTGGATCTGCGCCGCTGCGGCTACGACAGCTGGAAGGGCTTTCTGCTGCTGCCGGTGCTCAGCGTGGTGCTGGGCGTCATCCTGATCGCAAACCCCTTCGGCGCCATGGAAACGCTGGTGATGGCCATCGGCGTCATCCTGATCGTGGAGGGTGCCATCAACCTGCTCAGCGCCCTGTACACCGTGCTGGCGGTGCGCCGCTTTGCCAAGCTGCACCCGGAGACCCAGTCTGTGCTGGAAAGCATTACCGGCGAGGATCTGAACGGCGACGGCGTTGTCGCCCCGGACGTGACCCGCACCGATGCAGAGGCTACCGCCGTGGAGCTGGACCATGTGGACGAGAGCGCCACCGTGGAGCAGGAGGAACGGGAGTAAAGAATAAACCCTCTCAGGCGCTCCCGCGCCAGCTCCCCCGAAGGGGGAGCCAAGGTCTAAGGCTTGTTGCTGAAGCTTTAGGTTCAATGAGAAGGTTTCCGGTAGATACCCCAAAAGCTCCCCCTTCGGGGGAGCTGGCAACGCCGTCAGGCGTTGACTGAGAGGGTTTTACACTAATTAACAGGAAAAGGAACAAAATCATGGAAAAGTACGATCTGATCATCGTGGGTGCGGGCCCTGCCGGCATCTTTACCGCTGTGGAGCTGCTGCGCCACGGCAGCAAAAAGAAGATGCTGCTGGTGGAAAAGGGCAAGCCGGTGGAAAAGCGCCACTGCCCCAAGGCAGAGGTAGGCCACTGCGTCAACTGCCGCCCCACCTGCGCCATCACCACCGGCTTTTCCGGTGCGGGCGCGTTCTCGGACGGCAAGCTGAGCCTTTCTTATGAGGTGGGCGGCGACCTGCCCACCCTCATCGGGGAGGAGTTTGCGCAGGAGCTCATCGACTACACCGATAAGATCTATCTGGAGTTCGGCGCAGATCCTCATGTGGAGGGCATCTACACCGGCGAGGACATCAAGGAGATCCGCAAAAACGCCATCCACGCGGGTCTGAAGCTGGTGGACTGCCCCATCCGCCATCTGGGCACCGAGAAGGCGCAGGAGCTGTATCTTGCCATCCAGAACTATCTGGCAGACAACGGCGTGGAGATGCGCTTCAATACCGAGTGCGAGAACATCATTCTGGAAGAGGACGGCTGCAAGGGCGTGCTGCTGAAGGACGGCGACAGCCTGCTGCCCGTGTATGCGGACGAGGTGGTTATCGGCACCGGACGGCGCGGCGCAGACTGGCTGGAAAAGCTCTGCGCAGAGCACCACATCGCCCACAAGCCCGGCACCGTGGATATCGGCGTGCGCGTGGAGTGCCGCAACGAGGTGATGGAAAAGGTGAACAAGGTGCTGTATGAGTCCAAGCTCATCGGCTACCCGAAGCCTTGGAAGAACAAGGTGCGCACCTTCTGCCAGAACCCCGGCGGCTTTGTGGCGCAGGAGAACTACGACAACGACCTTGCGGTGGTCAACGGCCACAGCTTCAAGGAAAAGAAGAGCCCGAACACCAACCTTGCCATTCTGGTGTCCCACAACTTTACCGAGCCCTTCAACCAGCCCATCGCCTACGCCCAGAAGGTGGGCGAGCTGACCAATATGCTGGGCGCAGGCCACATCATGGTGCAGCGCTACGGCGATATTCTGGACGGCAAGCGCACTTGGCAGAAGGAGCTGGCACAGTCCAACGTGAAGCCCACCCTGAAGGACGCCGTAGCCGGTGATATCACCGCCGCCATGCCCTACCGCGCCATGACCAACATCATCGAGTTCATCAAGATGCTGGATATGGTGGTGCCCGGCTTTGCCGCCAACGAGACGCTGCTGTACAGCCCGGAGCTGAAGTTCTACTCCAACAAGGTGAAGATGGACGAGAACCTCGACACCAACATTCAGGGTCTGCACTGTCTGGGCGACTCCTCCGGCTGGACGCGCGGGCTGATGATGGCTTCGGTCATGGGCGTGCTCATGGGCCGCAAGCTGGCTGAAAAAGAAGGCTGCTAAAAAGAAAATAAGCGCAATGCCGGACAGTCTGCGGACTGTCTGGCGTTGTATTTTATAGAGAGAACCCTCTCAGTCATCGCTGCGCGATGCCAGCTCCCCCGAAGGGGGAGCTTCTAAGCATCTGCCGGTTTGCTGCAAAAAAGCTCCCCCTTCGGGGGAGCTGGCGCGGGAGCGCCTGAGAGGGTTAAAAAAATCCCGGCACCGCAAGATGCCGGGATTTTTTGTATCAAATTTTAGCCCTCGATGAGCTCCACGGTCTTCATCTTGACCGGGGTGGTGGGCTTGTCGTTCCAGTCGGTGCGGACGGCAGCGATCTTATCCACAACGTCCATGCCGGCAACCACCTTGCCGAAGGCGGCGTACTGGCCATCCAGATGGGGGGCATCCTTGTGCATGATGAAGAACTGGCTGCCTGCGCTGTTGGGGTTCATGCTGCGGGCCATGCTGATCACACCGCGGGTGTGCTTGAGAGGGTTGTTGACGCCGTTAGCGGCAAACTCGCCCTTGATGTTCCAGCCCGGGCCACCGGTGCCGGTACCCAGCGGGCAGCCGCCCTGGATCATAAAGCCGGGGATGACCCGGTGGAAGGTCAGGCCATTGTAAAAACCCTCCTTGACCAGCTTTTTGAAATTCTCACAGGTGATGGGGGCAACCTCCTCGTTCAGCTCGATGTCGATGATGCCGCCGTCTTCCATAGTAATGCGAACCATAACGCTACAATACTCCTTTTGTGTTGACCCCGCAGCGGGGGTGTTGGGGGGCAGAAATGCCTGCCCGGATATCCCTTATAGTATACCATAGGTTTTGCCCGTTGCAACGATGCAGATGCAACGTTTTTGTGAATTATCTGCCCAAATAGGCTAAAAATGCGCGCCGCAACCGGAGTTTACGCTCTGGTTGGTGGACGCAACCGGGCTTTTGTGCTAGAATCAGGCCACAGAAAAACCAAAATCGACGCCGCAAAGGAGGAACCCGCTATGATGAACTTGCTGAACCGTACCGCGCCTGGTCTGCTCAAGGTCGTGGAAGTAGAGACACAGGAAGCCACCCCGGAAATGGTGCATGAGTATGTCCGGAGAGCGCTTCTGCTGGAAAAGTTCTACCGCTATACCAATATCCTGTTCCGGCTCCTGATTCCGGTCGCCATCGTGGCGGCGATCTATCTGCTCTGGCGCATCGCCCGCAATCTGGAAAAGCCGCCGAAGCTCACGGAGGAAGTCAAGATTGTGCGCAAGTCGCTTTCTGAGATGCTTAAAGAAAACCGCACCCGCTGCAAGATGACGCAGGAGTTTGTGGCCGAGAGCATCGGCGTGAGCCGGCAGGCGGTTTCCAAGTGGGAGAACGGCACCTCGGAGCCGAACACCTCTAACCTGATGGCGCTGGCAAGGCTGTACGGCATCCCGGCGGAGGACCTGCTCAAGGGCGTGGAAAGCGCGCTGGAAGCGGAAGGAAAATAATTACAATTCCCCCTGCAGCTCCACCATATCCGCCCAGAAGCGCTTGGGGCAATGGGTCATGCGGCCTTTTTCGTTGTGGCGCGCTTTGATTTCCAGCGTTTTGTAGAACTGCGTCCACAGCGCCTGAAGCTGCTGCTCCCGCGCGCTGGGCGGCGGCAGCTCCAAGGGCGCTGCCAGCTCCAGCAATTGGGTCTTATGTCCCTCGTGCAGCAGCACCGCCTGATGGACGGCATCATAGATCATAAAGTCCTCCTCCGGGAAGCGTCCGCAGAAGTGCGGGCGCAGCAGGGGGAGGATATAATTTTTGGGGTGGATGACCGCGCCCAGCATCCCGCCGTGCTCCTCGAACCGCACAAAGCCCTGAAACTTGTCTACCTCCCAGTCCAGACTTTTTTTCATGGCGTAGAGGGGCGCGACCACCGGATGCCCCTCCCGCTTGACCGTGCCCGGGCCCAGCGCAAAGGCCAGATGCAGAAAGCGGAGCAGAAGCAGCTCCTTGTCCTCCTGCCCGGAGAGAAAATCCCGGCTGACAAGGTACTCGGTCTCTGCGCCCAGCTTTTTGCCAAAGCTGTCAAACACCCGCCGGGCAACGGCGGGGTCGGTGGGAATGTCCTTGACCGGGTAGAGGGTGGCAGTCTCCCGCTGGGGCGTCCACACCGCAAAGGGAAGCTCATGCTGGGCAAAGCTTTCGTACACGCAGCACAGAAAGCCCTCAAAGCTGCCGTCGTACAGGTAGACCACGTCGGCATCGTGCAGCTTGCGCGCCCCTTTGGGGCTTACAGCGCCTTGGCAAGACATTGCACCGCCTCCTCCCGTACCATGCGGACAGCCGCCCGGGGCGGCACGCCCTGCCCGATGAGGTTGTCCACGGCGGGCGGGCTGAACAGGCTCAGCTGCTCGCAGCTGCCGCTGAATACGTTGGGGTCGATGAGCGCCCGGGTAATGCGCTCCCGCCCGGCACTGCCGCGCCCCGGGTGCGCCCCGGAAAAGCCCCGGCAGGTGATGAAATACTGCGCCCGCTTGAGCACCACGCCCATGCGCTTCAGCTCGTCCAGCCCCAGCGCCGCCTGTTTGCGGGCGCGCCAGATGCGCCGGGCGCTTTTGGGGCCGATGCCCGGCACCCGCAGCAGCATCTCGAAGGGGGCGCGGTTCACGTCCACCGGGAACAGCCCGTAGTGCTGCACCGCCCAGTTGCATTTGGGGTCCAGATAGGGGTTGAAGTTGGGGTTATCCTTATCTAAAATTTCGTCCGCCTCGAACTGATAGAACCGCAGCAGCCAGTCGGCCTGATACAGCCGGTGCTCCCGCAGAAGGGGCGGCTTTGTGTCCAGCGCGGGCAGGCGGGTGTCCTCGGCCACCGGAATGTAGGCGGAGTAGAACACCCGCTTCAGCCCGTACTTCTGGTACATCCCCTCGGTGAGCTTTAAAATGTGGTAGTCCGTCTCCGGCGAAGCGCCCACGATCATCTGGGTGCTCTGCCCGGCGGGAGCAAATTTAGGCGCATGGCGGTAGAGGGTAAGCTCCTCCCGGCTGGCAGCGCCGGATACTGCAATCTGCTTCATGGGACGGAAGATGGAGTGCCGCCCCTTGTCCGGGGCCAGCAGGTTCAGGCTGCGCTCGCTGGGCAGCTCTACGTTCACGCTCAGACGGTCGGCCAGATAGCCCAGCTGCTGCAAAAGCTCCGGGCTTGTGCCCGGGATGGCCTTGGCGTGGATGTAGCCCCCAAAGCGGTATTCGCCCCGCAGCAGCCGCAGCACCGCCAGCATCCGCTCGGTGGTGTAGTCCGGGGTGCCCAGCACCGCGCTGGACAAAAACAGCCCCTCGATGTAGTTGCGGCGGTAGAACTCCATGGTCAGCTCTGCCAGCTCCCGGGGCGCAAAGGTGGCGCGGGGGATATCGTTGGAGCGGCGGTTGACGCAGTAGCCGCAGTCGAAGGAGCAGCAGTTGGTCATGAGTACCTTGAGCAGGCTGACGCAGCGGCCATCGGCGGTAAAGGCGTGGCAGCAGCCCGGGGCATAGCAGCTGCCCACCGTGCCCGGGCGCGCGGTGCGGGACGCCCCGCTGGAGGTGCAGGCAACGTCATATTTGGCACTGTCCGCCAGAATGGTCAGCTTGTCCATCAGGGTCTGTTCCATGCAAAAAACACCTCCAAAGGGGATAAAACCGGGAAAAAGGGTCAAAAAATAAAGCCATGCGCAAAACAGCAGATGGCTTTATGAAAAACAGGGGAGCGTCTGGCCTCGAACCCTCTCAGTCTGCTCCCGTTGGTCGCATCCAGCTCCCCCGAAGGGGGAGCTTTTTTGCGATAACGGAAACGTGTCGGATAAATGATAAAAGCTTATGGCAGTGCTATAAGCTCCCCCTGAGAGGAAAGACTTCCCCCGGCCGGGGGAAGATGTCGCGCAGCGACAAAAGGGGGAATCTGGCATCGCGCAGCGATGACTGAGAGGGTTCCGCTTACCACTTGGCCTTGGTCTCCACCACGCGGCCTGCAATGTGCAGGTGGTTCAGCTCCTCGCCCTTGATGACCATTTCATGATAGGCGGGGTTGAAGGGCTGCAGCACCACGCAGTTGCCGCGCTGGATGTAGCGCTTCAGGGTGCCCTCGCCCTCGTCGCCGTAGATCAGAACGCCCAGGTCGCCGTTTTCCAGCGTGTCCTGCTTGTGCACCAGCGCAAGGTCGCCGTCCTGAATGCGGGGCTCCATGCTGTCGCCGCGCACCACCAGATAAAAATAGTTGGCGGGGTCCTTCACGCGGGCATACTCCTGCCCGTAGTCCTCTTCAAAGGCCAGTGCGCCGTAGCCGGCCTTTACCGTGCCGATGACCGGGATCAGGCTCTCGGTATAGCTGCCGAAAAAGCGCTCCTCGGGGGCAGAAACGTTGCTGACCGGGCGGTACAGCCCCAGCAGATAATCCGCCGTGGTGTTCAAAAGCTCCGCAATGCGGGCCACGGTGGAGGGGTCGGGGGAGGATTTGCCGCTTTCCCACTTGCCGACAGCCTGCTGGGTGACCCCCAGTCTGGAGGCAAGCTCCGCTTGGCTGACGCCCTGCTTTTTGCGGCACTGCTTCAATAGCTCTGAAAACGACATGATGATGCTCCTTTTCCCGATGGGTGGTTTATGTTGGTTTTATTATACAACAAAAAGGTGTTTCTGTAAAGAGAAATTCCAAAAAAACTTCGAATAAAGGTTGTGATAAATGCACCCGCTGTGCAGCTGCCGTACAGAAAAAAGAAAAAATTTGCATAAGGGCTTGACAGAACGGCGTAAATCTGGTAAAGTAAGTAGGCATTCGACACGGCGTAACGCGAGTGTCCACAAGGAGAGATGTCCGAGTGGTTTAAGGAAGCAGTCTTGAAAACTGCCGTACGGCAACGTACCGTGGGTTCGAATCCCACTCTCTCCGCCATTTTTATTGAATAAGTGTAATACACTTTGCTCTGGAGTAGTACTCAAGAGGCCGAAGAGGCGCCCCTGCTAAGGGCGTAGGTCGTCTAAACAACGGCGCGAGGGTTCAAATCCCTCCTACTCCGCCAAGAAAATCCCTCGTAGTTTCGTGAAAACTGCGGGGGATTTTCCTTTTTATAGCGTCCTCACTCGTGAAAAAGGGGTTCTGAAAAGCCCGCAGGCTTTTCAGAACCCCCAAATTATAAATAATCTTTCCGCTGAATATGCCCAGAGCAACGCGGAGGGCATTCTAAATCGTCCGGCCTTGCCGCAGCGAACCGGCTGAACCGGAAAAGCTTTACAGCAGTAGGTTCGTGATGCCTGCCAGCACCAGCAGGTGCACCGGGTAGAACCAGTAAAAGGCCTTTTTCTGCAGCGGACTGCACGCGCCGCGCTGTCCGTTGTAGAACCAGACCAGCACAAAGGCCAGCGGGGCGGTGAGCTCGAATGAGAACAGCAGCGCGCCCACAAGGCACTGCCGCTTGCGGTCTGCACGGGTGAGGTACAGCACGCAGATGATGAGCACGCCGATGGCGTGGTAGTCGGTGCTGGCAGCCAGCGCCAGCGCGGCGCACCCGCCCGCCCACACAAGCCCCTGCCAGCCGGGCAGGCCGTTTTCCTTTTCAAAGCGCTTGAGCCCTGCCATAGCCAGCACGCCCAGTGCCAGCGTCCAGTAAACGTTCTGCGCACTGGGGTCAAAGGGGGTGCGGAAGAACGCAAGGTCAAAGGGTACTTCGCTCAGAAGGCCGAACAGCACCAGCCGCCCAAGGTAGCCTTTGACGTTGTGGGTGTGCACAAAGCCCTCCACCAGCAGAAAGCAGAACAGGGGAAAGGCCAGCCGCCCGGTGAAGCGCAGCACCATGTCCAGCCGGTACAGCGGATAGGCGGAAAGGGTGTCCTGCGAGAGGACATCGGCGTCCAGCCCGGGCGCAAGGATGCCTGCCTCAAGGCAGGACGCGCCGATGTGATCCACCAGCATGGTGATGCAGGCAATGGTTTTAAGAGTGGTGCCGCTGAAGCTGCGGCGCGGGGAAAGTGCGGTCATAAAAAACACCTCGGTCGGGTCGTTAAAAATCGTTACAGAAACTATAACGGAGGAAAGGCGGAATTTCCTGCAGAAATCGCGGCAAAATCTGCACAGAGCGTGCAAAAATCGGGGCAAAATGCTTGACAGAAAAGGCGCGGGATAGTACAATCAAGAAGATAATTGAACTATCTCAAATGAAAGATGAAAAAGATTCACAGAGAATCGGGCGTCTCCGAACCAGTAAAGACGGAAGGAGGCTTTGGGCATGACGCTATTTTCCTACGAAATTTTTGATGCCGTGGCCCGGCAGGGCAGCTTTAACAAGGCGGCACAGCAGCTGCACCTGACCCCCTCGGCCATCAGTCACGCCATTGCCGTAATGGAGGAGGAGCTGGGCTTTGCCCTGTTCAATCGCGGCAAAAACGGCGTATCCATGACCAGCTACGGCGCATCCCTGTACCCCTCTATCCGCGATGTGCTGAACAGCGACGAGGCGCTGAAGCAGAGCATCGCCCGCCTGAACGGCTTGGAAAAGGGCAAGGTGAAGCTGGGTGTATTCAACTCGGTGTGTGCATCGCTGCTGCCCGGGCTGCTGAAAAGCTTTGCGGCGCATTATCCACAGATCGAGATCGAAGTATATCAGGGCACCTACGATGATGTCAAGGAGTGGCTGCGCACCGGTCAGGTGGATATCGCCTTCCTGTCCTCCACCTGCCGGGAGGAGTTCAACCTCACCGAGCTGTTCCGGGAGCCGCTGCTGTGCATCGTGCCGCAGGACTGGCCGGAGCCGCAGGACGGCGTGATGACCCCGGCGCTGATGAACGGCCAGAGCTTTGTGGTGCAGTGCGATGCCACCGACGCCGAAATGCGCCAGTTCCTCAAGAAATACAAGATCGGCACCGAGCGCCGCTGCCACGTCATCGACGACCAGTCCAACATTGCCATGGTGGAGGCCGGGCTGGGCATCTCCATCATGCCGCAGATGCTGCTGCGGGACTGCAAGGCCGCCGTCAAGGTGTATCCCATCGAGCCGGAGGAGTACCGCGTGGTGGGCCTGGCCGTGCAGCGCCCGGCCTCCATGGCTCCCGCCGTGGAGCAGATGTTCCACCACATCGTGGAGTACTGCCACGAGCTGGATCTGTCGCTGCAATAAAGAATATTCTTGTGTTTTTCAACCGGGAAGCTCTGCGGAGCATCCCGGTTTTTTGTTGACTACTGCAAGTAAAAATTGCATCCGGCGGCAAAATGGATTATACTATAAAAAAGCGCTGTGGGGCACGACCCGCAGGAGCGGATGTGAGGGGATGAAGCATGAAACGACGGGATTTTTGCAAGGGTCTTGCGGTGACCCTTGCGGCGGGGGCGCTGGCTCCCGGTGCGGTGCTGCCGCAGGCCGGGGCGGCTACGGCCTTGGTCGGCCGCGCCGTGCCGGACGACTATTATACCCTGTGGTACCGCAGTGAACGCAACGGTACCGACCTGCGGCACGATTACTATTACAGCGATAGCCTGTTCGACCATGCTGCCACGGAGTACGACAACCAGCTGGCGCTGGTCTCCTTGGGCATGGCGGCGGCCACCGGCGGCCCGTGGGAGAGCGACCAGCGCTATTGGATGGAGGGCGAGGTCGGCCGCGCCGACTATATCCGGGATGCCCTTGCAAAGCTGGGCTTTGCCGAGGTAGAGCTGTTCAACTATGACCACAGCCTGAATGAGGCACCGGACACGGTGGCCTGTGCGGTTGCCCGCAAAACGCTGGTGCGAGGCGACAGACCGGTGACCGTTATCGGAGTGTTCGCGCGCAGCAGCGGCTACGGAGCCGAGTGGGCGGCTAATTTTCACGCAGGACCCGGCAGCGCCCACACCGGCTTTGTTGCGGCGGCGCGGCAGCTGACTGAAAAAATACGCGGATACGTTCAGGCGTCGGCAAAGCGTCAGCCGTTTGGCACCCTGAAGCTCTGGATGGGCGGGTACAGCCGTGGTGGCGGCGTGACGAACCTTGTGGCGGCACGGCTGCCTGCTGTGCTGCCGCAGCTGGAAAGGAAAAACACCTTCGTCTATACCTTTGCCGCCCCGGTAGCCCTTACGGCGGCAGACTGCCCCGACCTGCAGCAGGACTTTGACAATAACCATTCGGCAGACGGCAGCCTGAAAAAGGACTGGGACACCAGTAACATTTTCAACATCGTCTCCAGCGGAGATGCGGTCCCGCGGGTGCTGCCGGCACAGTGGGGCTTCTACCGCAACGGCAACGACCGGTTCCTGCCCTCTACGGTCGTCCCGGAGGAGCTGCAGGCGCTGAATGACCGCAGCATAAGGATGGAGGGCACACCGCTGGATTTCGGGAAGCTGGCCGTTACCGAGGAGACCGATGCCGCGCTGCAGTCTGCAATGACCCTGTTCGGCAGCCGCCAGACCTACTACGAGGACTACGAGGACGCCATGCGCTGTATGCTGCAATGCGTGACCACCCGCTCGGAGGCGGAGGCGACCCGGGGCATCATTCTGGACGATGCCGCCGTGGTGGCGCGTCTGCGCAGCATGGAGCCCATGCAGCAGTTCCCGCAGAAAAAGGTGGAGCGCTGCGTGCAGGCGGCCTCTGCCCTGAGCCGCCCGGTACTGGAAAAGCTGGGCGGCACGGTACCGCTGAGGGCGCAGCAGATCGTCATCCCCATGCTGGCGGTCGGCCTGTGCTTTGGACTGGAGCCGGACACCCTGCAGACGGTGGCAAACTTTGTGTTGTCCACCATCACGGTAAAGGGACAGCTGAGCGGCATTTTAAATACGGTGCTGTGCCATTTTGTGGAAAACTACGTCACCCTGCTGGAATACTATGACCCCACCGACCACGGCATGGAGCCCTACACCCGGCGGGAGGAGCTATAAGCAAAAGACCGCTGTGCAGACACTGTGCAGCGGCCTTGGCTTTACAGATAAAGCTCAGAGCTTGAACAGGTTCAGCCCGGTAACGGGGTCGTACTGGCGGTCTACCGTGCCGTCCAGAACCTCCACCACCATCTCGCAGGTGGCGCTGACCACCGCCCGGTTCAGATGCCCGCCGAACACCTCGCCCTTGTCGTTCCCAGCGCTCATATGCAGGTGGGTGTAGAACGCACCGTTCATGGTGTTGATGGTGCCGGTCAGGGACACGATCTCAAAGCTGCCGCTGAAACTGTTGGCGTAGTATTGCTTCTCCGCTACATTATATACGCCCACCGTAAAGCTGTTGGTGGCGCCCAGCGCCTGTACGGCGGCAAGGCGGATGTTTTCTTTCAGGGCAAGATCCTTGACCTGTTCAAGGATCTCCTCGTCCTTGTCGATGCGTACAATGATCTTATTGCCAAAGCGTTTGTATTCCATGGGGAAGCATCTCCTTTATGTGGGCTTTGTGCGCTGCTCCTTGCCGGGAACGCGCGCGGATTTATTGCTCTTCTGAATCCAAGCCAAGTTCTTTCAGCTCTTCTTCGTTTTGGATATCTTCATTGGTTTTCTCGCCGGTGATAGCACGGTAAGCTTCTTTGATGCCGTTTTTCACTGCCCATTTGATAACGAAATACAGCGCGATCAAAATAATGATGGCGGTTCCACCGCTGATGCCTAATTCATTCCACACGATTCGTTCCTCCGAGATCCGATTTGTTAAGCTAAGCCGAGTATACCACACCCGCCAAGGAAAGAACACCCCCGATAGCGTAAAATTTGCAGGCTGGAGCTTGTCGGGGCGGGGCCCCTCCATCTGCTGGCGCAGACCGTTCGGTCACTTAAAAAATAAAGAAGATATTTGCTGCAATACAGATAACGCAAAATCACCCCAGCTGCTCGTATATGTGAAAAAAGGAGAGAGATCAAATGACAAAGCAACCAAAGGCTCGCAAGCCGCATCCCATACGGCATGGGATCGGGCTGGTTCTGTCCGCTGTTTTCTTAGCCGTTGTAATGCTTGCCAGCTATACGCTGGCCGGTATGGCAACGGTGATCGACAGCTTTATCGGTGCGCCCACCGGGCACTATTCCGATACGGAAATTGCGGATACAAGGGCCTTGGCAGAGGCGTTGGCCGAGGATGTCGAGGCGGAGGGCACTGTTCTGGTTCAGAACAATGAAAACACCCTGCCGCTGGCAGCCGACAACAAAAAGGTGAACGTGTTCGGCTGGGCCTCTACGGCATGGCTGGGCGGCGGCTCCGGCTCCGGCGGCGTCAACGCTGTTGAGACTGACCTGCTGGCTGCCCTGACCGCTTACGGTGTGGAGTACAACACCGAGCTCACCGATCTGTACAAGGCCTTTCAGGATGGCCGCGAGTTTACAAAGACCCTGAGCAGCCGTCCGGAGCAGTCCGGCCGTCTGTATGAGCCGGACATCAACAACAGTGCTTACTACACGCAGTCCATGCTGGACAATGCCAAGAACTACTCCGATACCGCCATCGTTGTGATCGGACGTCTGGCAGGCGAAAGCAACGATGCCGTCAAGCAGCAGTATAAGCGCACCGAAAAGGGCGGCGAGATCGTTGTGGACGATACCCGCACGATGCTGGAGCTGACCACCGAGGAAGAAGCGCTGCTTGAATATGTGGGCGCAAATTATGCCAATGTGGTGGTGCTGATCAACTCCACCAACGTCATGGAACTGGGTCAGATCGAAACGATCCCCGGCATTGATTCCTGCATGATCGTTGGCCTTACCGGCTCCAAGGGCGCAGCGGCCGTTCCCGCAGTTTTGTGGGGCGACAGGGAGCCCAGCGGACGCACTGCCGACACTTGGGCTTATAAGCTGAAAACCGCTGCCAGCTATGCCAATGCGGGCATGGAGGGCGTTGGTGCTTACAGCAACGCCGAGGGCCTTTACCCCGCAGACGGCACGACCAACGGCAACCTTGGCGCACCCGAGGCCTACACGCAGGTCTCCTACGTTGATTATGCCGAGGGCATCTACATCGGCTACAAGTGGTACGAGACCGCCGACGCAGAGGGCTACTGGGATGCCGTTTCCAATGCGCACGGCACCGGCTACGATGCCGTTGTGCAGTACCCGTTTGGCTATGGCCTTTCTTACACCAGCTTTGACTGGAGGATCACCGATGCTTCTGCAAACGGCAGCACCCTGACCAAGGACGGCGATGTTGTGGTAAAGGTCACCGTTACGAACACCGGCGACCGCGCGGGCAAGGATGTTGTGCAGCTGTACTACTCTGCACCGTATACGCCCGGCGAAATTGAAAAATCCAGCGTGGAGCTGGGTGCTTTTGCCAAGACCAGGGAACTGCAGCCCGGCGAGAGTCAGGAGCTGGTGCTGACCATCCCTGTGGAAAAAATGGCAAGCTACGATGTCTACGATTCCAATAACAACGGCTTCAAGGGCTACGAGCTGGATGCCGGTGCGTACACCTTTACTGTCCGCCACAATGCACACGATGTGGATGACGCTGCGAACGCTGTGCTCGTCTGCGAGCTGCCTGAAAATGTTCAGTATGCCAAGGACAGCGTTACCGGCAGCACGGTCGGCAACAAGTTCACCGGCGAGGATGCCATCGACGGCATCAGCCTTGACGGCAGCAATGCCGACCAGAACATCGTCTACCTGACCCGTGCCGATTTTGCAGGCACCTTCCCGGCTGCCAGCACGCCCAACCGCAGCATGACCGACAGCATGAAGGCGCTGAACCTTTATAATGATGCGTGGGCCGGCAGCGATATCAAGGATACGGACGAGGCTGTTACTACCGGCGCAAAAAATGGCCTCAGGATCGAGGACGAGGGCGGGATCACGGAGCTGGGCATCCAGCTTGGCTCGGACTTCAACGATCCGCAGTGGGATGCACTGCTGGATCAGCTGACCCTTGAAGAGATGGAAGAGCTTTACGCCAACGCCTACGGCGGCCTTGCAGAGCTGAAGAGCGTAGGCAAGCTCAAGAGCAGGGATGCCGACGGCCCCGCACAGATCGGCGGCTTTACCGGCATGGGCGCAGGCACCGGCTTCCCCAGCTCCAGCACGCTGGCACAGACCTGGAATGCAGACCTTGCACAGGAGGAAGGCCGCACCATCGGCACACAGGCCTTGCAGAACGGTTATACCGGCTGGTATGCACCGGCTGTCAATATGCACCGCAGCCCCTTCAATGGCCGTAACTACGAGTATTATTCTGAGGACAGCCTGCTGTCCGGCGTGCTCTGCGGCAATACCGTGCAGGGCGCAAATCAGGCCGGCGTTTACACCTACGTCAAGCACTTCGTCTGCAACGACGGCGAGGCCGGCATCTACCGTGATTCCGTTTATACATGGATGACCGAGCAGGCACTCCGCGAGACCTATCTGCGTCCGTTCCAGATGCTTGTTGAGGAATACGATGCAGTCGGCCTCATGAGCAGCTACAACCGTATCGGCGCTGTCTGGGCAGGCGGCAGCGAGGCCTTGCTTACCGGCATCCTGCGGGACGAGTGGGGCTTTGACGGCGCTGTCATCACCGACTATTGCGACCACCACAGCTACATGAACGGCGATCAGGCTCTGTATGCAGGCGGCAGCCTCTGGATGTCCGGTATGTTTGGCGGCACCATGACGAAGGGCGTCGGCACAAGCAGCTACGCACAGGCACTCCGCCGTGCAGCCAAGGAAGCCCTTTATATGTATCTGCACGTCCGTGTGACCAACCGTGATTACGCAGAGAGCATCGGCGATACGAGCGTACTGCGTCACGCCTTTACTGCGCCGGTGCTCGGCTGGCGTCATCTGGTGCTCCTGATCGACGTGATCGCCGCCGCACTGTTTGCACTGGCCATCCGCGGCATCGTGATCGACGTGAAGCTGCGCAAGGCGATGAAGGCGGTATGATGATACCCTGCCTTTGCTCGTTCCGGTCCTCGTCCTGTGACCTCCGTCACAAACACAAAAAATCCCCAGACCGAATGGTCTGGGGATGTGGTGGAGCATTGTTCACAGCACTCGAACCTTTAGGCAGGCATATCGTTGCTGCGGTCAGAGCGCTTCAAACCGAGAAACGGCGGAACCTCGGAACGCTTCAGCCCTTGCTCGTGTGCTTTTTTCAGTTGGTATTCGTGCAGGGCAATGCTATCCAGCAGATCACGCTGGTTTTGGGAAGTTGCATAGTAATCAACGCCGAACCGTTTGCAGACTGCGCTGAGTTGGTCAAGCATTTCAACAGCAGTATGGGACATTCGTTTGACCTCGATATCCATAAAAACTCCTTTTCCTAAAGGCGTGAGGGCAAGAACCGTCCCGTGGCCACAAATTTTCAATTCTCGAAAATTTTCTGCCCCGTGGGACAGCTTTCTTGTTGGGGCGTGTCTGCCCCAAACCCTGCTTCTTACTATTTGGAAATCACGCAATTATGCACCACTGGGGCCACGAGAACTGACGCTCATCGGAGGCATAGAACTATAAAAAGATTGGCCGTTCACAGTGTTTTGAGTCAACCCAATCAAATCAATCAACTGGCTCTCGTTATAGCTCTCTTGACAGTTATCCAGCACAGCACATTGGCAGCTATATACACCACTATCGTTAGAGACAACTCCCCACCATTCAAGGTCTGCCAAAAGTTTTCCAATCTTCTTGCGGTCAAAGCGTATTTCTTTTTCCAAAAGGGACGAGCAAATTTGTGGAGCAGACATCGGTTTTTGCTTTAATAGGAGAGCTAATGCCAATTCCTGTCCATGCAAACGGTGAAGCAAAAGACCTCTGCGAACCCAAATGTTCGATGCTTTTTTCATAGCAAATACCTCCTTTTTTAGATAGCTCGTTCACTTAAAATACGATTGATGTCCATTTGAAATTGCGCTCGTTCACAATTGTTATGTTGACTTGAGTATATCATATTACACAATAAAAGACTACTGTTATATATCAGACCCTGCCCTTTTTCCTACGCACGTGCGTACCGGCTGTATACGGACGTACGCAGCGATTAGTCCGAAAAGCGCAATATAGGGAAATACAAAGCAAAAAGGCAGGGCACCATCGCCATGATGATACCCTGCCTTTGCTCGTTCCGGTCCTCGTCCTGTGACCTCCGTCACAAACAAAAAATCCCCAGACCGAATGGTCTGGGGATGTGGTGGAGCATTCTCCACAGCACTCGAACCCAACACCTCTTCACGGGAGATGGTTTTGGAATCGTCCGTGAAGTT
>CAKTCY010000009.1 GCA_934540955.1 uncultured Faecalibacterium sp.
AGACGCAGACCCTGCTGCTCCACACGGAAAGCAAAGTCGTTGACCATCTCGTCCATGCGGACATCGTACATAGCCTGAGGGATCTCGCCCTCCATGCTCTCGATGACCTGATCGACCAGAGCGTTCTCGACAGCCAAATCGTCCTGCTTGTCCAGCTGCTCCTGGTTGTTCTTGCGGATGGAAGCCTTGAACTCGTCCAGAGTGTCGTACTCGGAGCAGTCCTTTGCCAGCTCGTCATCCAGAGCGGGCAGCTCCTTGTACTTGACCTCGTGCAGCTTGATCTTAAAGACAGCAGCCTTGCCAGCCAGCTCAGCAGCCTGATACTCGGTGGGGAAGGTGACGTTCACGTCGAACTCCTCGCCGGCGGAGTGGCCAACGACCTGCTCCTCAAAGCCGGGGATGAAGCTGCCGCTGCCCAGAGTCAGGTTGTAGTGCTCAGCCTTGCCGCCCTCGAATGCGACACCGTCCACAAAGCCCTCGAAGTCGATATCAGCGATATCGCCATCCTGAGCAGCGCCCTCACGGGTCAGCTCACGGGCGTTGCGCTCCTGCACACGCTTCAGCTCAGCGTCCACAGCCTCGTCGGTAACAGTATGGACAGTCTTTTCCACGGTCAGACCGTTGTAGCTGCCAACCTTGACCTCGGGCTTCACGGCGACCTTAACGGTCAGGGTAGCGCCCTCTGCCTCGCTGGCAGAATCCACGCTGACCTCAGGACGGCCCACGGGCTCCACACCGGCTTCCTTAACGGCAGCCTCGAAGGCCTCCGGGAACAGCTCGTTGATGGCGTCGTAGGTAAAGACGTCTGCGCCGTACATCTTCTCGATCAGAGCCTTGGGAGCCTTGCCCTTGCGGAAGCCCTGCACAGGGTACTTCTTGCCCTCTTTTTTGAAAACATCGGCAACAGCCTTCTTGAAGGCCTCTGCGTCGATGGAGAACTGCAGTTCTGCCATGCTCTTCTCGAGCTTTTCACACTTGATGAGATTCATTTGTTTATCCTCCACTCAAATATTCTATTGCTCAGGGCAGGAAGTTTTTGCCCGGGGCAACCGCGCACCACGTCCTTGCTGTATGCACACGGAATGCGGGGACGCGCGCGCTCAATTGGGTGCAACAATCGCGTCAAAACTTATTATAGCACGCTCTGGACACAATTGCCATACCAAATTTTTAAATTTTGTCGTTTTTGCCCTTTTCTATATCCGTTAATTGATGCGGTAGGGGCAGAAACGCAGGCCGTCGGCACTTACCAGCTTGTACCGGATGCCGTCCACCTCGCCCTGCACGGCAAACCGGATGGCGTTGCCGTGCAGATGCCCATAGAAGCAGGTCTTGATGCCGTACTCCTTCAGGGTAGCTACGATCTCCGGGGCGCTGGTGCCGGTGTAGACCGGCGGGTAATGCAGGAACACCAGCTTTTCCAGCCCGGGCTCCGCTGCCTGCAAGCTCATGCGCAGGCGGCCGATCTCGCGGTTCATCACCTTTTCGTCATGGGGCTCCCCCACATCGAACAGCCAGCCGCGGGTGCCGCAGATGGCGTACCCCTCCACGCTGTAGGAATTGTTGTGCAGGATGTGCAGGGTGTCAAAGCCCTCGGACTTGAGGTAGGCGTTCATCTTGTTGGCGGTGGACCACCAGTAATCGTGGTTGCCCTTCATGATGATCTTCTGCCCGGGCAGCTGCTGCAAAAAGGCAAAGTCCTTGCGGGTATCGGTCAGGCGCATAGCCCAGCTGATATCCCCTGCCAGCACGATGGTATCCTGCGGGGTGATGAGCTTGCGCCAGTTTTTCTCCAGCCTGTCCACATAATCGTTCCAGCCGGGGAAGATATCCATCGGCTTGGATGCGCCCAGAGAAAGATGGGGGTCGCCAAGCACAAAAAGTGCCATAGTCTGTTTACTCCTGTTCTGTCTGTCCGCAGAAGCTTATGCCTGATAGCCCAGCGCCACCTCAGCGATCTGTGCCGGGGCAATGACCGTATCAAAGCGCTCCGGCTTGCTGCGCAGAGCGGCAAGGCTTGCCGGTGCGGCGTGGCCGGTGGCAGCCTCCAGCTGCTGCATGGCCTCAAAATCGTTTTCCGAGACAGCTTTACCCAGTGCGCTCAGCACGCTGCGGGGGAACTTGAAGGGCGATGCGGTGGAAAGCACCACCATGGGCACGCCCTGACGCTTTTTCTGTGCAGCCACATGGAAGGCCACGGCGGTGTGGGTATCGCACAGGTAGCCGTCCTTTTCGTAGCGGGAGCGGATCTCCCCTGCCACCTCGTCCTCGCTGCTCCAGCCGCAGGAGAAGGTTTCCTGAATGGCTGCCAGCGTCTCGGGACGGACGGTGTAGCTGCCGGTGGCAGCCAGCTGCTGCATAAAGCCCGCCACCTCGGCATCGCTGCCGGTCACATGGTACAGCAGGCGCTCCAGATTGGAGGACACCAGAATGTCCATGCTGGGCGAGGTGGTCTTGAAAAATTCCCGCTTTGCGGTGTAAGTACCGGTGGTAAGGAAATCGGTCAGCACGTTGTTCTCGTTGGAGGCGCAGACCAGCTTGCCCACGGGCAGACCCATCTGCTTTGCGTAATAACCGGCGAGGATATCGCCGAAGTTGCCGGTGGGCACGCAGAAATCCACCTCGTCGCCGAAGGTGATCTTGCCGGCCTTGAGCAGTTGGGCGTAGGCGGCAAAATAATAAACGATCTGCGGCACAAGACGGCCCCAGTTGATGGAGTTGGCGCTGGAAAGACGGATGTTGCGCTTTTCCAGCTCGGCAGCGATAGCCTTATCGCCGAACACCTTCTTCACGCCGGTCTGGGCATCGTCAAAGTTGCCGCGCACAGCGTACACTGCAACGTTAGCGCCCTTCTGCGTTGCCATCTGCAAACGCTGGATCTCGCTGGTGCCGCCGGTGGGATAGAACACAGCGATCTCCACACCGGGGATATCATGGTAGCCGTCCAGCGCAGCCTTGCCGGTGTCGCCGCTGGTGGCCACAAGGATCAGGGTCTTTTCGGTGCGACCCAGATTCTTTTTGGCCTCCACCAGCAGCTTCGGCATCAGCTGCAGGGCGTAATCCTTAAAGGCACAGGTAGGGCCGTGCCACAGCTCGAGGGCATAGGTGTCCCCTTCCACCGGGGCAAGATAGCCTGCCTTGCCGCCGAAAGCAGCCCCGTAGGTGCTGCGGGCGGCCTCGGTCAGGAAGGCGGGGTCGTAATCGGTCAGGTACTCCCGCACAACGGCGGCTGCCAGCGCGGGGTAGTCCAGCCCGCACAGGGCTTTTACATCCACCTGCGGAAAACTTT
Source organism: uncultured Faecalibacterium sp. (assembly GCA_934540955.1). Taxonomy (GTDB): domain Bacteria; phylum Bacillota; class Clostridia; order Oscillospirales; family Ruminococcaceae; genus Faecalibacterium. Next base: position 3,290 of record CAKTCY010000009.1, read on the forward strand.
CCGGCACAAACAGGCCGCCCTCATCGGACAGCCCCTGTGCAATTGCCTGAGAAGAGGTTACTTTGCGGTTCTGATCTCTGGTACTGAAAAACTGCATGGTCGTCGCTCCTTTTTGCCACGGAACGTGCCGGGCACGTTCCCGGTTGTACGGCAAAACCCTCGTTCTGCCGCATACTTCCCACCGGTGCCACGGTTTCTGCCTGAGGTGTATCTGAAAACAAAGAAAATGACGAATATTTCGCAAGCACAAGCGGGATTTAAGGCAAACAGCCGCAGAAATCCTTTGTGGATTTCAAGGCTGTTTAACGCAAAAGCCAGCTGTGCTTGTAGAAATAGACTAAATTTTCGACTTTTCAGATACACCCTTAGGGTTCGCAGAGAAAGGCACCCTTTATAATATGTACCATCCAGCGCCCGCTGTCAAGAGGAACTACCTCTGCAACGTCAAAACGCACCGGTTCTTCGCTTTGGCCGGTCTGCTGCAAATACTTTTGTGCAGCGCAGATCAGCCGGTGCTGCTTGGCCGGGTCCACGGCGGCAGCGGGGCGCTGCAGCATCCCTTGGCTGCGGGTCTTTACCTCGCAGATGACGATGGTGCCGTCCGGCTCCCGCAGCACAAGATCCAGCTCTCCCATGCGGGTATGAAAGTTATGCGCCAGCAGCTGCGCGCCCTGCTTCTGATACCAGCGGGCAGCGGCAGCCTCTCCCCTGCGGCCGGTCTCGGCGCGGTTCATTTGCCGCTCTCCGGCCAGTAGCCCTGCTTTTTGAGGAAGCTGCGGCGGTAGAACGGCTGGATGCCATACTGCGCGATCAGCTCGTAGTGCAGCTTTGTGGGGTAACCCTTGTGCTTTGCCAGCTGATACTGCGGGTACTGCTTGTCCAGCTCCAGCATATAGCGGTCACGACTGACCTTGGCCAGCACCGAGGCCGCGCCGATGCTGGCGCTGGTGGCATCGCCCTTGACCACCGGCTGCGCCGGGAGCTGCAAGCCTGCAGGCGTGCGGTTGCCGTCCACCAGCACCAGATTGGGCACGATGTCCAGCTCCTCCACCGCCTGCTGCATCCCGCCCATGGTGGCGTTCAGGATGTTTTCCCGGTCGATGACCTCCGGCCCCACAAAAATGATACGGTAGGCCAGAGCCTTTTCGCAGATCTCGTCAAACAGCGCCTCGCGCTTTTTCTCGGTCAGCTTTTTGGAATCGTTGATGCCGTACACCGGGTTTTCCGGGTCCAAAATACAGGCCGCTACGCACACAGGGCCACACAGCGGGCCGCGCCCGGCCTCATCTACACCGGCAAAGCAGCCGTACTGGTTGCGCACCTCGGCGTCAAAGGCGTACAACGGAGCGGAGATTTCTTCATCCGAGCGGCGCTTCATTCCTCGTCCTCCTCGGTAAAGTCAGCCAGATCATCCCGCTGCGGCGGGCGCTCCAGCGAGATGCGACCCCACTTGCAGGCGCGGAACTCGTCCACCAGCATGATGGCGCAGCGCTCGGTGTTCACCTCGCCGCCGCGCACCAGCAGACCGCGCTTGCGGCCGATGGCTTCCAGCAGCTCATAGGGCGGCAGTGCCAGCGTTTCGGCATCCAGTTTGTAGCGCTGTGCCACAAGGTCGGGATAGTTACGGCGCACCTCGTCCAGCAGGTTCATGGCCAGCTCTTCTACGTCCAGAATATCGTCCTTGATGGAGCCGATGAAGGCCAGATTGGAGGCGATGGTCTTGGAATCGAACTTTTTCCACAGCACGCCGGGCATATCCAGCAGGTCAAACTTTTCGGTGCTGACCCACTGCTTGCCCTTGGTCACGCCGGGGCGGTCTGCCGCCTTGGCGCGGGCAGAGCCTGCAAAGGTGTTGATAAAGGTGGATTTGCCCACATTGGGGATGCCGCACAGCATCACCTGCGTTTTGGCGCCGCCCATGCCGCGGTTCTGGCGGCGCTCCAGCAGGCCGGAAAGCTCCTTTTCAATGGCCGCCTTCACAGCGTTTGCGCCGCCCTTCTGCTTGGCGCTGATGGCCACGCAGCCGGCATCTGCGGCGTGGAAGTATCGGATCCACTCCTCGGTCACAGCCGGGTCGGCAAGGTCGGCCTTGTTCAGCGCATAGAGCTTGGGCTTGCGGTCGGTGATGCGCTCGATCTCCGGGTTCAGGCTGGAAAGCGGGATGCGCGCGTCCAGCAGCACAAGGCTGGCATCAACGTGCTGGATCTCCTGCTCCATCATGCGCAGGGTCTTGGTCATGTGGCCCGGGAACCACTGAATATTGTACTGGTTTGCAAACCGGGTATCCATTTCGTTCATTTTACCACCCCAAAATCTGTAAAGGGCATAAAGCACAGCAGCACCTTGCCCAGAATATCACGCTCGTCAATGCAGCCGACATAGGAGGAGCGGCTGTCCAGCGATTCGTTGCGGTTATCCCCCATCACAAACAGGGTGCCCTCCGGCACCGTGAACGGGAACTGCACATCGTAGCCCAGATAGGTAGGCGCTGCAATGTAGTCCTCCTGCAAAAGCTCGCCGTTCACCGTAACCGTACCGGCGTCGTAGTCGATGCTGATGGTGTCGCCGCCCTTGGCGATGATCCGCTTGACCAGCGGCTTGCCGTAGACGGTGTAGCTGTCCACGATGACCACATCGCCCCGCTGGGGGGTGTAGCCTGCCGCCCAGACGATAAGCTTATCGCCGTGGGTCAGGGTGGGCACCATAGAGCGCCCATCCACCTGAATGATGCGGAAGAAAAACGAAAAGATCAGTACCAGCACCAGCGCTGCGGAGATGAGCGCTTCGTACCATTCCAGTATGCCCTGCCCGCGCACTGCGGGGGCAGACTGCTGCTGTTTTTCCATAGCTTGCCACCAGCCTTTCCTGATTTTATCCATACGTCCGGGCTTTGAAAAAGAAAAAAGGGACAACAAGTTGTCCCTTTTCTCCCGGTTTCAAATCGGGGATGATCAAATATCGCTCTTGACCTTGGCAGCCTTGCCCGTACGGCCACGCAGGTAGAACAGCTTTGCGCGGCGAACCTTGCCCTTGCGGACAACGGTGACCTTCTCAACGAAGGGGCTGTTGATGGGGAAGACACGCTCGATGCCGACACCGTAAGCCACGCGGCGAACGGTGAAGGTCTCTGCAACGCCGCCGTGCTTCTTAGCGATAACAGTGCCCTCAAAGGCCTGAATGCGCTCACGGTCGCCGTCCTTGATACGAACATCAACGCGGACGGTATCGCCAACGTTGAACTGAGGCTTTTCAGCCTTGATGCTGCCTTCAGAAATAATCTTCAGTGCGTCCATTTTTGAATCCTCCATTTGTTTTTAGACGTTCATGCACGGCATAGCCGTCAGAGGACCGCCCGTTTAATGATAAATACTTGTCATTAACCCCGCTGTGGTCTCAGCGGACACTAACGCCCTAATAGGATAGCACAAAACCGGCTTGAATGCAAGCAATTTGGCGAAAAATCTTGCAAAAATTTTCTGTTTTGCCCGATAGACGGACTTTCGCGGCGTATCAGACAAACCGCTTGTGGTCTGCTGTCAAAAATTCAGTGCGCAGAATGTTGGCGCTTGCGGCGGGCAGACCGAGCTTTTCTTCCAGAAAACCGGTGAGCAGTGAGGGGTTCAGGTTCAGCTCCTGCGCAGCGGGCAGGCACAGCTCCAGCTGCACGGTGTCCCCTGCTGCTGTATAACTTAGCTGCGGAATATGCTCCTTAAGGTCCACGAGCTTTTTGCCGCGCTTGCTGTGCTTTTCCACAGGGGCTGCTTCCAGCGCGTTATACTGCTCCAGCACCGCAGCGGCAGCCGCCGGGTAGCTGATGCGGTAGCAGGCAAAGGCGATGCTGTCTGCCTTCATCTCCACCGGAGCCACCCGGGTAACGCGGATACCGGCGGGCATGATGGCGTTGAGGGCGGTCTGCCACTGGGCAAAATCCGGGGCTTCGGCTTCGGTCTTGACGTCCACGCACTCGCACTCACTCTCCTGCCCCAGCGAAAGCGGACAGGCAAAGGTCATGTAGATATGGGGGTTAAAGCCCAGCGTATGCCACACCGGCAGACCGCTGCGCTTGAGCACCCGCTGCATCACCCGCTGCAAGTCCAGCAGGGAGATATAGGAGGCTTCATTTTTCTTTTCAAACGAGATTCTGACTGTAATCAAAGCAGGGACCTCCTAACAGATGGTTGGCACCGCAGGCGTTGCAGGCACGGTTGCAGGGCGGGGTGGTCTGGGCGGCCAGAGCCTTGTTGTACTCCCGCACCAGATACTCGTGGGTGATGCCGTAGTCCATGTGGGACCACGGGGTCACCTCGTCCAGCGCGATGGGGCGCTGGCAGTAGAAGGCGGGGTCGATGCCCAGGTCTGCAAAGGTCTGCATCCAGGTATCGTACTTGAAGCACTCCTCCCAGCCGTCGAAGTAGCAGCCGCGCTTATACGCTTCCACAATGACCGGAGCAAGGCGGCGGTCACCCTTGGCGAACACGCCTTCCAAGAAGCTGGTGGTGCTGTCGTGGTAGTTCACCTTGATCTTACGGCTGTGCACGCTTTCCAGCAGGTGCTTCTGCTTAGCCTGCAGGGTCTCGGCGGTATCCATGGGCACGAACTGGAAGGGAGTGTGGGGCTTGGGTACAAAGCAGGCGCAGCTGATGGTCACCTGCACGCCGCGTCCCTTGGCGTGGTTCGTGTTCTTATAGTAGAGGTCTACCACCTTCTGGGCGGTCTCGGCAATGCCCTCGATATCCTCCATGGTCTCGGTGGGCAGTCCCATCATGAAGTAGAGCTTGACCGAGGTGTAGCCCGCGTTGAAGGCAATGGTGCAGGTCTTTTCGATCTCGTCCCAGGTGACGTTTTTGTTGATGACATTGCGCAGGCGCTGGGTGCCGGCCTCGGCGGCAAAGGTCAGGCCGCTCTTGCGCACCTTGGTGGTCTTTTCGATGAGGCTCTGAGAGAAGTTGTCCACACGCAGGGAGGGCAGCGACAGGCTGACGTGCTCCTTGGGTGCCCACTCGTTCAGATCGTCCAGCAGCTCTTCCAGCTGACCGTGGTCAGAGGTGGAAAGGCTGGAAAGGCTCAGTTCCTCGTAGCCAGTGTTGGCGCACAGATCCTGCGCGGCCTTGTTCAGCAGGCTGGCATCGCGCTGGCGCATGGGGCGGTACAGAAAGCCTGCCTGACAGAACCGGCAGCCGCGCACGCAGCCGCGCAGCACCTCGATGCTGGCGCGGTCCTGAATGGCACCCACCATGGGCACCACAAAGTTGGTTGGTGGGGCAAACTGGTTCAGATCCTTGATGATGGCCTTGGTGATGCGCGCCGGGATGCCCGGCTCGTTGGGGGTGATGGCCTTGACCCGGCCATCCTCGTGGTAGGTGACATCATAGAAAGCCGGGATGTACACGCCCGGGATCTTTGCAATGTTGAGCAGCAGCTGCTTTTTGGTGATGCCCTCTTTTTTGGCCTTTTCGATCTCGGCGCAGATGGCGGGCAGTTGGTTTTCGCCCTCGCCCAGCTGGATAACATCAAAGAAATCCGCAATGGGCTCGGCGTTGCAGGCGCAGGGGCCGCCCGCCACGATCAGCGGCCAGCGGTCATCGCGGTCCTTGGAATAGAACGGGATGCCAGCCAAGTCCAGCATGGCAAGGATATTGGTGTAGGAAAGCTCGTACTGCAGGGTAAAGCCCACAGCATCAAAGACCGTGAGAGGGTCCTTGCTCTCCATGGTGTACAGCGGCAGCTGCAGGCGCTCCATCTCTGCCTTCATATCCAGCCAAGGCATAAAGGCACGCTCACACCACCAGTTCTCGTGGCTGTTGAGCAGCTCGTACAGGATCTTTTCGCCCAGAAAGGACATACCCACCTCGTAGGTATCCGGGAAGCAGAAGGCAAAGCGCACATCCACCTTATCCTTTTCTTTATAGATACTGCCGGGCTCGCCGCCGGTATAGCGGCCGGGCTTCTGCACCCGTCCCAGCGCTTCTTTCAGTTTGGGATCAAACATCGGGTCCTCCATAAACAATCCGTTTTTTGCGTTCTTTTTATTTTACCCCAAATGTGCCGGTTTTGCAATCGTTTCCGGCGGTTTGTGTGCACTTTCCGTATTTTTGCCGCCAGAGCGCCGCCGCGCACGCTGCCATCTGTGCACCGTCCAGCGGGGGCACCGGCAGCAGATTGAACAGCCCCGTCAGCAGATTCGCCGCCCAGAACGCGCTGCCGCGGATGGTAGCAGTCTGCGCAAGGCGCACCGCCCATACCCCGGCAAGGACAAGATTGACCGCAGGCCCGGCGGCGGCCAGCACGAGCCGCTGGCGCGGGGAGAGCCTCTCCCCTGCCGTGCGCATACAAAAGCCGGTCATGGTCACCTCAATGACCGGCAGATGCCGTTGCTGGATGCAGTAGACGAGGATGTGCCCCAGCTCGTGCAAAACAGCCGCCAGCAGTCCCAGCCGCAGAAAGCCGCTGGCATCAAAGTAGAGCAGCAGATACACCACGCCGCACAGCAGCACCGGGTCCCGGAATACAAGCTTTCCCACCCGCACCCGGTTCATGGGGCATTCTCCAGCAGAGCGGCGGGGTCGCAGGCAGCGCCCTGCTGCCACAGCTCCAGATGCAGGTGTGCACCGGTGGCGCGGCCTGTCTGCCCTACCGTCCCCAGCGTCTGCCCGGCCTGTACCACCTCTCCCGGGCGGACATAGAGGTATTGCAGATGCGCGTAGCGGGTCTCGCAGCCATCCGGGTGCAGGATGTGCAGATGGTTGCCGTAGCTTTGGCTATATGCCGCTGCGGTCACGACCCCATCCTGCACCGCCAGCACTGCCGTACCCGCCGCGCAGGCAAGGTCGATACCCTGATGGAACGCAGGCTTGCCGGTAAAGGGGTCTGTCCGCGCGCCGTAGGCGTCTGAGATGCGCCACGCCGTGGTATCCAGCGGAAAGCAGCACTTTTTAGTATCCCGCGCGGCCTGTACCGGCAAGGCCGCCAGCAGACAGAGTGCCAGCCCCGCCAGCACAAGTGCCATGATGCCCCACCGCCGTCTGCGCAGCTTTGCTGCCTGTCCGCTCCGTTTTGCCCGCATACGCCGCCCTCCTATCCTGAAAAGTGTATGCACAAGCGGCGGACAGCAGAACCCGCCCACCATTCAGGTGGAACGATTCAAAATGCCCTCCGTGTTTTCCGGGTTGCGGCACCCAGCATCCGCATCGTGCCTTGAGCGGCACTCGCGTCTTGCTGGCCGCTGCCCCAACAACTCCTCCCTGTTTCCGCCACTGGCGGCGGTCGTCGTCGTTGCTGGGCATATTCAGCGGAAAATTTATTTTTTATTGCGCTTTTATCGCGTCCTGCGGGACGCGATAAAAGCATTTTCACGGGAGGGGTCACAGAGGAAAGCTTTATCTACAGTAAAAAAAGAGCCGCCGCACAAATTTCTGCGCAGCAGCTCTGGCTTTGGTTTATATGCTTTTACAGCTCAGCGCCGGAAAAAGCTTCCGATGCGTTCCAGCAGGCTTTTTTTCTTGGGTGCGGTGACGGCAGGCTTTGCAGCCGGGCGGGGCGCAGCGGGAGCCTTGGGGGCGGGCTGCGCAGTGCGGGGCTTGTTGTTCAGCATCTGCTCCAGCGCCTCGTAGTGGTCGGGCTGCTGCGCCGCCGGGGCGGTATCCTCGGCCTTTTCCGGTGCGGGCTGGAACACATGAGGCAGCTCCTGTTTCAGCTGCTCCACGGTCACCTCCTGACAGACAGCCGCCGGTTTTTCTGCTTCCGGGGCGAGGGTGGTGCACTTCCACGGCTCGGGGCGCTGCCAGTCGTTGCGCAGCAGCTCGTACATACCCATCTGGCCGTTGACCAGCGGCTCGCCCTCGGCGGGCTTCACCTTCTGGTAGCTGCCGCTGGCATCCATGACCCGGGCGTTGACGTTATCCCGCAGCTGCAGCTGCAGGATATCGGTGAGCTTTTGCACCAGAACGGGGTCCTCCACCCGCACGCCGACCTCCACGCGGCACTCGGTATTGCGGGTGAGGAAGTCGCCGGAGGCAATATAGATGCGGGTGTGGGTGCCATCGAAGAAGCTGTAAATGCGGCCATGCTCAAGATACCGTCCCACCAGACTGCGGATGTGTAGGTTCTCGGTCTTACCGGGCACCTCTGCGCGCACGCAGCAGATACCGCGCACGATCATATCAATGCGCACCCCGGCGCAGCTGGCTTCCTGCAGCTTCAGGATGATATCCCGGTCGCTGATGGAGTTGTTTTTCAGGATCATGGAAGCCGGACGACCCATGCGGGCGGCAGCAATGACGTGATCCATCTCGTCCAGCAGCACACTCTTGAAGCGCAGCGGAGCTACCAGCATCTTGTCGCTTTCCTCGGTAAGCTGCTGCACGGCCAGATTTCGGAACACCTTAGAGGCCTCCTCGCCGATGCGCTCGTCTGCGGTGATGAAGGAATAATCGGTATACAGCTCGCTGGTTTTTTCGTTGTAGTTGCCGGTACCGATCTGGGTGATGTAGGAGTAGCCCTCTGCGCCCTTGCGGGTGATGAGGGTCAGCTTGGAGTGCACCTTGTAGTCCTCGAAGCCGTAGATGACGGTACAGCCGGCGCTTTCCAGCTGCTTGGACCAGTCGATGTTATTCTGCTCGTCAAAGCGGGCGCGCAGCTCCACCAGCGCTACTACTTCCTTGCCGTTTTCGGCAGCCTCCATCAACGCCTGCACGATCTGGGACTCCCGCGCCATGCGGTAGAGGGTCATCTTGATGGAGATGACGTCCGGGTCCTGTGCGGCCTTTTTGAGCATGGTGATAAAGGGACGGATGGACTGGTACGGATAGCTGAGCAGCACATCATGCTTCTGCACCTCGGCAGCAAGGTCGTAGTCCGGCGGCGGCAGCATGGGGCGTGCGGGGGTGTAGAAGAGCGCCGGGTGACCCTCGGCCTCCATGCGGCCGGAAAGCTTGAAGAAGAAGCTGAGATCCAGCGGGCTCTTTTGCAGAAACACCCGCTTACGGGTCAGCTCCAGACGGCTGCACAGCAGCCGCTCCACCTCCGGTGCGGGGGCGGGGGTGATCTGCAAACGGACTGCAGCCAGCTTGCGGCGGCGCCGGAGCAGCTCGGTCATGATCTCACGATAGTCGATATCGTGATCCATCATGCCTTCTTTTACGTCGATATCCGCGTTGCGGGTGACCCGGAACAGGCATTTTTCCTGCATGGAATCCTTGCCGAAGATGCTGGACGCATAGTGCAGCACCAGCTCCTCGGTGAGGGCAAACTGCACAGCACCATCCTTTTTGATGAAGTGCAGCCGCTCCATCTGGCTGGAGATGGGCACGATGCCAAGGCTCTGCTCCTGCGTGTGCTTTTCCTTGAGCAGCACGCCCAGATAGATCTCCTTGTTGCGCAAAAACGGGAACGGGTGGCGGTTGTCCACGATCTGCGGGCTGAGGATGGGGAACAGCTCCGACTGGAAGTATTTTTTCCAGAGATGCTCCTCCTCCTTGGTCAGGTGGTCGAAATCCACCTTATGGTAGCCGTTCTCTGCCAGATTTTCCAGCGCTTTTGCGTAGAATTTATCGCATTCCTCCTGCAGCTGCGCCGTTTTGGGCATAATGGCAGCCAGCTGCTCGGCGGCGGTCATGTTGGTCTTGTTTTCCCGCTTTTCCTTTTTGGTCTTGCTCTGCTCAAGGTTTGCGCGCTCCTGCAAAGAGCCCACGCGCACCATGAAAAACTCGTCCAGATTGGAGCCGTAAATTGCCAGAAACTTGATCCGCTCGCCCAGCGGGACGTTCTTGTCCTTGCCCAGCGCCAGAACGCGGCGGTTAAAATCCAGCCAGCTCAGTTCGCGGTTGATAAAGATCGATTCGTCACTCATAACAATATATCTCCGTATTTCCTCTTTGACCAAGGCAGCAAGCGGGCTGTCCCCTTTTCAGCGGACATACGCCTGCCCTGCCCATGAATCCACCATTGCGCGGGTAATGCCCGGCACCTGCGCGGCATCCTCCACCTGTGCAAACGGGCCGTACTGCGCCCGGTAGTCCAGAATGGCCTGTGCATTGCGGGGGCCGACACCGGGCAGGGTGCACAAAGCGTCTGCATCGGCGGTGTTCAGCTCTACCTGCGTATACGCTGTCAGCGCCTTTGTGTCCGGCAGCGTCTGCGGGGTCTGCGCCTGCAGCGGCACTGCGAAGCGGAACGCCAGCACAGCACAGACCCCTGCGGCGGCAAGGCACAGCAGCAGAAACAGCCCTTCGCGGCGTTTTTTGTGCGGCATAGACTCTTCTCCCATTCTACCTGATTTTGTGATAAAAAGAAAGCCCTCTGCGGAAAAATTGCAGAGGACCTTGCATAAGTTTTACACAGATTTTTCAGCGGCACGCACCATGCGGTACAAAACCTCCACAGCGGCGCCACCGGCGGCATCCGTCAGGGTGACCTGCCCGGCAGCAAGGCGCAGCTCTGCCGGGGCATCGGCGGCCACTGCGCTGTGCTCCACGGTCTGCACCAGCTCCAGCATGGGCTGACCGCCCGCCAGCGCAAGGACCTGCTCCGCACCCACCTGCGCCATGGTGCAGACGGTGTCCAGCATTTCCCGGCCGGAGATGCGCTTGGGGGTGAGGACAAGGGTATCCGGGGCGATGCGCTCGCCCAGCAGGGCAACACGATCCCCGATGGCCTTTTCTGCCAGCGAGATCAGGGGCACAGACTTGCTGTCCTGATACAGCAGCACCCGCAGCACCTGCTCGGGGTGGATATCGGCGGCGTTTGCCAGCAGATACGGGGTCCACTCCTGCCGCAGATGGCGCTCCAGTGCATTGCTCATGCGCAGCACCCGGGTAGTGCCGTCCTGCATCTGCACGGCAACGCCCACGCCGGGGGTATCCGGCAGGCAGGCAAAAAGCTCCTGCTGCTGGGCAAAGCTGCACAGGGGCACCCGGTTGCCGTCGGCATAGTGGTAGGCCATGGTGCCGCCGCACACCAGCGCAGGCGCAGCCAGACGCACGCTGCCCAGAATGGAGCGCACGGCGCGCGGAGAGCGCTGCGAGAAAACAGTAAGTCTGCCGCCGCGGCTGCTGAACAGCTGCAAAACGTCCCGCACCACTTGGGTCAGATTGCCATCCTCGCCCAGCAGCAGGTTATCCAGATCACAGAGCACCAGAGTGGATGCCAGAGAATCGTTCATGTGTTTTTCCTCCTGAGTGTTGCGAGAAAATGGGTAAAGTAGTCCGGCAGTTCGGAGTCGAACCGCAGCTGCTCCCCGGTGATGGGGTGGATAAAGCCCAGCGTTTTGGCGTGCAGGCACTGGCCGTGCAGGCTGGTGATGCAGTTGTGGGGGCCGTACACCGGGTCCCCTGCCACCGGGTGGTGGATAGAGGCCATGTGCACGCGGATCTGATGGGTGCGTCCGGTCTTTAGGCGGCATTCCAGCAGGGTGAACTCCCCCAGCCGCTCCAGCACCTTATAGCCGGTGTAGGCGTATTTGGTGTGGGGCTCGGCGGCCGGGTAGACTGCCATTTTTTTGCGGTCGGTCTTGCTGCGGCCAAGGTTTGCTTCCACAAAGCCCTCGTCCTGCGCAAAGCCGCCGTAGACCACCGTCTGGTAGGCACGCTCCACGCTGTGCACCGCCATCTGCTGAGAAAGACCGATGTGGGTGGCGTCGTCCTTTGCCACCACCAGCAGGCCGCTGGTGTCCTTATCAATGCGGTGAACGATGCCGGGGCGGATCTCGCCGCCAATGCCGGAAAGGCTGCCCTTGCAATGCCACAGCAGGGCGTTGACCAGCGTGCCGTCCGGGTTGCCGGGTGCGGGGTGCACCACCATGCCCTTAGGCTTGTTGACCACCAGCAGGTGAGCGTCCTCGTAGACGATCTCCAGCGGGATATCCTGCGGCACGGCCTCGATGGGCTTTGCGTCCGGAATCTCCAGCAGCACGGTGTCCCCTGCCTTGAGCTTCAGGCTTTTTGCCACAGCCTTGCCGTTGCACTGCACATGACCCTCGGCCACCAGCGCCTGCAGCGCCGAGCGGGACAGGCCGGTGTCCTCGCCGCTGAGAAAGTGGTCGATGCGCTGCCCGGCAGTCTCCTGCTCTACGATAAATTCACGCTGTTCCATGGCTTACTGCTCCTTGGAGGCGGCATTATCGGCGTGGACCTCGTCCAGAAAAATCACCAGCACCCACAGTGCCACGCCCACGCAGACGCAGATATCCGCAAAATTGAACACGGCAAAGCGCATGAACAGCAGGTTGATGTAGTCCACCACCTCGCCGTTGAGCACACGGTCGATCAGGTTGCCGATGCCGCCGCCCAGCACCAGCACCAGCGCTGCCTGCTGCAGGCGCTTGCCGCGGCTGCGGAAGAACAGTCCATAGGCCACCGCCAGCAGCGCCACGCTGGTGGCGATGATAAGGAACAGCTGCTTGCCGCTGAGCAGGCTGAAGGCCATGCCCGGGTTGAGCACAAACCGCAGCTCCACCACATGGGGGATGAGCGGCATAGCGCCTACCGGCTGCAAGGCCTGCACTGCCCACAGCTTGATCAGCTGGTCAATGCCGATCAGCGCGGCAACAGCTGCCAGATTAAAGAGTACAAATGCCATTAGCTACCTCGTTTCTGTTATAAAAAACGGCGCTCCCCGGTCAAGGGAGCGCCGCCCTTTTACAAAACAGATTTGTATTTATGCGGGACGCTTATGCTTCCACAACGCTGGCGCAGCGTGCGCACAGGGTGGGGTGTGCGGGGTGGCTGCCGATGGAAGCAGAGTACTTCCAGCAGCGCTCGCACTTGTCGCCGGTGGCGTGTGCAGCTGCAACGCCCAAGCCCTCGACAGCGCTGGCAGCGCCGCCCTCGCCCTTGACCAGCTCCACATGGGAGACGATCATCAGGTCGGCCAGCTCGTCCATGGGGATGCTGTTCAGCAGGTCATAGACGGCATCATTGCAGTACAGGGTGACGGAAGCTTCCAGAGAAGCGCCGATCAGCTTTTCAGCACGGGCCTGCTCCAGCACCTTCTTGACCTCGTCGCGCACGGCGATGAGCTGTGCCCACTTTGCCTTGAAGGCATCGTCGGCGGCGTACTGGCCAGCCTTGGGCATCTGCTCGAACACCACATACTTGTTCATACCCTCGGTCTTGGGCATGAAGTCCCAGATCTCCTGACTGGTGAAGCACAGGATGGGGGCAATGATCTTGTCCAGAGCGACAAGGATCTTGTACATGGTGGTCTGGGCAGCCTTGCGGGCGGTGCCGTTGGTGCAGTACAGACGATCCTTGGTGACATCCAGATAGAAGTTGGACATGGCCACCACGCAGAAGTTATACACGGCGTGGTAGACCTTGTTGAAGTCGTACACAGCGTAGCCTGCGTTGGTGTTGACGATCAGGTCATCCAGCGCAGCCAGTGCCCAGCGGTCGATATCCTGCAGCTGGTCGTCTGCCACACAATCGGTGTTGGGGTCAAAGCCGTCCAGATTGCCCAGAATGAAGCGGGCGGTGTTGCGGATCTTGCGGTAAGCCTCGCTGAGCTGCTTGAAGATGTTCTTACCGGCACGCACGTCCACGGTGTAGTCAGAGGAGGCCACCCACAGACGGATGATATCGGCGCCGTAGTCCTTGATGATCTCGCTGGGCTCCACGCCGTTGCCGGCGCTCTTGTGCATCTGCTTGCCCTGCTCGTCCACGACCCAGCCGTGGCACAGAACAGACTTATAGGGTGCGCAGCCCTTGCTTGCAACGCTGGTCAGCAGGCTGGACTGGAACCAGCCGCGGAACTGGTCGCCGCCTTCCATATACATATCGGCGGGGAAACGCAGCTCGGGGCGCTCGTCCAGCACGGCAGCGTGGGTAGAACCGGAGTCGAACCAGACGTCCATGATGTCGGTGTCCTTCTCCCACTCGGAAGCGCCGCACTTTTCGCACACTTCGCCTGCGGGGATGATCTGCTCGGCATCGTACTTATACCATGCGTCAGAGCCTTCCTTGCGGAACAGGGCGCTGACAGCCTTGATGGTGGCATCGGTGATGTGGTAGGTGCCGCACTTCTTGCAGTAGAAGGCGGGGATGGGCACGCCCCAAGTACGCTGACGGCTGATGCACCAGTCGTTGCGGTCGCGCACCATGCCGGTCATGCGGTCATGACCCCAATCCGGCATCCAAGTGACGGTATCAATGGCCTTGTACACGTCCTCGCGGAACTTGGCAATGGAGCAGAACCACTGCTCGGTAGCGCGGAAGATGATGGGGTTGTGGCAGCGCCAGCAGTGGGGGTACTGGTGCTTGATGTGCACCTGACCCATCACAGCGCCGGAGGCAGTCAGGTCGGCCAGAATGGTCTTGTTGGCTGCCCATACGCGCTGACCAGCGTATTTACCGGCCAGCTCGGTCAGGTAACCGCCGTCGTCCACAGGCACGGTGATGGCCACCTGCGGATACTTCTGGCAGACGTTGAAGTCGTCCACGCCGTGGCCGCCTGCAGTATGCACGCAGCCGGAACCGCTTTCCAGCGTGACGTGGTCGCCCAGAATGACCCAGCCCTCCTTGGGCAGGTAGACGTGGTTATAGCGCATCAACTCGAACTCAGCGCCGGAAACAGGCTCGCCCACGATCTCGTAGTTCTCGATGTGGCAGGCGTCCATGACGCTCTTGACCAGCTCGGTGGCCATGATGTGGTACTCCTCGCCGATCTTGACAAAGGAGTACTCGAACTGACCGTTCAGGCAGATAGCCTCGTTGGCGGGCAGGGTCCAGGTGGTGGTGGTCCAGATGACGAAGTAGGTCTTATCCATGGGGATGCCGTACTTTGCCAGCACACCGTTGGGGTCCTGCGAGACGTGGAAACGCACAAAGATGGAATCGCAGTCGTCCTCGCCGTACTCGATCTCGGCTTCTGCCAGCGCAGTGCGGCAGTCCGGGCACCAGTACACGGGCTTGAGGCCCTTGTAGATGTAGCCCTTCTTGGCCATCTCGCCGAAGATCTCGATCTGGCGTGCCTCAAATTCAGGCTTCAGGGTCAGGTAGGGGTGCTCGAAGTCACCGATGACGCCCAGACGCTTGAACTGGTCGCTCATGATGTCAATGTGCTCGGTGGCAAACTTTTCACAGATCTGGCGCAGCTCCAGCTTGGAGATGTCCTTCTTCTTGTCGCCGACCGAGGACAGAGCCTTCAGCTCAATGGGCAGGCCGTGGGTATCAAAGCCGGGCACATAGGGAGCCTGATAGCCCTCCATGTTCTTTTCGCGGATGATGATATCCTTGATGATCTTGTTCAGGGCGGTGCCCATGTGGATGTTGCCGTTTGCATACGGAGGGCCGTCGTGCAGAATGAACTGGGGCTTGCCCTCGTTATGCTTCATGAGCTGGTTGTACAGGTCGTTGTCGTCCCAATCCTTGAGCATGACCGGCTCCTTTTTGGGCAGACCGGCGCGCATCTCAAACAGGGTCTTGGGCAGATTCAACGTACTGTCGTACTGCGATTTGTTCTTAGCCAATGGTTTACACTCTCCTCTATTTTTGCGTTGGGTGCCTTACTCGCTGAACTTGACGCCCTGAAAAGCATCGTAGTCCGGCTCGTCCGGCTTCATATCAGCAGGAGGCGGGTCCAGCTTGAGCTGGCTTTCGTCCTTTGCCCAGAAATCCTCGCTGCTGTCAGCCGCCTTGTCGTCATCGGCAGGGGCGGCAGGGGCGGCAGGTTCGGTGGTTTCGGTGGATTCGGCAGCCTTAGCGGCAGGCTGCTCGGCCGGGGCTGCTACATCGGCTGCGGGAGCAGCCTCGGGCTGTGCGGCGGGCTGCTCTGCGGCAGCTTCCTGCGCAGGCGCTGCGTCCTGTGCGGGGGCATCCTTTTCGGCGTCCTTGGTGTCCTTCTGGAACTCCGGCAGACGGCTCAGGGACTCCACATGGCTGCGGTACAGATTGAGCACATCCGACTTGAAGCGGGTGACCTCCAGACGGACGCGGTCGTACTCCCGCTCCTCAGCCAGACGCTTTTCGTTGGCCTCGTTCTCGATCTCGTCTGCGCGGTCGCTTGCCTTTTGCAGCAGCTCGTTGGCGTCGCGGATGATGTCGTCGCCCCGCAGATTTGCGCGGTGGATGATCTCCTCAGCCTTCTGGTTTGCTTCGCGGATCACGTTTTCGCCCATACGCTGAGCGTTGATCAGTGCGCTCTTGAGCATATCGCCGTCAGCCTCAAAGCTTTGCAGCTCGCCCTTGAGCTTCTGGTTCTCTGCGGTCAGATCTGCGATCTGCTTGCGCAGCTGCTCTGCCTGCGCATCGTTCTGCTGCAGCTGCTCCTCGACCTTGTCCAGAAAACGATCCACGTCCTCTGTACGGTAGCCGCGGAGGTTTTTTTCAAATTGTACAGAGCGGACATCCTGCGGGGTCAGCATAGTCATTTCCTCCCATAGCTTTTAATATTGAAAGAACTCAATGATCGAACGATCTTTTTTACTTTTCCCGGGCAATGCAGTCAGCCGGAAGCGGCCCTTGCCGCGCACGGTGAACACATCCTGCTCGTATACGGGGGCATGGGGCTTTTCTACCGGCAGATGGTTGATCTCTACCCTGCCCGCCTCGATCAGCTCCGCAGCGGTGCCGCGGCTGACGTGCAGCATGGCAGAGAGCACCGCGTCCAGCCGCAGGGAGGACACGGTGGCAGTGAGCAGCTGCCGCTCCGGTGCCGGAAAGGCCGGGAGTTCCTCCGGCTCCAGCAGACGGGTGGACACCTCGGTGCGTCCCGCCTGACACAGCTCCCGGCAGATGAGCCTTGCCGCCGGCTCCAGCGCGAACACATAGGCTGTGCCCGGCGCATCGGCAGGCAGCAGGATATCGCCCAGTGCCTCGCGCTTGAGGGCAAGCCCCATCAGGCTGCCCAGATAGTCCTTGTGCGCCGGAAGCGCCGCACCGGGCAATGCCCGGCATTGCAGCTGTACGCAGCGCACCGGACACTCGCCGTAGCTGTACTCCGGCTCCAGACAGAGCACCCGGCGCTCGGCCTCGGGCCAGCCGCCGTCAAAACGCCAGCCGTCCCGCACACCGGCACGCCCCAGTGCCGCCCGGGCAAGATCCTGCTCCCGGTCACTGAGAAATGCAGAGTACCGGGCTATGCCGCGGGAAAAAGCCGCATCGGCAAGATCCTCGATATGCCGCATGAGATAGCGTTCCTCATCGTTGCGGGCGGGCACAAAGCCCCGCACCGCACCGGATGCCGGATCAATAGAATGCGCCATTGTTCTCCAGCTCGTCCAACAGGTCGCCCATGATATCCACGTTGTACGGGGTAATGATAAAGGTGCTGTTGGCTACGCGCTTGATCTGGCCGTTGTTGGCGTATGCCACGCCGGACAAGAAGTCCACCAGACGGCGGGAGACCTCCTTGTTGGTGGACTCCAGATTCAGCACCACGGTACGCTTGTTGTTCAGATGGTCAGCAATGGTGCTGGCATCCTCAAACCGCTCGGGCTTGACCAGAACCACCTTGAGCTGGGTGGTAGCATGGATGTTGACCACCTTGTTCTTCTTGCTGGTGCTCTCGGCAGGCTCTTCGGTCTCTTCGTCCATCCCGATGCCAACGCCGCTGTTATTGTTCACCATCTGGGGGCCGTCATCGATGTACTGATCCTCGTACTCGTCCCCTTCGCCCATCAGGCCCTTCTTAATGCTATCCAGCAAAGACATAATTATCTGCTCCTTTCATTCGGGCAGCGCCCGGCTGCCTGGCGTTCTTTGCAAAAAGAATGCAAATAGCTTTTACTATTATCTGATTTTTTGCAGCAGATGTCAATAACTACAAAAGTTTTCCGTCATATAAATTTTGTCCCGAGACGATTATTTCGTCATAAAGCCTTACCTGACTGACAGAACCGTCCGTTCCCTTGGGCAAAACAAGGATGTAATCCCCTTCCGTGACCAGCGGATGGTCGGCATCCACGGGGTCGATCTTGCAGAAGCGGGCGATGTTGCCGTACTTGACGTACACGCCGGGGATATAGTTTTCGCCCTGCGTCTCGGCCTCGGTGCCGTCCTCCTTGAGGTAGTGCACCGCTGCGGCGGGTACCCGCAGGCCGGTGCTCTCGCCGGTGCTGATGCGGGCGCGAGCGTGGTTGAGGCACAGCACATCGCCGTTGATGGAGTTGCATTGCAGCACAAAGCGGGCAACATCCTTTTCTGCATCAATGGTCACCTCGGAAACGGTGGCGCGCAAGGCGGCATCGCTCTGGCCGGGAAAGCTGATCTCCACCGCCGTGCGCAGGGGCTTGCCGTCCGTGCCCAGCAGCTTTTCAGCCTGCTTTGCAGAGCACACCCCGGCGTACTGCCAGCTGAACCCGGACACCAGCTTGCCTACGCAGCCATCCAGCGGCATTTCGGGGCCGGAGTCCAGATAGGCCTTGAGCTGCTCCGGGCTCTGCGCCAGAATGTCCGCAGCCCCGGCGTTCAGCCGACCGCTGCTGGCGGCTCGGACAAAGTAGCCGGTGGTGGGTGCAAGGATCTGGGTGGGGTTGCCCAGCTGTGCCTGCACAGTCTGTGCCTGCTGGGCAAGCAGCGCGATCTGATCCGCAAAGCCGGCGGTATCGCCGGTGGTGATCCACAGCTTGTTCTGCGCCAGCAAATAGGCGTCGGCGCTTTCGTCCACATCGCTGTAGCGGGCGGTATCCAGTGCGTCCAGCAGGTCGTACAGTGCCCCGGAGCGCTCCTTGAGCAGGCCGTCCAGTTGGGTGGCTGCGGTGTTCTGGGAGCGCTGCAGCAGGTCGATCTGGCCGGTAAGCTGGGTCAGCTGCTGGCGCAGCACCGCCTGATTGGCGTCGGTATACAGCTCTGCAACGGCAGTGCCCGCCGACACCCGCTCGCCGTCCGAGACAAGGTAGCCCAGATTGCCGCTGCCGGAAATGCAGGTCTCGTCAAACAGCAGCACGCCGTCCGCTTCAATGGTATCGGAGATGGTGATGGGCAGCGCCGTTTCGTAGACGTTCTGGGGAAAAAGGATGTGCGCCGCCTGCCAGCAGACATACGCTGCCGCCGCCAGCAAAAAGGTGGCCAGCACGACCGCCAGCGTGGTAAGCGCTGAGAGCTTGCGGCGCGGCTCCTGAGGGGTTTCCGGCATAAGGATCATCCTTTCAATAAAAAGTCTTGGGTCAGACGCAGGGCGGTCTGCTGCACGTCTGCCGCCCCGGCATCCAGCCATGTGACCCCGTCCATGTGGCGGAACCATGTCAGCTGGCGCTTGGCGTAGTTGCGGGAGGCCTGTTTGAGTTTTTCGGTGCAGGCCTCAAGCGCGGCAGTTTGCTGGAAATACGGAAAAAATTCTTTATAGCCGATGGCCTGTGCGGCGGTGCGGAAGGCTTCGCGGTTGCGCCAGACGTATTCCGCCTCGGCTAAAAGCCCGGCTTCCAGCATTTTGTCCACCCGCAGGTCGATGCGGCGGTACAGCGCTGCACGGTCCGGGAAATCCAGCCCCAGCACAAGGCTGCGGTAGGGACGCTCCGGCGGCAGCGAATCGGCCTTTTGTTCGCTGAGCCGCTTGCCGGTGGCGTAGTAGTGCTCCAGCGCCCGCAGCACACGCACCTTATTATTGGGGTGGATGGCAGCGGCGGCTTCCGGGTCTACGGCTTGCAGTTTTGCGTACATGGCCTCCGGGCCGATGGCTTCCAGCTCGGCAGCCAGCTGCTCGCGCAGGCCGTCCGGGGCCTTTTCGGCGGTGAAGCGCACGCCGTACAAAAGGCTCTGCACATACAGACCGGTGCCGCCCACCAGCAGCGGCAGATACCCCCGGGCGGTGATATCTTGGATATACTCCCCTGCCAGCGCGGTGAAATCCGCCACGCTGAAGGTCTTTTCCGGGGTGAGGATATCCACGCCGTGGTGCGGGATGCCGCAGGTCTCCTGCGGGGTGACCTTGGCGGTACCCACATCCAGACCTTTGTAGATCTGCATGGAGTCGGCACTGATGACCTCGCCGGAGAACTGCTGCGCCAGCGCAACGCCCAGCGCGGTCTTGCCGGTGGCAGTAGGGCCTACCACAGCCACCACGGCGGGTTTTACATTACACGATGCGTCCAAACTGCTTTTCCAACTCCTTTCGGGTAAGCTTGAGCACGCAGGGACGGCCATGGGGGCAGAAGGGCGGCACCTCGCCGGAGAGAATTTTTTCGGCCAGTGCCATAAGCTCCTGCGGGGAGGACTTGTCCCCCGCCTTGATGGCGGCGCGGCAGGAGATGGAGTGCAGCACCCATTCGGTGTGCTCGTTCAGCGCGTCCCGGCTGCCCTTGAGCAGGCGGTCAGCGATCTCTACCAATAAATCCTCGGCATTCTGCGGCTCTACGTCCGCAGGCACAGCGCGCAGCAGCACAGTGCTGCCGCCAAAATCCGCTACATCCAGTCCGGCGTTTTCCAGCAGCGCCTGGTTTTCCAGCAGCGCCTGCTTTTCCTCTGCGGAAAGGTCGATGGCGGCGGGCTGCAGCAGCAGTTGGCTGGGCACATTGCCGTAGTTCGCGGCCAGCTTTTCGTACAGCTGACGCTCGTGGGCGGCGTGCTTATCGATCAGACACAACTCGTCTCCCCGCTCGGCCAAAATATAGGTGCGGAACACCTCGCCCACATACCGCAGCGGCTCTTCTCCCTGCGGCACGTCAAAGCCCAGCTGTTCCGGCTGCGCGGGTTCTTCCGGCTGATAGGGCACCGAGGCGGCTTCGATCTCCGGGGCGGCGGGCATGGTGTCCCATGCTGCCATGTGATCCACCAGCGGATCGGTTTCAGCATCTGCCTCCGGGTGCACATCCAGCTGCGCCTCACCGGCAGCTGCCCGGAAGGGCTGCGGTGTGGGCTGGACTTCGGTTGCATCCGGCTTTTCCGGGCTGTGGAGGGTGACTACCGGGTCCAGAATGTCCTCTGCGGGGCCAGACTGCCGCCACGAGGGCACAGCAGCCGCGGGCGCAGAAGAACAAGCCTCCTGTGGCCGTATCCTGTGTGCTGTAGCTATAGGCGAAAAAGAAGGTGCTGTCGCTGCCAAGACGCTTTTGTCAATGTGAGAAGGTGTTTGAGCCGGTGCGGCAGCGGGGCGCTGCGGCTGTGGGGCTTCCCAGCGCTGCGCGGGCAGCGTGCCGGGGTCTGCCTGACCCGGAATGACGGCAGAAAGCCCTGTAAAGTGATTATTCTTTACAGTATTTTCGTTCTGTGTATCGTTTTCTTTTTCAGCTTTCTCTTTTTCGTCTGCTTCAAAGGTGAAGTGCCGCTCCCCGGTGCCGGGCTGTGCCAGCGCCAGCTTGACCGCATGGTAAACGACATCGAACACGTCATTTTCCCGGGCAAAGCGGGCTTCGATCTTTGCAGGGTGGACATTGACGTCCACAAGGTCGGTGGGCATTTCCAGCAGCAGGATGCCGCCCGGGAACTTGCCCTGCATGGTCGTGCCCTTAAAGGCCATTTCCATGCCCGCCATAATGGTGCGGTTGCGCACATAGCGGCCGTTGATGTAAAAATGCTGCATACTGCGGCTGGCGCGGCAGCTCTTGGGCGGGGTGATCAGACCAGTGACCCGGTACAGCCCCTCCTCGGAGTGCACCTCAATGAGGTCGCGGCTGAACTCCCGGCCAAGCACTGCATAGGCGGCGCTGCGCAGCTGGCCATCGCCGGGGGTGACATATTGCAGCTTACCTTCCCGGATAAATTTGACGCTGACCTCCGGGTGGCTGAGCGCCACATGACCTACGTTATCTGCCACAAAGGTGCCCTCGCTGGAGTCCTTTTTGAGGAACTTCATGCGGGCGGGGGTGTTGTAGAACAGATCCTGCACCCGGATGGTGGTGCCCACGGCGCGGGCGGCAGGCTCTCTGCCCTGCTCCTCGCCGCCGGCGATGCGGTAGCAGGTGGCAAACTCGTCCACCTCGGTGCGGGTGAGCAACTCTACCCGCGCTACGCTGGCAATGGAAGCCAGTGCCTCGCCCCGGAAGCCCAGCGTATGGATGCTGTTCAGATCGTCCGGTTTTTCAATTTTGCTGGTGGCGTGGCGGATGAAGGCTGTCGGGATATACTCGGCATCAATGCCGGTGCCGTTATCGCTGATCTCGATCAGCTTTACACCGCCGGACTCGATGCTGACGGTGACCTGCGTTGCACCGGCGTCGATGGAGTTTTCCAGCAGTTCCTTGACCACCGATGCCGGGCGCTCCACCACCTCACCGGCGGCGATCAGCTCCGCGGTATGCTTATCCAGAACATGGATGACTGCCATGGTCTTTCCCTCCCCTGTGGTTACTATTTTTACGGTCAGCCGTTCAGGCTGCCCTTGAGGGTCTTTTTCAGCTCGTACAAAAAGTTCAGTGCTTCAATGGGGGTAAGCGTTTCCACATCCACAGCTTCCAGCTTTTCCATCATCTCGCTGGGCACTGCCGGGGAATTGTACTCCTGCAAGGCATCAAAATCCATCTGCTCCACCTTGTTTTTGGGGGCAGAGGCCTCCAGCGTGCGCAGCACCTCGTGGGCGCGGCGGGTCACGCTGCCGGGCAGACCGGCCAGCTTTGCCACCTCGATGCCGTAGCTGTCGTCGGCGGGGCCGCGCACGATACGCCGCAGGAAGGTGATGTCCTCGCCGCGCTTTTTGACCGCGATGTTGTAGTTTTTTACGCCCTCCACGGTGCCTTCCAGCTCAGTCAGCTCGTGGTAGTGGGTGGCGAACAGGGTCTTGCAGCCCAGCCCCTTGGCGGGGTCTGCGATATGCTCCACCACGGCGCGGGCGATGCTCATGCCGTCAAAGGTGGAGGTGCCGCGACCGATCTCGTCCAGCACCACAAGGCTTTTGGCGGTGGCGTTTTTCAAAATTTCGGCCACCTCGGTCATCTCCACCATAAAGGTGGACTGACCTGCGGCAAGGTCGTCCGAGGCACCGATGCGGGTGAAAATAGCATCCACCACGCCCACATGACAGCTGGCTGCCGGCACAAAGGAGCCGATCTGCGCCATCAGGGCGATGAGGGCATTCTGACGCATATAGGTAGATTTACCCGCCATGTTGGGGCCGGTGATGATGAGGCAGCGGTCGGTGGTGCAGTTGAGGGTGGTATCGTTGGGTACGAACATACTGCCCTTGAGCACCTGCTCCACCACGGGGTGGCGCCCCTCGGTGATGGTCAGCACATCGCTGTCGTCCACCACGGGGCGGCAGTAGTTGTTTTCCGCAGCCACCTGCGCCAGCGCGGCCAGCACGTCCAGCTGGGCAATGGCGTTGGCGGTGCGCTGGATGCGGTCCAGCTGGGCACCGATGCTCTCCAGCAGCTCGTCAAACAGGCGGCGCTCCAGCGAGATGAGCCGCTCGTGTGCGCCAAGAATTTTGCTTTCCAGCTCCTTCAGCTCCTGCGTGATGTACCGCTCGCCGGAGGTGAGGGTCTGCTTGCGGATATAGGTCTCCGGCACAAGGTTCTTATAGGAGTTGCTCACCTCGATGAAGTAGCCGAACACATGGTTATAGCCAATTTTCAGCTTCGGGATGCCAGTCTCCTGCCGCAGGCGAGCCTCCAGCTGTGCCAGCACGCCCTTGGTGTTATCGCGGATAGAGCGCAGCTCATCCACCTCGGCGTGGTAGCCCTTGGCGATGACGCCGCCATCCTTGAGTGTGGAGGGTGCATCCGGGTCTACTGCGGCATAAATGCGCGCCTTGATATCCTCCAGCGGGTCGATGCCGGTAGCAAGTTCAGAAAGCTCCGGGCAGTTGCAACTCTCCGCCTGCTTGCGCAGGCCGGGCAGACGGTCGCAGGTCTGGGCAAGGGTGTAGATCTCCTTGGGGGTAGCAGAGCCGTACACCGTGCGGGTCATCAGGCGCTCCAGATCCGCGATGTAGTGCAGCTCCTCGGTCAGGTCGCCGCGCACCATGGTCTGGCGCACCAGCGCCTCCACGGCATTCAGACGCTGGTTGATAAGCTGGCTGGAAATAAGCGGCTGCTCGATCCAGCTGCGCAGCATCCGCTTGCCCATGGCGGTGCTGGTCTTATCCAGCACCCACAGCAGGGTGCCGCGCTTTTCGCGGCCGCGCAGGGTCTCGGTCAATTCAAGGTTTGCCCGGGTGACCGGCGAAAGCCGCATGAACTGGGCCTCGTTGTAAGTAATGACGGTCTTTAGCCGCTCCACGCCCTTGATCTGGGTATCGTGCAGATACTCCAGCAGCGCGGCCATAGCAAAGCGCACAAGGCCCTCGGCGGCTATGCCGGTGGTCTGCGGCCAGTCGCGGCCAAACTGCTCCTCCAGCGCAGAGGCCACCAGCCCCGGCGCATAGCGCTCATCCTCGACCAGCTCCACCGAGCAGTTCATGTTCTTTTTGATATAGGCGGTCACCTCGCGGCAGTCCAGCAGGCCGGGGTTCAGCAGCACCTCGCTGGGGTGGTAGCGGCACAACTCGGTAATGACCGCCGGGGCGATCTTATCTGCCGTCAGCTCGGTGATGTGCGCCGTACCGGTGGAAACATCCGCAAAGCACAGACCGGCCTTTTTGCCCTTGAGGTACAGGCTGGCAATGTAGTTGTTGCGGTCGTCCTGCAGCATACTGCTTTCAATGACCGTACCGGGGGTGACCACCCGGATGATGTCCCGCTTAACAAGCCCCTTGGCCTTGGCGGGGTCCTCCACCTGCTCACAGATGGCGACCTTATAGCCCTTGGCGATCAGACGCGCCACATAGCCCTCATAGCTGTGGAAGGGCACACCGCACATGGGAGCGCGCTCCGCAAGGCCGCACTGCTTGCCGGTAAGGGTAAGCTCCAGCTCCCGGGAGGCCGTGACGGCATCGTCGAAGAACATCTCGTAAAAATCGCCGATGCGGTAAAAAAGAATTTCGTCCTTGTGTTGGTTTTTGATCTCAAGATACTGCTGCATCATGGGCGAAAGCTCTGCCATGGTTTTTCCTCTTTCCCTTGTATGGTTCCGTCAGCCGGTTTGCGGGCTGTAACCGCCAGTGCAAACAAAACGCGGTCTGTGTTGCACAGCCGCGTTCCGATGAAAGCTCTGCTCAGTGGCAGCCGCCGCAGGTGGAGCAGCTGCCGGTGCAGGAGGCAGAAGGCTCCTGCACGGTCATGGGGTCGCCGCCGTTCATGGCGGTGTTGATGATGGCGTCGATATAGTTGACCAGATTCTCGCACTCGCGCTTGGCCTCGTTGTATGCCACCATGCCCTCGTTGCCCATGATCTGGCCGTAAAGGCTGTTCACCTTCTCGTTCAGCTCAGCGATGCGGGCATCGTCGCGCTCGTTCTTGCCGATCTCGTTGTTCAGATCCATGCGGGCCAGATTGAACTCGCCGATCAGGTTCTGCAGCTCTTCATCCTTATCGTTTGCCTTGCGGGCCTGATCCAGAATGACGTAGCGGGGGTCGGTCTGCAGTGCCATGGCGGCACGCTTGAAAAGATCAATGCAATCCATGATTGGGTTCTCCTTGTTGTTTTTATTCTTTCTGGGGCAGTTTGCCCCGGAATCACGTTTTTATGCTTCCACCTCACCCAGCAGCACGGTGGCGCGGGCACCGGTGAGATGTACGGTCGCGTAGCTGCCCAGCAGTGCCGGGTCTGCGGCAAACTCCACGGTCAGGTTGTTATCAAGCCGGCCGGAAAGGGTGCCCTCGTTGCGGCCGAAGCCCTCCACCAGCACCCGGACGGTCTGCCCTACCTGCGCCTTGACCAGCGCCATGGCGATCTCGTCCTGCGTAGCCAGCAGGCGGGTCATGCGGTCGGTCTTTTCCTTGCGGGGGGTGGGGTCCGGCATTTCGGCAGCCTTGGTGCCGGTGCGCTTGGAGTAGATAAAGGTGAACAGCTGCATATAGCCCACCTTGCGCACCAGCTCCAGCGTTTTTACAAAGTCCTCCTCGGTCTCGCCGGGGAAGCCCACGATGATATCGCTGGAGAAGGTGATGCCGGGCACGGTCTTGCGGGCGTAGTCGATGAGCTCCAGATACTGCTCCACCGTATAGTGGCGGTTCATCTGCTGCAAAAGCCGGTCGGAGCCGCACTGCACCGGCAGATGCAGGTGCTTGCACAGCTTCGGCTGGGCGGCGATGGTATCAATGAGCTTATGGCTGGCGTCCTTGGGGTGGCTGGTCATAAAGCGGATATGATAATCGCCGGGCACGGTGCACAGCAGGTTGAGCAGGTCGGAAAAATCGATCTGCTCTTCCAGCCCCTTGCCGTAGCTGTTCACGTTCTGACCCAGCAGGGTGATCTCCTTATAACCGGCCTCCACAAGGCCGCGGAACTCGGCAAGGATATCGCCGGACTTGCGGCTCTTCTCGCGGCCACGGACGTAGGGCACGATGCAGTAGGTGCAGAAGTTATCGCAGCCATACATGATGGGCAGCCATGCGCGGAACTCGCTCTCGCGCCGGATGGGGATGTTCTCCACGATGACCGGACGCTGCGCCGGGTCCAGCAGCACCCGCTTATGCTTTTGCAGCTTCTGGGCAACCAGCTGCGGCAGGGTGTCGATGCCGTCCACGCCGAACACCAGATCCACATAGGGGTAGCTCTTGCGCAGCTTTTCCACAATGTGCTTCTGGTTAGCCATGCAGCCGCACAGGCCGATGATGAGGCCGGGCTTTTTTTCCTTGAGCCCCTTCAGCGCGCCCACGTTGCCGAACACCCGCTGTTCGGCGTGCTCGCGCACGGCGCAGGTGTTGAACAGGATCAGGTCGGCGTCCTCGGGCTTATCGCACAGGCCGTAGCCGATATCCACCAGCACACCCTTGATGCGCTCGCCGTCGTTGACGTTCTGCTGGCAGCCGTAGCTGTGCACAAAGGCCAGCGGCGGGGTGTCGTAGGTCTGCCGCACCAGCTCGGCGGCAACGGTATTATGTTCAAAGTTAATGTATTCCAAAAAAACCATCCTTCTCCGCCGGGCAGGGTAGCCCCATGCGGCGAAACTCTTTTTTCTGCCATTCTATAAAAGACACTCTTTAGTATACCCTGTTTGGCCGCTGCGGGCAAGAGGAAACACGCAAATTTTATGCCTGTTTGGCCGCTGCCGCCTCTGCATCCTGCTTGCGGCAGCACTCTTCGCACACGCCCAGCAGCACCACGGCGCAGTCCTGCACCCTGCCCTTCTGGTTTTTGACCAGCTCCATCACCTGTTTTCCGTCCACCTCTGCATCGGTCACGCCGCCGCAGACGGTGCAGTACAAATGGCTGTGCCACGGCAGGGTGTGGTCAAAGCGGTCGGCCTTGCCGGGAATGGACACCCGGCGCACCCGCCCGGCCTCCACCAGACTGTTCAGGTTGCGGTATACGGTGCCAAGGCTCAGGTTCGGGCACTCCTGCGCGGCTTTATCGTAAATTTCCTCCGCAGTCGGGTGGTCGCACAGCTGCTCCACCGTCTGCATGACAAGCTCCCGCTGTTTTGAGTAACGCATATCCATCCTCCTTTTTCACACGGTTCAGACGTTTTCTTCCCCTTTGATCTTTGCCCAGTACGCCCGGGCGGCCTGCTCGGTCTTGTTGTCGCCAAAGGTGTAGTATTTGGTGTCCTTCAATACATCCGGCAGGTACTGCTGCTGCACCCAGTGGTTTGAGTAGCTGTGGGCGTATTTGTAGTTCTGCCCCTTTACCAGCGCATCCTCGCCGTCAAAGTGCTTGTTTTGCAGCTGGCGCGGGATGGGGCCGGTGCGCCCGGCCTGCACATCCGCAATGGCTGCGTTGATGGCGTCGTGGGCGCTGTTGGATTTGGGGCTGGTGGCCACCAGAATGACTGCGTCCGCAAGCGGCAGACGCGCCTCCGGCAGCCCCACCATGTTGGCGGCATCCACCGCCGCCTTGACGATGGGGATGATCTGCGGGTAGGCAAGCCCCACATCCTCACAGGCACACACCATCAACCGGCGGCAGGCAGAGGGCAGGTCTCCCGCCTCCAATAGGCGTGCCAGATAGTGCAGCGCCGCGTCCGGGTCGGAGCCGCGCATGGACTTCTGGTAGGCGGAAACGATGTCGTAGTGGTCATCGCCCTCCCGGTCGTAGCGCATGGCGGTGCGGCGGGTGACCTGCCGAATCATATCTAAGGTGATGCGCTTTTCTCCATTTTCTACCGGCGCTGCCGTGACCGCAAAGTCCAGACAGCCCAGCGCCTTGCGCAGATCGCCCCCGGCGCTTTCGGCCAGATAGGCACAGGCGTCCTCATCCATGCACACTGGCACCTGCTCCCCCTCGGAAAGGCGCTGCACGGCGTTGCGCACCCCGCGCTCCACGTCCGCTGCGGCAAGGGGCTTGAACTCAAACACCGTGCAGCGGGAAAGCAGCGCGTTATAAATGTAGAAATAGGGGTTCTCGGTGGTGGAAGCGATCAGGGTGACGCTGCCGTCCTCGATGCACTCCAACAGGCTCTGCTGCTGCTTTTTGTTCAGGTACTGGATCTCGTCCAGATACAGCAGAATGCCGCCCGCCGCTGCCAGCGTGCCGATATCCTTGAGCACTGCCTTGATATCCCCGGTGCCGCAGGAGGTGCCGTTGAGCTTGTGCAGGGTCATGCCGCTGTTCTCGGCAATGATGCGTGCCACCGTGGTCTTTCCGGTGCCGGAGGGGCCGTAAAAGATCATGTTGGGAATGCGCCCGCTTTCGATGGTGCGGCGGAACACCCGCCCCGGCGCCAGCAGATGCTGCTGCCCGCACACATCCGCCAGCGTTTTGGGACGCAGGCGCTGCGCAAGTGGTTCATTCATGGTGGGTTCTCCTTTCCTGCCCGCAAGGCACTTTTTATATAGTATAGCGCATTTAGAAAAGGAGGACAAGGGCTTTTCTGAAAATCATTCTCAGATAATGCCCTGCAAACATTTACAAATCCTGTCAAACATGGTATGATTCAGGTATTCCCTTTCAAAGGAGGTTTGTCCCATGCCGGTACGAAAAAAAGCCCCGGAGGACCTTACCGCAAAAAAGACGCTGGCGCTGGAGGTCATCCGGCGTCTCAAGGCCGAATACCCGGATGCGGGGTGCACGCTGGACTACGACCACGCATGGCAGCTGCTGGTCAGCGTGCGGCTGGCCGCCCAGTGTACAGATGCCCGGGTGAACATTGTGGTGGAGGAGTTGTTTGCAAAATACCCCAGCGTGGCGGCGTTGGCTGCCGCCGAGCCGGAGGACATTGAAGCCATCGTCAAGCCCTGCGGACTGGGACACTCCAAGGCGCGGGACATCTCGGCCTGTATGCGGATGCTGCGGGACAAGTACGACTGCCGGGTGCCTGACACCTTTGAGGCATTGCTTGCCCTGCCCGGCGTGGGGCGCAAGAGCGCAAACCTCATCATGGGGGATGTGTTCGGCAAGCCCGCCATCGTTACCGACACCCACTGCATCCGGCTGTGCAATAAGATCGGCCTTGTGGACGGCATCAAAGAGCCGCAGAAGGTGGAGATGGCCTTATGGAAGATTATTCCGCCGGAGGAAGGCAGCGACCTTTGCCACCGCTTTGTGATGCACGGCCGCGCGGTGTGCAACGCCCGCAAGCCGGAATGCGAAAAATGCTGTTTGAAAGACATCTGCCGCACCGCCCGCGAAGCCGCCGGGCAGCAGGCAGAGCCATAATTTTAAGGAGGTATAACCTATGATCACTTTAACGATTTTACTCATCGTTGCCCTGCTGTGCGTGCTGGTGGGCTGCCTGACCGGCCTGCTGTCGCTGGTGGGTGTGCTGGCGTCCCTTTTTGTGGGCGTGCTGGTGGGTGCACTGGCCGGATATCTGGCCGGGCGCTTTATGGGCACGGAAACGTCCCTTGGCCGCAACATCCTGATGGGCGTGCTGGGCAGCTTTGTGGGCGAGTTTCTGTTCGGCCTGCTGGGCATCCACGCCTCCGGCAGCTTTTCTTCCTTTGCCATCTCGGTGATCGGTGCCTGCATCTGCATCTGGGTCGGCCAGAAGATCTCTAAGTAAGTTTTTTGGGGCAATACGCCGCCGCATTCTGCTGCCGGAGTTTTCCGGACAGGGTGCGGCGGCTTTTGGCTTTACGCGCAAACAAAAGCCCCCGAAAATCGGCTTCACAAGCCAACTTTCGGGGGTTTTCCTTTGGAGCTACTGACCTGATTCGAACAGGCGACCTGCTCATTACGAGTGAGCTGCTCTACCAGCTGAGCCACAGTAGCACATTGCACATCTGCTGCAACAGGCAATATTTTACCATATTTCTGCGGCACTGTCAAGGCCGGATTTCCTGTAAGCAGACTTGCTTTTGCAGACGGTTCTGCAAAAAGTTGTTGCATTTTAGCCCGGCGGCTTTATAATAGAATTGATTGCGCAAAAGGCCGCGCCTTTTGCCGGAAAGGACGAGCTGCACCATGATCTTTGTTCCCCTGCTGCACTACTTTTTGTGCAAGAACGATTACAGCGGCAACGAGGCCGGGCTGCGCTACCGGCTTACGCCGGGCAAACGCACCGTGCCGGACCCGAACGGCGGCGCGGATGCCACCAAAGAGGAGAAAATCCTCACCGTGGACTACTGGCCCGCGCCTTGGACGATCGACAAGACCGACCCCGCCCTGCGCCGCCGGGAGGTATTTCCGCTTACGGACGAAGGGCGTGCCGCCGCCGCGCAGTATCTGAAGGACGCCTACGATGCCGAGCCGGAGCGCTGGAGCAACTGCCCGGACATGATGGACTGCGACCCTTGGGAGCCGCCTGCCGAGCCGGATCCTGCCAACGAATAAACCGAACGAGGAAACTATGATCTACCGTTTGAAGGAACTGAAGGGCGATACCATCGCCGTGCCGCAGCTGGTGTTCTCCAAGCTGGGCATTGCCGAAGAATACAATGTGCGGGTGGCGCTGTATGTGCTGGCCACCGGCGTGACCGACCCGGACAAGCTCTGCGCCGACCTCAAGCTGCGCAGCCGCATCAGCGCGGAGAGTGCGCTTGCCTTCTGGGCAGGTGCGGGGCTTTTGGAGCGCTACGAGGAAAACGCCGCGCCGGGCGCAGAGCCCAGCGCTCCCGCCCCCATGCGCTGGGCAGAGATCGCCGCCGCAAGCCGCACCGACCCCATGATCTCCAGCCTGATCGACTGCGGGCAGACCAGCTTTGCCCGTCCGCTGACCCACACCGAGATGGAAAAGCTGGTGAACCTGTATGTGCAGGAGGGCTTTGCACCCGAGACCGTGATGCTGTGCGTAGCCTATGTGGGCAGCCGGGGCAAGCGCACCATGGCTGCCGTGACCCACGAGCTGAAGGTCTGGCGTGCCGAGGGCGTGGAGACCGGCGAGCAGGCCGATGCCCACTTAAAGCTGCTGGCACTGCGCCAGAGCCGCGAGGAATACGTCAGCAGCCTGCTGCAGATCACCCCCGAGGAGCTGACGCTGGGCGGGCGCAAGGCCATTGCCCGCTGGTACGAGGTGTACGGCTACGATGATGCCATGGTGCAGGAGGCCGCCGTACAGGCAGGCCCCAAGCGGGATCTGTGGTACTGGAACAGCATCCTCAAAACATGGAACGCCAAGGGTCTGCGCAGCATCCACGATGTGCGCGGCCCGGTGGCCGCAGCCGGTGCAAGCCGGAATATCCGGGTAGACCGCGCTGCACCCAGCGGAAACGATATCCTGAAAAACGCCACCCGCCGCCGTTCCCTGATCAAGAAACCGGAGTAAGGAGCCTTTATGCGTACCAAAAACGAATTGTATCAGCAGGCATTGCGCACCGTAGCCATACGGCGGCAGACCGCCCGCGCCTTGGCGCAGGATGCACAGGCCGAAGCTGAAGCCGCCATTCCCGGGCTGCGCCATGCCGAGGAGGAGGTGCGGGTGCGGGGCATCCGCTGCGCCATTGCCGGAGCCTCCGGCAAGGACCGCACCGAGGCTGCCGCTGCCCTTGCGGCGGCAAAGCAGAAGCTGACCGCCCTGTTGGCTGAGAGCGGACGCCCTGCGGATGCGCTGGAGCCGAAGTTCACCTGCAAGCGGTGCGAGGACACCGGCGCGGTGGACGGCCGCACCTGCGACTGTGTGCGTCGGGTGATGCAGCAGCTGCGCCGGAAGGAGATTGAGGAACTTTCCAGCCTGTCCATCTCCAGTTTTGACACCATGCAGCTGGACTACTACCCCAACACCATGGACAAGACTCTGGGCGAGAGCGTGCGCAGCTACATGGCCAGCGTTCTGGCCGACCTGCGGGATTACGCCGCAGACTTCTCCCCTGCCACCCGCGAAAGCCTGCTGCTGGTGGGCAACGCAGGCCTTGGCAAAACCCATGCCGCCCTTGCCATTGCCGGGGAGGTGCTGCGGCAGAACTATGATGTGATCTATGTCTCCTGCCCGGACTTTTTCGGCAAGCTGGAGGCGCTGCATTTCGGCACCGACCCCGGCGGCGAGGAGGAGACCCTGTTCCAGACTGCCTGCAACGCTGATCTGCTGATTTTGGACGATCTGGGCACCGAGTTCAATTCCAGCTTTTTCCTGACGAATCTGTACAGCCTGCTGAATAACCGCTTGGGTGCAAAACTGCCCACCATCGTCACTACCAACATCACAGACGGTGCGTTGCTGGAAAAGCTGTATACAGAAAAGATCTCCAGCCGCCTTGCAGCCTTTGTACAGATCCAGTTTCTGGGCAGTGATATCCGGGTACAGAAGGCCGCAGAATAAGTCGTTTTATTTCTGCCGGAGTTATACATCTTTTGAGAGAAACAGTTGCAAAATAAGCGCGCAGCACCGTGCAAAGAAAAAGCCATCTGCCGCAGCATGACCGGGGCTTGAAGCCCTTGGAATCAGCTGTTGCAGATGGCTTTATTGTTTGACAAATCAGAATTCTAATGCAGGGCTTACCTCGTTGCGGCGCTGTGCCTGCACGATGCAATCCTTTTCCGGCACGACACCAGCTGCGCCCAAGGTGGTGAACACGGTCTGCAGAGCAAGGCTTGGCGTGTTATTCTCCTGCGAGAGATGGCACAGGGCAAACCTTTTGCAGCCGCTTTGAATGAGTTCCAAAAGCTTTGCGGAGCACTCGTCGTTGGAAAGATGTCCCCGCACGCTCTCAATGCGGGCGCGCAGATAGTAGGGGTAGGGCCCGCTGCGCAGCATATGCAGGTCGTAGTTGCTTTCCAGCGCCACAAGGTCGCAGCCGGAAAGCGCCTCGTGCACCGGCGGGGTCAGAGTGCCAAGGTCGGTGGCGATGGTCATGGTCTTATCGTCCGGGGTGTGGATGCGGTAGCCCACGCAGGGCACATCGTGGCTGGTGGGGAAAGACTGCACCCCGAAGCAGCCGATGTCCTCTTCCCTGCCCTCCAGCGTATTCAGTTCACAGTTGGCGGGCACGATGTCGTTGGCATCCAGAAAATCCAGCGTAGCCGCTGCGCCGTACACCGGCAGCGGGTTCTTTTTCAGGAAGGTGGAAAGCCCCTTGACGTGGTCGCTGTGCTCGTGGGTAACAAGGATGCCCGCGCAATCGCTGATGGCAAGCCCCAGCGATTTGAGCGCTGCCGTAGTGGTGCGCACGCCCTTGCCCATATCCACGATGAGGTACTGCGCACCGCAGCGCACCACGCTGCTGTTGCCGGAGGAGCCGGAATACAATGAAATGAACTCTGCCATGAAAACCTCTTATGTTACCACCTGAAAACAGCCCGCCGCACAGAACTTACGGCAGGCTGTTTGTTTTGTTGTTTGTGTTACAGGGCCTGTTCCAGTGCAGCGGGCACCCGCTCCACCTTGCTGATCTCTGCACCCAGACCGCGCAGCTTTTCCACGATATTCTCGTAGCCGCGCTCGATATGACCGATCTCCTCGATCTCGCTGGTGCCATCGGCCATCAGAGCAGCCACCACCATAGCGGCACCGGCACGCAGGTCGGAGGCGCGCAGCGGGGCGGGGCTGAGCTTTTCTACGCCCTCAAACACGGCCACCTGACCGTCCACCTGCACGCTGGCACCCATCTTGCGCAGCTCGTCCACATAGCGGAAGCGGTTGTCCCACACGCTCTCGGTGATGGTGCTGGTGCCCTTGGCCACGCTCAGCAGCACGCCCATCAGGGGCTGCATATCGGTGGGGAAGCCGGGGTGCGGCATGGTGTTGATCTTCAGCGGCAGAATATCGCCGGTGCGGGATACCCGCACTGCATCGTCAAATTCTTCCACAGTGACCCCTGCGCGGCGCAGCTTGGCCGTGATGGGCTCCAGGTGCTTGGGGGTGACGTTCTTGATGAGCACATCGCCGCCGGTGGCAGCAGCAGCCACCATATAGCTGCCGGCTTCGATCTGATCCGGGATGATGCTGTAAGTGCAGCCGTGCATCTTTTCCACGCCGCGCACCTTGATGACATCGGTACCGGCACCGCGCACATCTGCGCCGCACATATTCAAAAAGTTTGCCAGATCCACCACATGGGGCTCCTTGGCGCAATTTTCCAGAATGGTCTGACCCTTGGCCATAACCGCAGAGAGCATACCGTTCATGGTAGCGCCCACGCTGACCTTATCAAAGAAGATATGGGCACCGTTCAGCTCCTGCTTGGTGCGCACGGTGATCATGCCGTAGTCCACGCTGTCCTCTGCACCCAGTGCACTGAACACCTTCAGGTGCTGGTCGATGGGGCGGGGGCCCAGATTGCAGCCGCCGGGCATGGCCACCTGAGCCTTGCCGAAGCGGGAGAGCAGTGCGCCAAGGAAGTAGTAGCTGGCGCGCATCTGGCGGGACAGATCGTCCGGCACGTTGGTGGTGACCAGATGCCGCGTATCGATCTCGTAGGTGTTGCGGTTGAGCATCTTCACCTGTGCACCAAGGGTGCTCAGGATCTTGAGGCTGACCGACACATCGCTGATATCAGGCAGATTTTCGATCACGCAGACATCCGCTGCCAGAATGGTAGCAGGCAGAATACCCACAGCCGCATTTTTTGCGCCGGAAATGGTCACTTCTCCGTGCAGGGGCTTACCGCCGGTAATAACAAATTTCTCCACTTTTATGATCTCCTTGTCAAAGGCCTGTGCCACAGGCCTGTTAAGGCTACTGAAAGCATTCCATCTCGTTACTTGTACCGCCGGGGTGTACAGATTCACCAACACCGAGGCAGATTTATAACTATCCTATTATACACTACTTCCACAAAAAAGCAAAGCCCGATTTGTATCTGTTTCATTATTTTCTGTTTTGCCCAGATTACACGCGGATATCCCAAAATTTTATTGGGTTTTTCATCAATTTTGACCAGAACTGACCCAGATTTTACCCTTTGGCGATATCACCAAACGTGATCCTCGCACCGCGCCTCCGGGATCCAGCCCAGCTGATAAGCCGTTACCAGCTGCTTCAGGTCATGCACGCGCTCCCGCAGCACCTCGCCCT
Organism: uncultured Faecalibacterium sp.; assembly: GCA_934540955.1. Classification (GTDB taxonomy): domain Bacteria; phylum Bacillota; class Clostridia; order Oscillospirales; family Ruminococcaceae; genus Faecalibacterium. The sequence continues at coordinate 38,519 of CAKTCY010000009.1, forward strand.
CGTCCGTATCTTCCACGAGGATGCGATGATTTTCGGTCTCCAGAATGTTCTTCTGGGACAGGATGTCCAAGTTCTCCCGCACGGCCTTTTCTGCGCTTTCAAAGGGCTGGTGGGTGCGCAGGGACATGGTGCGGCTGGAATACACCAGCGTGTACCCGGCAATGCCGGTCTTTTCGTGGTAGGCACGGCAGAACCCGCCGTCGATGACCACCAGCCGTCCCCCGCCCTTGATGGGGCTCTCGCCGTTTTTCTCCTGCACCGGCACATGGCCGTTGACGATATGGCTCGTGCCCGGCAGGCCGAACTCTGCCAGAATGCGGCGGCAGGCGGCTTCATCGTTGTACCAGCTATAATAGGGGTCCTTGACCTCCGTATGGGTGGCGGGGTCTGCGACATACAGCCGCTCGAAGGTGGTCATGGCACTGCGGCCAAACAGGGGCGAAAGCTTACCGCACCACAGATACCACAGAAAATCCTGTCCGCTCTGGCGGGCGGCGCTGCCCTCTGCCCCATAGTAGCCACGGCGGGCGCGGGCGTCGCAGTAATCCATCAGGGCACGGCCGGAGTAGCGGCGTCCCTCGAAGTGCTCCACCGCAAAGCCGCCCTTCGTGTTCATGGGCACAGCACCGTGGTAGAGCAGATTGCCGTTTTCAATATGGTACACGCTGCCCTTGGCATACAAAAATTCAATATGCTGCTGCAGCCTTTCGCTCTGCCGGAAGGACTGCACCAGCTTTTGCAGCACCAGCTGCTCGTCCGGGTTCAGTCTTGCGGGGTCTGCCGGGTCTACCGTGGGGAAGGAGGTGTCCCGCAGGGGGTAGCGCTTCTCCCCTACCTGCACGGTGTGGGCATCCCAGTCGATGCGGCGCAGATAATCCCGTCCCTGCATCTGGAAATCCGGGTTGCGGTCGATGACCTGACACTCCAGCTTGAACATGAGGATGGAGATAGCCTTGTGCATCACGGCGCAGCGGTGGAGCATTCCCTGCGTATAAGGGCCGCGGGCGGCGTCCGTGTGGGGCATCCAGATGGAAAGATCGTCCTCACCGTAGAACTGCTCTGCCATGCGCTGCAAATGCCGCAGGTTGATGCCGTAGCAGTCCTCCAGCATCCCGTGGTTGTGGTAGGCAAGCGTAGTCTTAAGTACGGTGCAGATGCAGATAGGACTGCCGGCGGCAGCACCCATCCATACCACGTCATGGTTGCCCCACTGGATATCCACGTTATGGTGGCGCATCAGCAGATCCAGAATAATGTCCGGGCGGGGGCCGCGGTCAAACAAATCGCCCACGATATGCAGCTTATCCACCGCCAGATGCTTGATGAGCTCGCACAGGCGCACGATAAAGCGGTCGGCGCGGCCGTTCTCGATGATGCTGCCCACGATCTGGCCGTAGTACAGATCTTTATCGTGATCCTCAAAGTGGGCGTGGAGCAGCTCGTCCAGAATATAGCCACAGCTGGAAGGCAGACAGCTGCGCACATGGTCGCGGGTGTGCTTGGAGGACACCAGACGGCAGATATCGATCAGCTGGAGAAGGGTCTGGGTGTACCACTGCTCCAACGCATCCTCGGTGGTGCAGCGTGCCTTGAGCTGGGGCAGCTTTTCGGTGGGATAGTAGATCAGGGTGGCAAGCTCGGCACGGGCTGCCTCCGGCATGGTATCGCCCAGCACGGCATCCACCTTTTCCCGGATGACGCCGGAGGCAGAGTTCAAAATGTGCACAAAGGCCTCGTTCTCGCCGTGCAGGTCGCTCATGAAATGCTCGGTGCCCTTGGGCAGCTTGAGCAGCGCCTGATTGCTGATGATCTCGCTGGCGGCCGCCGCCTGCGAGGGGTAATCTCTGGCCAGCAGAGCCAGATACTTCAGATTATCGCGGATCTCATCGGTTTCGGTGCGCATGGTCTCCTCCATCATAACGCATTCCTTGCCCTGCAAAGATGTTGCGCTTTTTGTATTATCGTTTCTCTGTATTTCAGTATAGCACGAATGGCACCAAAAGTGGTATACTGAATACGAATGAATCCGAAAATTTTAAGGAAAGGACTTTGGATATTATGCCGAAAAGCATTTTCATTCCCTCCCGCTGCACCCTCTGCCCCCGCCGCTGCGGTGCAAACCGTGCCGCCGGGCGCATCGGCTTCTGCGGGGCGGGCGCTGCCTTAAAGGCTGCCCGCGCTGCCCTGCACCACTGGGAGGAGCCCTGCATCAGCGGCACAAGGGGCAGCGGCACGGTGTTCTTTTCCGGCTGCACCCTCAAGTGCTGCTTCTGCCAGAACTATCCCATCAGCGCCGAGGGGCTGGGCAAAGAGATCACCGTGGAGCACTTAGCTGAGATCTTTTTGGATCTACAGGCGCAGGGCGCACACAACATCAATCTGGTCACTCCCGGGCAGTGGCAGCCGTGGATCCTTGCTGCGCTGGACATTGCCCGCGCCAAGGGGCTGCGGCTGCCCATCGTGTGCAACACCGGCGGCTACGAGACCGTGGAAAGCGTACAGGCGTGGCGCGGGTACATCGACATCTGGCTGGCTGATTTAAAATATGTGTCCTCTGCCCTTTCCGCAGAGCTTTCCGCCGCGCCGGACTATTTTGCACAGGCAAAACCCGCCATCGAAGCCATGATGGCGCAGGCCGGGCATCCCGTGTTCGATGCGGACGGCATCCTGCAAAAGGGGGTCATTCTGCGGCATCTGGCGCTGCCGGGTCATGTGGAGGACAGCTTTGCCGTGCTGGACCAGATGGCTGCGTGGAACGATGCTGACCCCGGGTGCTTTTTGCCCAGCGTCATGAGCCAGTACACCCCCTTCTACAAGGCCGCAGAGCACGGCATCGGGCGGCGCATCACCACCTACGAATACCGCCGGGTGGTGAACTATGCCATGGACAAGGGGCTTGTGCAGGGCTATATGCAGCAGAAGAGCAGCGCCAAGGAGGAATACACCCCCAGCTTTGACCTGACCGGGGTGTGATTCTGCACTAAGGCAGCTTTTTCGGCAACTTTACCAAATTTTATGGTTTATTTTCTCTTGCCTGCGCGTGCAAACGCTTGCATTCTGTCCGGGAACGCACTATAATGGATACAACGATGTGTTAATAGTTGCGGATTCCCGCAATGTCATCAGGAGGAGCTTTATGGAACATTTCAATCCGATCCTTGGCAGCGAGCCCAATGGCCAGAAGTTCATCACCTGTGGTGAGATCATGCTGCGCCTGACCCCGCCGAACTACGAAAAGATCCGCATGGCATCCGGCTTTGAGGCCAGCTACGGCGGCAGCGAGGCCAATATTGCGCTGGCGCTGGCAAACCTTGGCGTGGACAGCACCTTCTTCAGCGTAGTGCCCAACAACAGTCTGGGCAAGAGCGCTGTGCGCTGGCTGCGCTCCAACGATGTGCACTGCACCCCCATGATCCTGACCGAGCCGGACGAGACCCCCTCTAACCGTCTGGGTACTTATTATCTGGAGACCGGCTACGGCATCCGCGCTTCCAAGGTCATCTATGACCGCAAGCACAGCGCCATTACCGAGTACGATTTTTCTCAGGTGGATCTGGACGCTCTGCTGGACGGCTACGACTGGCTGCACCTCAGCGGCATTACCCCGGCACTGGCACCCAACTGCCGCAGCCTGATCCTTGATATGCTGAAGGTTGCCAAGAAGAAAGGCCTGACCGTGAGCTTTGACGGCAACTTCCGCTCCACCCTGTGGACCTGGGAGGAAGCACGGGACTTCTGTACCGAGTGCCTGCCCTATGTGGACGTGCTGCTGGGCATTGAGCCCTACCACCTGTGGAAGGACGAAAACGACCACAGCAAGGGCGACTGGAAGGACGGCGTGCCCCTGCAGCCCAGCTACGAGCAGCAGGACGAGATCTTCCAGCGGTTTATTGAGCGCTACCCCAACCTGAAGTGCATCGCCCGCCATGTGCGCTACGCCCACAGCGGCAGCGAGAACAGCCTGAAGGCCTTTATGTGGTACGAGGGTCACACCTTCGAAAGCAAGCTGTACACCTTTAACATTCTGGACCGCGTGGGCGGCGGCGACGCCTTTGCCAGCGGCCTGATCTACGCCATGCTGCACAACTACAAGGCCATGGATATGATCAACTTTGCAGTGGCAAGCAGCGCCATCAAGCACACCATCCACGGCGATGCCAACATCACCGATGATGTGAGCACCATCCGCAACCTGATGAACATGAACTACGACATCAAGCGGTAAGCCGCATACAGCAACAGGCTCCCTGCCATTGGCGGGGAGCCTGTTTTTCTGCATTGCGATCGGGCTATTGAAAGAAGGACATTCCAACCGCAAGCGGAGGGAATGCCCTTTTGTTTCAGTTTAGTTGGACAAAATCATGCGGTCGTTTGCAAACTCGCCGCCGCTGGCGATCTGGAACTTAGCCAGCAGGTCGGAGACGTGCAGCTTCTGCTTTTCCTCCCCTGCCACGTCGTAGATGATATGACCCTCGTGCATCATGATGAGGCGGTTTCCGTATTTGATGGCATCCTTCATGTTGTGGGTGATCATCATGGTGGTCAGGTGGTTCTCCTCCACGATGCGTGCCGAGAGGGTAAGCACCTTCAGCGCCGTTTTGGGATCCAGTGCGGCGGTGTGCTCGTCCAGCAGCAAGAGCTTGGGCTTGTTCATGGTAGCCATCAGCAAAGTCAGCGCCTGCCGCTGACCGCCGGAAAGCAGTCCTACGCGGGCGGTCAAACGATCCTCAAGACCCAGATCAAGGGTCTTGAGCAGCTCGCGGTACTGCTCCCGCTCTGCCTTGGTGATGCCGATACGCAGGGTGCGGCGCTTGCCGCGCCGGGCTGCCAGCGCCAGATTTTCCTCGATCTGCATGGTGGCGGCAGTGCCGGTCATGGGGTCCTGGAACACACGGCCAATGTAAGCGGCGCGCTGATGCTCGCTCAGGCGGGTGACGTCCACGCCGTCGATGAGGATCTTGCCCTCATCCACCGGCCACACACCGGCCACTGCATTCAGCATGGTGGATTTACCTGCACCGTTGCCGCCGATGACGGTGACAAAATCGCCCTCGTTCAGCTTCAGGTTCAGGCCGTTCAGGGCGGTCTTCTGGTTCACCGTGCCTGCATTGAAGGTTTTGGAAACATTTTGAATCTCAAGCATTTTTTGCGTCCTCCTTTGCCTTTTTGACCGGCTTCGAGAAGTATTTGCCCTTCCAGTACGGCACGGCAAGGAACACCGCCACCACGGAGGCGCTGAGCAGCTTGAGCAGGTTTGCGTCAAAGCCCAGCGTCAGCACCAGCTGAATGACGATATAGTAGATGATGGCGCCAATGGAAACAGAGGCCAGCTTGAGGGCAAAGTTATGGAAGATGCGGCCAAACACGGCCTCGCCGATGATGACGGCAGCCAGACCGATGACGATAGCACCGCGTCCCATGCCGACATCTGCAAAGCCCTGATACTGGCTGAGCAGCGCACCGGACAGTGCCACCAGCGCATTGGAGACGGCCAGACCCAGCACGATGTTGAAGTTGGTGTTGATGCCCTGTGCGCGGGACATGGCAGGGTTAGAGCCAGTAGCACGGATGCCGCAGCCCAGCTCCGTACCGAAGAACCAGTACAGCACCCCGATGACCACCACCGTAACAAGGATGACCATGATGATGGGGTTGTGCAGGGCAAATTCCTTGACCCAGCGCAGGGAGATGAGCAGGCCGTATTTGTCCACGTTGATGGACTGGTTGGCCTTGCCCATGATCTTCAGGTTGATGGAATACAGCGCCAGCTGGGTCAGGATGCCGGCCAGAATGGCGGGAATGCCCATAAAGGTGTGCAGCAGACCGGTGACAAGTCCGGTAGCAAGGCCGGCCAGCACAGCCACCAGCAATGCTGCCCAGACATTCATGCCGGAAAGCAGGCACATGACGCACACTGCGCCGCCGGTGCCAAAGCTGCCGTCCACGGTCAGGTCGGCTACATCCAGAATACGGTAGGTCAGGTACACGCCAATGGCCATGATACCCCAGATAAGCCCCTGCGCACAGGCACCCGGTAAAGCGCCCGGCAGGTTTGCAAGTCTTGCAATGATCTCCAAAACAATTTCCTCCTAAACGTTACACTTTTTTATCTCCCGCTTTGATACGGGAAAGCGGAGAAGAGCAGAAATCCACTCTTCTCCGCTATTTTTATATTGTTCCGGTTTTGCTGTTATCAGGCCTCGATCTCAACATAGCCTTCCGGTACGGTCAGGCCAAGGTCATCGCAGATGGTCTTATTGTACTTCTTGGTCACATCGGTGTACTCGATGGGCATGGTGGAGATGTCACTCTCGCCGTTCAGGATCTTGACGGCCATCTCACCGGTGGTGTAGCCCAGATCGTAGTAGCTGATGGACAGGGTAGCCACGCCGCAGCCGGAGCAGATACCCTCCTCACCGGCGAACACAGGCTTCTTAGCCGGGCGGCAGATGCCGTCCACGATGCCGGTGTTGGCGGCAACGGTGTTATCGGTGGGCACATACAGTGCATCGTTCTCGTCCGCAGCCTTCTGGCAGACGGAGGACAGATCGTTGGAATCCGAGAAAGCGTACTGGGTAGCAGTTACGCCCTTAGCCTCCAGATACTTCTGTACTTCATCCACCTGATACTGGCTGTTGGCCTCGGCAGAGCAGTACAGCAGGCCGACCTTCTTGACCTCGGGCATCCACTCCACGATCATGTCTGCCTGCTGATCCAGCGGTGCCAGATCGGAGGTGCCGGAGACGTTGCCGCCCACGGTGCCGGAGAAGTTATCCAGACCCAGTGCCACGCCGTACTCGGTAACGGAGGTGCCCAGAATGGGAATGGTGTTGGTAGCAGCCTGTGCAGCCTGCAGAGCAGGGGTAGCGTTTGCCATGATCAGTGCCACGCCGGAGGAAACAAAGCCGTTGGCAATGGTGGCGCAGGTAGCGGAATCGCCCTGTGCATTCTGGAAGTCGAAGGTGACGTTCTCGCCAAAGGAAGCGGTCAGCGCATCCTCAAAGCCCTGCGTAGCGGCATCCAGTGCAGCGTGCTGCACCAGCTGGCAGATGCCAACGGTGAACTTTTCGCCATTAGAAGCAGCAGCGACCGATGCAGAAGCAGCCGTGGAGGATGCTGCCGCAGAAGATGCGGAGGAAGAACCGCCGCAGGCAGAAAGAGCAGCTGCTGCGCCGCAGGCAGCGGCAACAGTCAGGAAGGAACGACGAGTGATTTTACGCATATTGATGATCTCCTCTATCTCCAGCCCTTGCAGCCAACAGGACGCCGCACTCCGGGCCGATATTGTAAGCGGATCAAACAAGGTTCGCTTTACACTCGTGAAGTATATCACAGAATCACTGGCAAAACAATCCACTTTTGCTTGAAAACGGCCTTAATTATCGATTCAAGTAAAGTCATCCATCAATTATTTCGAACCATTATTTCGTTTTTTCTGATACTCCGTCAGTTTACGCAGCTCCGTGTCCAGCGTTTGCAGGTTTGCTTCCAGCTGCGGCAGATAGTCCTGCGCATAATCGTACCCAAAATACAGTGCCTGCCAGAGCTTAGCCTGCATCCGGCGCACCAGCACCGGGCTGAGCACTGCCTCCAACTGTTCCACGGTATCTTCCAGCGCCATGCAGGTCTGCGCCCAACGCACATCAATGGCTTCCCGGGCGGGCACATCGTAGCGAGCAAGATAATCCTGCACCCTTGCTTCGATCACCTGCCCGCCGCAGCCGGTGGGCTGTAAAAAATAGTGTACCTCCCCTGCCCGGCTGATCTCCTGTGCCAACGGATACAGCGCACATACCAGCGGCTCAGCCTCATGGATGGCGCAGTGATTTTCGGTCAGAAAGGGGCAGTTGTTGCGGTTTTCCTTCACCGGGGCAAGCCGCAGCACCGGTAAATGGCTCACCCTGCCAATGCTGCTGCGGCAATAACCCCGGGCTACGATCTGCGGCGGCAGGCGCAGCCGGGCGGCAATACGCCACAAGTCATAACCGGACAGCACGATATCCTCCCGCCCGCGGCAGCAGTTGCCGCAGCCCGCACAGGCAAAGCGGAACTGTGCATCCCGTTCCAGCAGCGGCATGGCATCGGTACGGGTAAAGTTCACCTGTCCGCACAGGTCAATGGCTTCGTCTCGCATAGTCAAACATCCTTTTCCATGATAGAATGTCCCTATTGTACCGCCGAAGCACCCGGTTTGCAAGGCGATTCCTATACAGCACAGTTATTTTTTATCTGCCAGCTTCCGGTATACCTTCACCGCATCGCGGATGTTATATTGCTCCGTTCCGTGGTCTCCGGGCGCGGCAAGCGTAACAAGGATGTACTCTTTCCCGTTCACGGTGGCAAGGCTGGCCAGACACAGCCCTGCGGCGGCGGTATACCCTGTTTTGCCGCCTTCGATCTGTGTTCCCTCAGGAAGCTCTGTTCCGTCCAGCTTGCCCAGCAGTGTGCTGGTCAGTGAAACGCCCTCCGGGTGCTGCGCAGTCGCTGTGGTGGTGTAGTGCTCCGCTGTAAAAATGGTGCGGAAGGTTGCATTATGCAGCGCTGCCTGCAACAGCTTTGCCATATCTGCCGCGCTGGAATAGTGCTCGGTGTCGGTCAGGCCGGTAGCATTCGTAAAATGAGTGTTCCTCATGCCAAGCTCTGCGGCCTTTTGGTTCATCAGTGCGGCAAAGCTTTCTTCACTGCCGCTCACCAGCCGCGCCAGCGCCTCACAGCATTCTGCGCCGGAGGGCAGCATCGCGCCATAGAGCAGGTCCCGCACCGTGACAGTCTCCCCGGGCACAAAGCCCGCCATGGAGGCGTTTTCGGTCTGCAAGGCCGGAAAAATATTCTCCGGCAGTGTTACCTGTTTATCCAAGTCGGGCTCTGCCTCAATGGCCAGCAGTACGGTCATCATTTTTGTCAGGGATGCCGGTGCAGTACGCTCATCGGCACGTTTCTGCGCCAGCACTCGCCCGCTTTGGGCATCCAGTAAGATCGCGTGTCGGCTGGCAGTATCCAGCAGAACGTTCTGCCGCAGAAACAGCACCAGCAACACAAGCAAAGCCGCCAGAATACAAAGCCGCCGACAGCGGCGATGGAATCGTTTCATAGTTTATCGCATCCTTTTTGCAAAATTATAAAGCGCTTTCACCTCTTAACACGAGGCAAAAGCGCTTTTTCCTGCAAATTTGCGGCTATGTATTTTTATGTCAACGCAACAAAAAAGCCCTGAGACTTCCATCTCAGAGCTCTTTGCTAAGTCGGCGACTACCTATTTTCACAAGCCGTTTCCAGCTAACTATCTTCGGCACAAGTAAGCTTAACTTCTGTGTTCGGAATGGGAACAGGTGGAACCTTACCGTCATCGACACCGACCGATTTGACTGAATCAGTATAACACATTTCTGTGTCTCTGTCCAGTATTTCCTGAAGGACGTGCCTTCAAAACTGAATAATCACTGCTCACATTTTTTCGTTGACTTAAAAGTCTCAAGCGAATTGTGGT
>CAKTCY010000010.1 GCA_934540955.1 uncultured Faecalibacterium sp.
AAAAGCTATGATAGGATGTTCCGTCATGTGTTTACGCCGATTCTCGACCGCTACGGTGTACTACAGCAAGATCGACCTTATATCATGGCCTTTTATATTCGGGGATTGATGGCAATTATCTCAGAATGGCTCAAGAATGACTGCGCCGATTCCATTACATATGTTACAGGTGTGATTCAGCAGTGTGTAAAAATGCCACAAAGCGAAACAACGAACGCTGTTTGACAACTTCGCGTTTGTGGAGCGAAGCGGAACAATGAAAGCCCCAGTGGGGCTTTTAAGTGACAGAACGGTCTTGCGGCAGCAAGATGGAGGGGCCTCGCCCCGACAAGTTCCAGTTTGTCGCACTCATTATTTTTCTTTCTCGTAAAAACGGGATACCGGAGCGTCCGCAGACGCTCCGGTATCCCGTTTTCATCTATAATTTTTCTCTTTTTATTTACGGCTGCGCGCCGGGCGGCGGTGGAGGGCGCAGTAATAGCCGAAGGCGGTACCGCACAAACCGCCCACGATGTGCATAAAGTTTGCCACATTGTCGTGCACAAAGATGATATCATACACCTGCTGACCGAAGTACAGCGCCGCCACCAGCAGCATGGTGACCGGGATGCCGCCGGAGAAGCCCGCCAGCGAGGACAGCATAATAAGCATGAACACGATACCGGATGCACCCAGCAGCCCCGTGTGGGGGAACAGGATGCATTGCAGCACACCGGTGACCAGCGCGGTGAACAAAATGCCCTTGAGCAGCGGGATGCTGCCGTATTTTTCCTCCATAGGCGGGCCCACCACCAACAGCAGCAGCATATTATTGAGAAAATGCTCCCAGTTTGCATGGCCCAGCACATGACCGAACAGCCGGATGTAGCCCAGCGGGTCCCGCCAAGAGGAGCGGTACACGCAGAACAGATTCATGGTGCTCCAGCCGTTCGTCCAGCCGTCTGCCAGCAGCACCAGCATGGACAGCAGAAAAAAGGTAAGGATCACCGGCGAGTTATACTGGAGCTCCAGTTTCAGCTTGCTCTTTTTCGTAAACCGTCATTCCCTTCACAGTATTGTTGGCGTTACCCTCTGGTTTGTGCCCAGTATGCGCCCATGCTCTGGCCGGGCTGGTTCGTCACTTCATCGTTGAGGTATGCCGCAAGGCCGCAGGCCGCAGGCTGCCAGCTGAGCGCAGCTTCCACCGTGGGGTACTCCACCTCGGCGTACCAGAACGCTGTAGGCAGGCCCTCGTCCACATGGTTCACCTCCAGCACCGCGCCGTCCGGCAGGCGGTAGCTCCGGCGCACCTTTTTGATCAGGGGCTTGCCGATGATCTTCTCTTCCAGCTGCGCAAACAGGTCCTTGTCGATGCTGCGCTCGATCTCCTCCCGTGCCAAACCACCGGCGGACTTGAAGCAGAGGATATAGTCGGTGCTGCCGCCGGTCAGTGCTTCCTCCCGGATGCGCACCGTGGGCTGCACGCTGATATAGCCCTGCCGCATGGTGAACTCCTCCTCAAGGGGCAGCCCCTCCGGCCAGCCGGTCACCATCCATTTGCGTTCGATCTCCATAGCGTTCTCTTCCTTCCGCAAAATTTTGTATTTATTCTACCATATTTTTATGTTATGATAAAGAGCAGAACAAGCATCATTTTGCGCATTCTGATCTGAAGGAGCATTTTATGAAAAGCGAACGCACTTATCCTGTATATAAAGTCAACAAGCACGCCGAGGGTCTTTTGGTGGGCGGGCACCCCTGGGTATACGAGAACGATATTCTGGAAGCACCCGGCACCGAGCCGGAAAACGGCACGCTGGTGGATGTAGTCAGCCCCAAGGGTGCTTATCTCGGCACCGGCTTTCTCTCGCTGCAAAGCAAGATCCGGGTGCGGCTGATTTCCCGCAACGCCAACGATACCTTTGACGCCGCCTTCTGGCGCCGCCGGGTAGAGTACGCGTGGGCATACCGCAAGACCGTGCTGGAGCCTGCCGACCTTACCGCCTGCCGCTTCATCTTTGGCGAGGCAGACCAGTTCCCCGGCCTGACGGTGGACCGGTTCAACAATGTTCTGGTCACCCAGACCTTGAGCGTGGGCATGGAAAGGCTGAAGCCGGTGCTCTTCCCGCTGCTGGCCGAGGTACTGCGGGCAGACGGCCAGACCATTGACGGCATCTACGAGCGCAACGATGAAGCCCTGCGTGCCAAGGAAGGGCTTGCGCAAAACAAGGGCTGGTTTGCTCTGCCCGGCGAGAGCCACCCGGAAACCACCCAGACCGAGATTTGCGAAAACGGCGTGTATTACCATGTAGACTTTGAAAACGGGCAAAAGACCGGCTTTTTCCTTGACCAGAAATACAACCGCCGGGCTGTGGCACGCCTTGCCGCCGGGCATACCGTGCTGGACTGCTTTACCCACACCGGCAGCTTTGCGTTGAACGCGGCCAAGGGCGGGGCCGCCCGGGTGACTGCTGCCGACATCAGCGCCGAAGCCATTGCCATGGCAAAGCGCAACGCCGACCGCAACGGCCTCGACAACATGGACTTCCTCTGCGAGGACACCTTCGAACTGCTGCCCCGGCTGGAAAAAGAGGGCAGTCCCTACGACTTCATTATTCTGGACCCTCCGGCCTTTACCAAGGCGCGCCGCACGGTGGAGAATGCCATGCGCGGCTACAAGGAGATCAACTACCGTGCCATGAAGCTGCTGCCTCGGGGCGGTTATCTGGCCACTGCCAGCTGCTCCCACTTTGCCACCGAGGAGCTGTTCATCAAGATGCTGCGTGCTGCCGCCAAGGACGCTCACCGGCAGCTGCGGCAGATCGAGGTAAAGCAGCAGGCACCGGATCACCCCATTCTGTGGGGCGTACCGGAGACGAACTACCTCAAGTTTTTCCTGTTTCAGGTCATCTGATGCTTTTACAATAAGAACAATTGCCGCACGCCGCGCACATTCCGGCTGGAAAAAGCCGTTCTGAAAGCGGTTTTTCCGGTGCAAAAGTCATACCAATCGCGGTTGTTCCAAAAATCCGGGATCGTGTTTGTGCAGAATCGTCAGTTTTGTCAATTGCCTTTTTTGCCCGCAAAGACTATAATCTTAGCCATAGACAGCAACGGCGCTGTGGGTCACCTCCTGACTCGCAGCGCCGTTTTTGTTAAGATGTAAGCAAGCTTTAGGTTCCTGCATTGCGGCAGACCCAAGGCGAAAGAAAAAAGTAAGATCAAGTAAGGAGTAGGATTTATGGCAGCAAATGTTATGGAGATCTACGGCAGCAAGGTCTTTAACGAGCACGTTATGAAGGAGCGCCTGCCCAGCGCTACCTACAAGAGCCTGAAGAACACCCTGCACAAGGGTGCTCCGCTGGATATTGAGGTGGCAAACGTTGTCGCCAGCGTGATGAAGCGCTGGGCTATGGAGCTGGGTGCTACCCATTACACCCACTGGTTCCAGCCCCTGACCGGCATCACCAGTGAGAAGCACGATGGCTTTGTCAGCCCTGTGGGCGACGGCACCGCCATCATGGAGTTCTCCGGCAAGGAGCTGGTACGCGGCGAGCCCGATGCTTCCTCCTTCCCCTCCGGCGGTCTGCGCGCTACCTGCGAAGCACGCGGCTACACCGCATGGGACCCCACCAGCTACGCCTTTGTGAAGGATGACGTGCTGTGCATCCCCACCGCATTCGTCAGCTACACCGGCGAGGCTCTGGATAAAAAGACTCCCCTGCTGCGTTCCATGAACGCACTGTCCGGTCAGGCCATCCGCATCCTGAAGCTGTTCGGCAAGGATGTGGACTACGTCTCCACCACCGTTGGCCCCGAGCAGGAGTACTTCCTTGTCAAGAAGGAGGATTACGAAGCACGTCAGGATCTGATCCTCACCGGCCGCACCCTGTTCGGCGCTCCCTCTGCAAAGGGTCAGGAGCTGGAGGAGCACTACTTCGGTGTCATCCGTCCCGAGGTTTCTGAGTTCATGAAGGAGCTGGACGAGGAGCTGTGGAAGTTGGGCGTGCCCGCCAAGACCAAGCACAACGAGGTTGCTCCCTGTCAGCACGAGCTTGCTCCCATCTTCGATACCACCAACGTGGCCATCGACCACAACCTGCTGACCATGGAGATGATGAAGAAGATCGCTCCCAAGTATGGTCTGGTCTGCCTGCAGCACGAGAAGCCCTTTGAAGGCGTGAACGGCAGCGGCAAGCACAACAACTGGTCCATGAGCACCACCCACGAGAACCTGCTGGACCCCGGCGACACCCCCATGGAGAACCTGCAGTTCCTGATCTTCCTGGCCGCTGTCATCAAGGCTGTGGATGAGTACGCTGACCTGCTGCGCACCTCTGTGGCTACTCCGGGCAACGATCACCGTCTGGGCGCTAACGAGGCACCTCCGGCCATCATCTCTATCTTCGTGGGCGAGGAGCTGGAAGCTGTCATCGATGCCATCGCATCTGATTCTCCCTATGCCGGCCCTGTCAAGATGAAGATGGATCTGGGCGTGGACGTTCTGCCCAAGTTCAGCAAGGACACCACTGACCGCAACCGTACCTCCCCCTTCGCCTTCACCGGCAACAAGTTCGAGTTCCGTATGCCTGGCTCTGCCGAGAACCTGAGCGACTGCAACACCATCCTGAACACCGCTGTCGCCAAGGAACTGAAGGGCTACGCCGACGAGCTGGAGGGCGCTGAGGACTTTACCAGCGCAGCCATCGCTCTGGTCAAGCGCACCATCCGCGACCATCGCCGCGTCATCTTCAACGGCAACGGCTACACCGCCGAGTGGGAGGCCGAGGCAGCAAAGCGCGGCCTGCCCAACAAGAAGAACACCCCCGCCGCTCTGCCCGCCCTCATCGACCCGAAGAACATCCAGCTGATGGAGGACTTCGGCGTGCTGACCAAGGTGGAGATGGAGAGCCGCTACGAGGTGGAGATGGAGCACTACTCCAAGATCATCAACATCGAGGCTCTGACCATGCTGGAGATGGCTCGCAAGCAGCTGCTGCCCGCCATCAACGCCTACATGAGCGAGGTTGCCAACACCGCCGCCTCCAAGCTGGCTGTCAGCGAGCACATCAGCGTGCGCAGCGAGACCAAGACTTTGGAAAAGCTTTCTTCTGACGCCGATGCCATGAGCGATGCCATCGACACCCTGCAGGATGCCGTGAATGCCGCCAAGGAGCTGCCCACCGAGAGCGAGAAGGCCGTTGCCTTCCACGATAACGTTCTCCCGGTGATGGACGCCCTGCGTGCCGCTGCCGACGATGCTGAGACCATCTGCGGCGAGGATTACTGGCCTCTGCCCAGCTACAGCAAGATGCTTTACTACGTCTGATCTTCTCATACCAGCGTAAAGAATAAGCATCCGCCGGCTGCCGGATCAATTAGCCATTCTCCTTTTCCTATTTCTTACACCAGCCCAAAGACCTGCTCCCTTTTTGAGGGCAGGCCTTTGGGCGTTTTATTTGAAATGCAGTTTTTGTAAGGGGGTTATTTATGAGCTATTCCAGCCAACAGGATATTCTGGATTTTGTGGAGGACAACAACGTTAAATTTGTGCGGTTTGCCTTCTGCGATATCTTTGGCACCCAGAAGAACATTGCCGTGCTGGCCAGCAACCTGTCCAAGGCGCTGGAGGAGGGTGTGTGCTTTGACGGCAGCTCTATTGCAGGCTTTATGCACGTTGAGGAAAGCGACCTTGTGCTGCGGCCGGATTTTTCCACCGTGACCATCCTGCCGTGGCGTCCCACCGAGGGGCGGGTGATGCAGTTCTTCTGCGATGTGGAAAAGCCGGACGGCGCATCCTTTGACGGCAACTGCCGGGGCTTTTTGCGGGATGTGAACCGCAAGTTCAAAAAGCTGGGGCTTACCTGCAACGTGGGTACCGAGTGCGAGTTCTATCTGTTTGAAAAGGACGACCGGGGCCGTCCCACCTGCATTCCCATCGACTTTGGCGGATATTTTGACGTTGCGCCGCTGGATGCGGGCGAGAACCTGCGCCGGGATATCTGCCTGACCATGGAGCAGATGGGCATGGCACCCCAGCACAGCCACCACGAAAGCGGCAACGGCCAGAACGAGATCGACTGCCGCTACGCAGGGCCGCTGAAAACCGCCGACAACGTGATGACCTTTAAGCAGATCGTCCGTGCCATTGCCATGCGCAACGGCCTGCACGCCAGCTTTCTGCCCAAGCCCCTGCCCCAGCAGGCCGGCAGCGGGCTGCACATCAACCTCTCGCTCTACATGGACGGCAAAAACCTGTTTGAGGGTGATATTGCCCCGGACAGCGTAGCAGGCAGCTTTATGGCCGGTGTGCTGGCACACAGCCGGGAGCTGACCGTGTTCACCAATCCCCTGCCCAACAGCTACCAGCGCTTTGGCTGTGACGAAGCGCCCCGCTATGTGAGCTGGAGCCGCCAGAACCGCAGCCAGCTGGTGCGCATCCCCATGGTCAAGGGCGACAGCTGCCGCATGGAGCTGCGCAGCCCGGACCCCGCCTGCAACCCGTATCTGGCCATTGGCCTGATCCTTGCCGCCGGACTGGACGGCATTGAAAAGCGCATGGTACTGCAGCCGCCGGTAAACCGCAACCTGTTCGATGCCGCCGAGGCCGAGGGACTTGGCCTTGAGACTCTGCCCGCCACCCTTGAGGAGGCGGTGCAGGTAGCCGAGGAGAGCGATTTCTTGCGCAAGGTGCTGCCGGAGGGGCTTTCCAAGCGCTATTTCACGGAGGAACTCAAGCGCTGCGCCGCATTGCGGAATGCGCCTGACCGGGCCGAGCACGAGCGCGTCTACTATTTTAACGCCATCTGATCCCTGCCAGCGCAGGAGAAAGGAGTGCGAAAATGGGACGCGCACTGATCGTAAGCGCCGGTGCCAGCTCCAACGAATATATTGCCGCGCGACTGTCCGAGATAGGCTACAGCCGCCCGGTGATCATTCCCAGCGGAGCCGAGGCGCGGCGCAGAATGTCGGAATCTGATTTTGAGTTGATCGTGGTCAATGCTCCCCTGCCCGATGAGTTCGGGCACGAATTGTGCATTACCGCTGTGGAGCAGACCGATGCCGGTGTGGTCTTTCTGGTAAAGGCCGCACAGGCCGAGCAGCTGCTTGCCCCCCTGAACGAGCAGGGGGTGCTGCTGCTGAGCAAACCCTTCACCACCCCGTTGTTTTTACAGGCCATGCACATGGCGGCTGCCGGAAACCACCGCCTGCAGCGTCTGCGGCAGGAGAATGCCCGCCTGCTGGACAAGATCGGGCAGCTGCGGCTGATCAGCCGGGCAAAGTGCTGTCTG
Source organism: uncultured Faecalibacterium sp. (assembly GCA_934540955.1). GTDB lineage: Bacteria > Bacillota > Clostridia > Oscillospirales > Ruminococcaceae > Faecalibacterium. The sequence continues at coordinate 7,272 of CAKTCY010000010.1, forward strand.
GTAGAGCACGCCCACATGACCGAGGCCGAGGCGCACCGCTACCTTGAAAAACAGGCTATGGACACCCGCCGCGACCGCGCCGAGGTGGCGCAGGAGGTGCTGGAGGAATACGCTGACAGAAGCGACTGAGAAACAGGGCTTCGCCCCGCACCCGCAGGGAAAGGTGTGCGCCGGGAGCGAGCCTTTTATGGAAGAGTTTTATTTTACGACAGAGGAAGGTATATTTTTATGGCAAAATTTATTTTTGTGACCGGCGGCGTGGTCTCCGGTCTGGGCAAAGGCATTACCGCTGCATCTCTGGGCCGGCTTTTGAAGTGCCGCGGCCTGAAGGTGGCCAGCCAGAAGCTGGACCCCTATGTGAACGTGGACCCGGGCACCATGAGCCCGCTGCAGCACGGCGAGGTGTTCGTGACCGATGACGGCACCGAGACCGATCTGGATCTGGGCCATTACGAGCGCTTTATTGACGAAAACCTGAACAAGTACTCCAACCTGACCACCGGCAAGGTGTACTGGAACGTGCTGAACAAGGAGCGTCAGGGCGCATATCTGGGGCAGACGGTGCAGATCATCCCCCACATCACCAACGAGATCAAGAGCTACATCTACAATCTGGCCTCCTCCACCGAGGCGGATGTGGTCATTACCGAGATCGGCGGCACCACCGGCGATATCGAGAGCCAGCCCTTCCTTGAGGCCATCCGTCAGGTTGGTCTGGAGCAGGGACGGGATAACTGCTGCTTCATCCATGTGGTGCTGGTGCCCTACATCTCCGGCTCGGACGAATACAAATCCAAGCCCGCGCAGCACTCGGTCAAGGAGCTGCAGGGCATGGGCGTAAGCCCCGACATCATCATCCTGCGCGCTGACGGCAGCGTGGGCAGCGATATCCGCCGCAAGATCAGCACCTTCTGCAACGTCAAGCCGGAGTGCGTCATCGAGAACCTGACCATGCCCAGCCTCTACCAGTGCCCGCTGATGCTGCACACCAACGGTCTGGACGATGTGGTGGTGCAGCAGCTGCACCTGGATGTTCCCCCTGCCGACCTGACCGAGTGGAAGCAGGTGGTCTCCCGCATTGCCACCCGCAGCAAGACCTGCACCATTGCACTGGTGGGCAAATACGTCAAGCTGCACGATGCATATCTCTCGGTGATGGAGAGCCTGTACCACGCCGGGTTTGAGAACGACAGTCAGGTGGAGATCCGCTGGGTAGAAAGCGAAGATCTGACCGATCAGGCCGCCTGCAAGGAGGCCTTTGCGGACGTGGACGGCATCATCGTGCCCGGCGGCTTTGGCGACCGCGGCATCGAGGGCATGATCCAGGCCGAGCAGTACGCCCGCGAGAACCATGTTCCCTGCTTTGGCATCTGCCTTGGTATGCAGATCATGGTCATTGAATTTGCCCGCAACGTGCTGGGCTACAAGGACGCCAATTCCAGCGAGTTCACCCCGGACGGTGCCCACAATGTCATCTCCCTGATGCCGGACCAGCAGGGCAACATTCCCAAGGGCGGCACCATGCGTCTGGGCAAGTACCCCTGCACGGTGGCACCCGGCACCAAGATGGCCGAGTGCTACGGCGAGAGCGAGATCTGGGAGCGCCACCGCCACCGCTATGAGTTCAACAACGACTTCCGGCAGGAGATGCAGGACGCCGGGCTGGTCATTTCCGGCACAAGCCCGGACGGCCATCTGGTGGAGACCGTAGAGCTGCCCGGCCGCGACTTCCATTTGGGTGCACAGTTCCACCCGGAGTTCAAGAGCCGCCCCAACCGCGCACATCCCCTGTTCAAGGGCTTTATTGCCGCTGCGCTGCGCTACCGCGCTGCCGCCCAGCGGGATATGCTGCATCTGTAACAGCATAGTATAACACAAGACCGCAGCACGATATTTTGTGCTGCGGTCTTGCTTTGTGTAAGACGATTTTAAATGGCCGCCGCGTGCGCTTTGGCCATGTTCAGCGGAATAAATATTTTTATGATCTGCGTTTGAAGTGCTCTGCGGAGCACTTCAAACGCTTTTTTCACGGGATGGGTCGTAAAGAGAAACAGCAGTCCCTTTTTCTCCCTCGTGAAAATGAGACACCGGCGCATCCGCAAACGCACCGGTGTCCCGTATTTCTAATTATTGCTTTTACCGCGCAGCTTCATCCTGTCTGGCGTGGTTTTTCTGCTTATTCTCGTACATCCGTTGGTCGGCGATGTAGCGCACCTGCTGCACGTCCACGCTTTCGGCGGGGTACAGGGCGTAGCCGCAGCTGGCACCCACGCTCACGCTGTTGCCGTCGATCTCGTAGGGCACAGCGATCATCTCACAGATCATGTTCATCTTGCGGGCGCAGGTCTCCTGCTCCATCGGGCCGATCAACAGCAGAGCAAACTCGTCGCCGCCCAGACGGAAGGCATAGTCCCGGCTGCGGATGCAGCTCTGCAGCCGCTGGGCAACGCCCTTCAGCAGCTTATCGCCCACATCGTGGCCGTAGGTATCGTTGACCGGCTTAAAGCGATCCAAGTCCATATAGAACAGCGCAAAGGACTGGCTGTGCTGCTCCAGCACCGTCAGCACCTGATCGAAATAGCGCTTGTTCAGCAGGCCGGTCAGGCCATCGGTGTTGGCAAGGCTTTGCAGCAGATGCTGCTCGCCCATATCCTGCGTGATCATCATCATGCGGGTCAGGCGGTCGCCCTTCCATGCCATGGGCACCACTGTCATCATGAAAAATGCGCTTTTATCGCGGGCGGCGTACTCCAGCTTGAGGGAGTCGTTATCCGTTTTGATGAGCCTGCGCAGGTTTTCCGGCGCCAGCATCTGGGTAAGCTTGGCGTTTTCGCTGTCGGTCAGCACCACATACTTCCGCGACATCTGCTCCAGCAGCTGCCGGTAGGAGCCCTCCGTCGGGTACAGCGGTTCCCCGCGCCGCTCGTGGTACTGGTAATGGTCGCGGTCCAGATCACACACCGCATAGCACTCCACGATGCGTGTCATACCCGCAAACATCATGTCGCTTTTTTCCCGGCGGCGCTCCAGCTCCCGGCGGCGGTTGCGCTCGGCGTCATGCAGGATCTTTACCACGCCTGCCATGATCAGAAGCCCATGCAGCGTAATGACAAAGATGGTAGCCACCTGCACCCGGCGCATCCCGGCATCCACCACCCCGGTGGGCACGATGCCGATGATGCTCCAGTCCATGAGCCCCAGCGGCTGATAGATCAGGTAATATTTCTGCCCGTTCATTTTGTACAGCACGCAGCCCTCGCCGCCCTGCGGCAGGGTCTGCAACATGGTATCAAAGTAGGGCTGGTCCACCTTGGCGTTCTGGCGCAGATAATCAAAAAGGTTCGTCATCTGCTCGGTGATCGCGGTCTTTGTCTCGGTGGAAAGCACGATATTGCCGTCTGAGCGCACGATATAGCAATCGCTCTGCCCCTCATAGACCATGCTGCCCAGCAGCTTTTCCAGCACGGCGTTATCGTAGCTGACCACCAGCGCCGTATAGGTGGTACCGTCCAGCTGCAAGGGCTGCTCCAAAGGGATGGCAAACAGGACCTTGCGGATGCCCTGACTGGAGGTATAACTGGAGATCACCGGTTCGTTTGCGGTATACAGCTTCTCAAAAGCCTCCTTCATGTGCACCGCTGTGCCCTGCCGTCCGGCAGTGGTCCAGAACTCGCACTGCTCGTTGAACAGGTAAAAATCCGTGTACTGCCAGGTAGCCTTTTGGGCGATATACTCCTGCCACTGCTCCTCCTGCTCCCCCTTCTCCACAAGAGCGCTCAGGTAACTTTCCCAGTCGTTCAGGATATTCCAGTTGCGCTGGGCAAACATGGTAAAGGTCTTGGCAGACTGCCCATAGGTGGAAAGCAGGTTTGCCGTGCTTTCCTGATAGATCTGATCCTGCGTATAGACACCGTAAACAAGGATGCCGACCAGCAGCACCAGCAGCATTCCCGCTATAAGCAGAATATTTTTTCGTTTCTGCTTCATAAATTTTCTCCCCCTGACTGCCCCGCAGCCAGACCCCTTCACAATACGTTCTTTCAAAGGTATTATGCCAAAGCGCCGTGTGCAGCTTTTTGCAAAAAGTGCACAAGCGCCGCGTGTCGGCTCCCGCATAAACCGACACCATTCCTAATAACATTATACCATTCTGCAAAAAAGCCTGTCAACACATCCCCGGGGCGATTCACGTCGTTTCAAGGGCGATTCACGCAGCTTTGCCCTGCTTTTGCCGCCTAAAAAGGCAAAAAGACCCGCAGGCCGCGCCTGAAGCTTCAGGGCCGCTGCGGGTCTTTTAACTGGTGCAGAAGAAGGGACTTGAACCCTCACTCACAAGGAACTGGTGCCTAAAACCAGCGTGTCTGCCATTCCACCACTTCTGCTCATAGAAAAAAGGCAAGTCAAAAACCGACTTGCCTTCTGGTGCGAGGGAGGGGACTCGAACCCCCAAGGATAAACCACACGCACCTCAAACGTGCGCGTCTGCCAGTTCCGCCACCCTCGCATACCTGTTGTACAGTTCTCCGGTTTTTGAGGTAGAAAACCGTTGGTGCGGACTGCTTGCATATAGTAACACATTTCCGGCCATTCGTCAAGTGGTTTCTTTGTTTCTCATAAGTTTTTTTAAGCTTCATATCTATAATAGCAGCGCAGCGCCCACGCAAGGGCAGCCCTGCGGGCAATTGCACAGGTCATTTGTACGCGGAAAACCCGCCTGCGGCGCTGCGCCCAGAGCAAAGGAGGGGTTTGTATATGAAGCAATTTGTGCGGCGCACCGGCGGGCGCATCGGGCTATGGGGCGGGCTGCTGGCGGCGGCGCTGGCAGCGTTTGCGGCGGGGTGGCTGGTGCCGGTACGCGCGCCGGTGGGCTGTAGGCTGAGCGAGCTGACCGCCGCGCCGGACCTCAGCCTCTTTTCCCCTGCCGCGCCAGCGGTGGCTACATCCGGTGCCGGTGCGCCCGCTGCCCTTTCCCTGCCGGAAAAATGGGTCTGCCTGACCTTTGACGATGGCCCCAGCAAGACCACCCCGGCTGTGCTGGCGGCACTGGATGCCGCCGGGGTGCACGGCACCTTTTTTGTGGTGGCCACCGGCTACAACGAAAAATATCTGCCCCTGCTCACGCAGGCCGCTGCCGCCGGGCACCAAATCGCGCTGCACTCTGCCTCCCACGAATACAGCGACATCTACCGCAGCAGCGCCGCCTACTGGAAGGACATTTCCCTGCTGAAGGAGCGCATTGCGCCCTATGTGGACGCAGAGAGCATCCGGTACCTGCGCTTTCCCGGCGGCAGCACCAACACCGTGAGCCGCCGCTACGGCGGCAAGGGGCTGATGCCGCAGCTGAAAACCGAGGTAGAGCAGCGCGGCTGGCAGTGGGTGGACTGGAACGTCTGCGCCGAGGACGCCGTGGGCGGGCACCCCAGTGCGGATACCATCTACCGCAATGTGGTGCGGGAAACCGGCGAGCAGACCCATTGCGTGGTGCTGATGCACGACTCTGCCACCACCCGCACCACCGCCGAGGCGCTGCCGGATATCATCCGATGGTATACGAATAATGGCTACACCTTTTTGACCGTGGCCGAGGCGCTGCCGCTGGGGTAATGCGCCTTACAGCCATTTTTCAAAGCAGCGCCCCAGCAGCACCCCGGCAGAGACCAGCACCGCCAGCCAGAGCCAGCCTGCACCGCCGGTGACCACCCACCCTGCCGCCAGAATGGCGGCAAAGGTACACACCGGCGGCACTGCAACACGCAGGATGCGCAGCAGCTTTTCCCGCCGGGGCGGCAGTCCGGTGTCCAGCTGCTCGGGGTGCAGGGCATCGCAGCAGATCTCGTCCCGGTACTTGCCCGGGTTGCGGTAGGCCTTATACGCGATGCCGTCCAGCGAAAACTCCGGGTACATCCCCTCTTTGGTCAGGGTGAATTGCATTCCCTTTTCCTCTGCATAGGCCTGCAACGCCGCTGCAAACTCCTGCGGGGTGTTGATGCTGCCCTGCGGGATAAAGAAGAAGTGCTTCTGATGCTGCACCTGCGCCAGCGTGCAGTAATCCTGCACCCAGCCGGAGAAGAAGCCCTGCTGCGGGGCGGGGCTTTCCATGCGGGTCAGGCAGGCGTCCACGTCCAGCGTGTCCGTCTGCGGAGCCTGCCGAGCAAGGTCGGCGCAGAACTGCATGGCCGCTGCCAGCTGCGCCGCCTGCTGCTCCAGTACGGTCTGCTGGACTTGCAGTGCCTGCTGCAGGGGTTGCTCCCCATGCAGCACCGCCTTGATGGTAGGCAGCGGTACATCCAGCATCCGCAGCATACGGATGAGCTTGAGGGTACGGATATCCTCGGCGGTGTAATCGCGGTAGTCATTGCCTTGCCTGCGCACCGGTGTGAGAAGCCCCTCTTTTTCATAAAAGCGGATGTTCGGGGCGGACACGCCGCTTTGCTCGGAAGCCTGTTTGATGTTCATTTGCTTCACCTCCGCCCTTACATTACACCTTAAAGCCAGTTGAAGGTCAAGGTTTTTGCAAAAAAACATGGAAATAAAGGCTTCCCCAAGGGGGAAACCTTTTACTCCCGGTCAAGTTTCTAAAACTGATTTTCACAGTAAAAAGAGCCGCCGCACAAAAATGTGCAGACGGCTCTGTAAAAAGATACTTTTATTGCGTGTATGCCGCAGGCTGCGGCGCACGCATTTTTTTAGTCCGCAGACTGGCAGAACAGGCTGAAGGTGCGGTAAGCCATGTACAGGTCGGTCTTATGGATGACCTCGAAGGGAGAGTGCATGGACAGCACGGGCACGCCGAGGTCCAGCACCTTGATGCCGCGGTTTGCCACATACTTGGCAATGGTGCCGCCGCCGCCCAGATCCAGACGGCCCATCTCGCCGATCTGCCATGCCACGTTGTTGGCATCCAGCATCCGGGTGATGTCGCCCACCAGCTCGGCGTTGGCATCGCTGGCAGAGCTCTTGCCGCGGCTGCCGGTATACTTGAAGATGGCAATGCCGCGGCCGGCGTAGGTGCCGTTCTGCTTCTCAAAGGCGCTTGCCCAGGAGGGGTCGAAGGCGGCGGTCACGTCCGCAGACAGGCACACGCTGTTGCGGAAGGCCAGAATGTCATCCTGACCGGCAGCGCGGCAGAGCAGCTGCATAAAGTGGAACACATACATGCTCTGCATACCGGTCACGCCGTCGGAGCCGATCTCTTCCTTATCGGTCAGCACGCAGATGGTGGTGTGCACGGGGTCCTTGGTCTCGATCTCGGCCAGCAGTGCGGGGTAAGCATCCACGCGGTCGTCGTGGCCGTAGGCGCCGATCATGGAGCGGTCAAAGCCCACATCGCGTGCCTTGCTGGCGGGAACCACCTCGATCTCGGCGCGGGTGAAGTCGCGCTCGGTGATGCCGTATTTCTGGTTCAGCAGGATGAGGGTGTTCAGCTTGACAGCCTCCTTGACGTCCTCTTCCTCCACGGCGTCAGAGCCAATGAGCACGTTCAGCTCCTCGCCCTTGATGCCCTCGCTGAGCTTGCGCTCGTTCTGCTCGGCACCCAGATGGGGCAGCAGGTCGGTGATACAGAACACGGGATCGTTCTCGTCCTCACCGATGGCAAAGCTGACGCTGGAGCCGTCGGCGCGGGTGAACACGCCGTGGATGGCCAGCGGGATGGTAGCCCACTGGTACTTGCGCACGCCGCCGTAGTAGTGGGTGCGGAAGTAGCTCATGTGGTCAGACTCGTACAGGGGATTGGGGCGCAGGTCCAGACGGGGGCAGTCGGTGTGGGCGATGACCAGACGGAAGCCCTCCTCATAGGGCTTCTGGCCGATGGTAGCCGCCACAACAGCCTTGTTCTCCTGAATGAAGTAGACCTTCTCGCCGGGGGCGTAGGCCTTTTTGGGCTCAAAGGCCTTGTAGCCGGCAGCCAGCAGCAGCTGCTCGCTGACAACGGCAGCCTCGCGCTCGGTCTTGGCGCTGTCCATAAATTTCTTGTAGCCCTCAGCAAAGGCAGCAGCCTTTTCCTTTACGTCTGCCTGCTTGTCGGCAGCATATTCGGGGGTGTAGAGCAGCTTTTCGGCGTACTCTTTTGCAGTAAGTTTCTCGCTCATGATCTTTTGCTCCTTAACTTTTTATCATTGACCTGCGTACAGACGCTGATAGGTCTGGTAGCAGGCGGTGATCTTGTTGACGTAGTGGTGCATCTGGTTATAGGGGAAGCCCTGCAGCGTTTCTCCGTCGGCGGAGTGCTCCTCTATTTGCAGCAGCTGATCCACTGTGCCCCAGCCGCTGTGATAGGCCGCTGCCGCCGTGGATACATCGCCCTTGTAGCGCACCATACACAGGTGCAGGTAGTAGCACCCAAAGCGGATGGCCGTATCGGGGCTGTAGAGGTCGGCAAAGGTCAGCTGCTCGTCCCGGGCGATCTTGCTGCGCATCCAGAAAAAGGTCTCCTCGGTCATCTGCATCAGGCCACGGGCATCCACGCTGGAGGTAGCCTGCGGGTCAAAGCCGCTTTCGGTGCGGATAAAGGCATAGACTAAAAGCGGGTCCAACTCGTAGGCTGCTGCCCATTTTTCCACCAGCTGCTGGTACTTGCGGGGGTACAAAAACTGCTCTGCCCGGTTGCACAAAGGCGGCACCACGCACACCGTAAGCACCACAGCCAAGCACAACGCAGCCAGCCGCAGCACCATCCGGCGGCGGCGCTGCTGTTTGCGGCGGCGCAGCTTTTCCCGCGCCGCGCGGCGCTCCCGGGCGGCTATGGGGTCGTAGGCTTTTTCGTAATTTTGTTCGTTCAAGGTGCTGCCGTCACGCCCCCTTCTGCCTGCAGCTGCACACACAGGCGGGCGGCTGCGGCTTGCAGCGCCTCCAGCCCGGCGTCGTTATGCAGGGTGTAGTCTGCCTGTGCGGTCAGGGTCTGTTCCGGGGTCTGGGCGTTCAGACGGCGGGCAGCCATCTCCGGCAAGATGCCGTCCCGTGCCACGATACGCGCCACGCTGGTCTCAAAGGGTGCGGTGACCACGCACAGGCGGTCGCACTCGGCCTGCGCCGCCGTGCCCACGATGACCGCACCGTCCAGCACAAAAAGGGGCGCGCCGGCGGCCTGCGCCGCCTGCTTTGCCGCCCGGATGCGTGCCACGATGGCGGGGTGGGTCAGACTGTCCAGCGCGGCCTTGCCCTCCGGGGTGGCAAAGGCGCGGTCAGCCAGCAGGCGGCGGTCCAGCGTGCCGTCCGGGCGAAGGATATCCCCGCCGAACCGCGCCGCAAGCTGCGGCAGCAGCGGCGAGCCGGGCAGCAAGATCTCCCGGCTGAGCTGGTCGGCATCGGCCAGCGGCACGCCGTGGGCGGCAAATACCGCCGTGACCGTGGACTTGCCGCAGCCGCTGCGCCCCGTGATGCCCAAGGTGATCATAGGTCGATCACCCGGAAGGCAGCAGCGCGGATGAGGCGGTTGTACACCGCCATGGACAGGCCGTCCTTCTGCGGGCAGCGGGCGTAGACCACGCCGTCGCCCTGCTCATCCAGCGCCCGCAGGGAGCGGAAGATGTGCTTTGCCTGATCGGCACCGTCCCCCTCGCGGCCGTATTCCACGCAGGGCACATCCAGCTTTGCGCTTTCGCCGGTAAAGCACAGGCAGCTGGGGTTCTCGTTTTTATGGGCGTCCACATAGGCCTTGAACTGCTCAAAGGTGCCGTTGAGCAACGTCACATCCGCCTTGGGGGCGTAGTGCTTGTACTTCATGCCCGGGCTGCGCACCACGGCACCCTCCGGCAGCTTTTCCAGAATGGCCTTGGACACCTCCACCTCTTCACCGAGGGCGCGCTCCAAGTCCTCCAGCGTGATGTGACCGGGGCGGAACAGGGTGGGCTTCTCCCCCACCACCGACACCACGGTGCTCTCCACGCCCACATCGCACTCGCCGCCGTCCAAGATCAGCGGCAGGCGGCCGTCCATATCGGTGAACACGTCCTGCGCGTTGGTGGGGCTGGGCTTGCCGGAAAGGTTGGCGCTGGGGGCGGCAAAGGCACAGCCGCTCTGCTGGATGACCGCCCGTGCCACCGGGTGGCTGGGCATCCGGATGCCCACAGTATCCAGCCCGGCGCAGCACTCATCTGCCACCTCCGGCCCGCGCGGCATGATGATGGTCAGCGGCCCGGGGCAGAAGGCTGCCATCAGCAGTTGGGCACGCTCCGGCACCTCGCTGACAAGACCCGGCAGCATCTCCGGCCCGGTGACGTGGACGATGAGGGGGTTATCCTGCGGGCGTCCCTTGGCTACAAAGATATTGCGCACCGCCGCGCCGTTGCGGGCATCGGCGGCAATGCCGTAGACCGTCTCGGTGGGCAGGGCTACAAGCTGCCCCTGCCGCAGCAGCTGTGCGGCCTCGGCTACGCCTGCTTCATCGGCAGGCAAAACTCTGGTTTTTATTTCCATACGAATCATCGTTCTTTCTATCTGTAAAGTATGTTTGCTTGACAGCTATTTGGATGGTTTTGCACCCGCAAAGCCGGGGTCACCCACCCAGCTTTTGCAGCTTTTCAGTCTGTTCCCGGGTGGCAAGGGCGTCGATCACCTCGTCCAGATTGCCGTCCATGATCTTTTCCAGATTGTGGACGGTCAGGCCAATGCGGTGGTCGGTGCAGCGGTCCTGCGGGAAGTTATAGGTGCGTATCTTCTCGCTGCGGTCGCCGGTGCCCACCTGCCCCTGACGCTGGGCGTTGATGGCATCCTGCTGCTCCTTCTGCTTTTGCGCCAGCAGGCGGCTGCGCAGGATCTCCAGCGCCTTATCCTTGTTCTGGAACTGGCTGCGCTCGTTCTGGCACTCCACCACCGTACCCGTGGGGATATGGGTCACGCGGATGGCGCTGGAGGTCTTGTTGATGTGCTGACCGCCCGCACCGGAGGAGCGGAAGGTATCGATGCGCAGGTTCTTCATGTCCAGCGCAAGGTCCACCTCCTCTGCCTGCGGCATTACCGCCACGGTGGCTGTGGAGGTGTGGATGCGGCCTTGGGTCTCGGTCTCCGGCACCCGCTGCACCCGGTGCACCCCGCTCTCGTACTTGAGGCGGTTATACGCGCCTGCGCCGTCCACCGAGACGATGGCTTCCTTTACGCCGCCAAGCTCCGTCTCGTTCAGGTTGAGCACCTCCAGCGTCCAGCCGCGGTTCTGGGCGTACATGGTGTACATCCGCAGCAGACTGTGGGCAAACAGAGCGGCTTCCTCGCCGCCGGCACCGCCGCGGATCTCCATGATGACGTTTTTGCCGTCGTTCACGTCCTTGGGTAGCAGCAAAATTTTGAGATTATTTTCCAGCTTTGCCACATCTTGACTTTTTTCGCTGATTTCCTGCTGTATCATCTGCTTGAAGTCCGGGTCCAGTGAACCGGGCTCCTCCAGCAGGGCTTTGGCCTGCGCCAGATGATCCAGCGCGGTCTGCCAGTCCCGGTAAGCCTCCACCACCGGCTCGGTGTCGTGGTACTCCCGCATCAACTTGCGGAGCAGTGCCGGGTCGGCGGCGGTATCGGGCTGGTTCAGCCGCATGGAAAGCTCCTCAAAGCGGCGGCAGACCGCATCCATCCGGGAAGAAATATCTTGCATCCTTGCAGTTCTCCTTACAAATTCGTTCCGGTTCGGGTGCGTTGGCCGCGCTACTGCGCGCTGCCGGGCTTTACCACCTTTTTGATGTTCTTTTCAATTTTGGCGCGGGGCAGCATGACCTCGCGTCCGCAGCCGGTACAGCGGATCTTAAAATCCATGCCCACCCGCAGCACCTCGAAGCTGGATGCTCCGCAGGGGTGCTTTTTGCGGGTGAGGATGGTATCTCCCACAGCGATGTCCATATTTATCCGACCTCTCCCTTCTTGCCTGCCGCGCGACCGCCCGGCAGACCCTGTGTGTGCCGCCGCCCGCATAGCGGGTGCTGCGCATACAGATATAGTATAATGCAAAGCCGCACAAAATGCAAATATCTGCGCACACTGCTGCATATCGTTGTAGCATCGCACAGAGACCCGAAAACCATATAGAAAGAGGAATGAAACATGATGCAAGCTTATCGTACCGAAAACAGTTACCGCTCTGCCGCCCGCCTTTCTCCTGCCGAGCTGCGGGCTGCCATGGCCAGCGGCGAAATTTTGCAGGCCACCGCCCTTGCCTTTGACACCCGGCGGCAGCTGCGGTTTGAGCTGGGCGGCGTAAAGGCGGTGATGCCCTTTGCCCAGTGCGCAGACGGTGCCGAGGCGGGCACCGTGCGGGATATTGCGGTGCTGACCCGGGTGGGACGTCCCACCTGCTTTGTCATTGAAGGACTGGATACGGACGAGGACGGTACGCCCTGCTACCGGCTTTCCCGCGCCGAGGCGCAGCGTCTGTGCAAGGCAGAGTATCTGGACACCCTTTCGCCCGGGGATATCCTGCCCTGCACGGTGACCCACATCGAGCCGTTCGGTGCGTTCTGTGACGTGGGCTGCGGCATCAGTGCCCTGCTGCCCATCGACTGTATGTCGGTAAGCCGCATCTCCTCCCCTGCCGACCGGGTCAGCGTGGGGCAGCAAATTTTGTGCGCCATCAAGAACCGGGACTCACAGGGGCGCTTTGTGTTGACCATCCGGGAGCTGCTGGGCACATGGGCAGAGAACGCTGCCCGGTTCACCGTGGGCGAAACGGTGGTGGGCATCGTGCGCAGCGTGGAGGAATACGGCACCTTTGTGGAAATTGCGCCAAACCTTGCGGGTCTTGCGGAAAGCTGCACCGGCCTTGCGCCCGGACAGGCGGTAAGCGTCTACATCAAAAACATTCTGCCGGAGAAGATGAAGATCAAGCTGGTCATCGTGAACCACGCCCTGAGCCAGCCACACCGGTTTGAGCTGCGGTACTTTGTCACCGAGGGGCATCTGGACCGGTGGGTGTACTCCACGCCGGAATGCCCCAAGCGCATTGAGACAGATTTTGCCGTTGCGGCTTGCAATCCGGGCTGAAAGCCTTTATACTAATAGAAAGAGTTTTTGTCTGCCCGCTGCCCGCCCTTTTGGCAGCGGCGCAGACCTTCGATACCATGTGAAAGCGCAAGGGGGATGTAAGGAACGATGAGCGCCAATGATGCTTTTACCGCCGGTGTCCGTCCCGGCGGCCTGACCAGCAGCACCGAGATCCGGCTGCTGCTGTGCTATCTGGTGAAAAACGCCGGTCCCATTACCCGGCAGGAGATCGAGAACGCCCTGATGGAGGAAGCCCTTGTCAACTATTTTGAGATCGGCTCCTGTCTGGACGATATCACAAAACAGGAACTGGTCACCCTGACCGGCGACAGCTACGCCATTACCGATAAGGGCCGCAAGGTGGCGCAGGAGCTGGCCTACGACCTGCCCCGCACCGTGCGGGAGCGGGCGGTGGCTGCTGTGCTGCGCTGCCAGACATGGGCCCGCAAGGAGGCCAAGTACAGCGCCCGCATCACCGAAAAGGCCGACGGTCACTGTACCGTGCGCTGCACCGTAAAGGGGCTGGACAGCGAGCTGTTCTGTCTGGAGCTGGGTGCGCCCGACCGGCTGAGCGCCGAGCTGGTGAAAAAACAGTTCATCCTGAAGGGCAACGAGATCTATCAGCTGCTCATCAACAAGCTGACCGAGGAAGAAAAATAACGCAAAGCGATTCCCGCCCGCTGTAAGCAGAACTTACGGCGGGCGGGGATTTTTTCAGATACACCCTAGATCAGGATACAGATCAGTCCGGTGCAGCCCTCGTTGATGACCCGCTCCAGCGTTTCCTGCAGGCGGGTGCGGGCTTCCTGCGGGATGTGGAGCAGCTTGTTCTGCAAGCCGTCGTTCACCAGCTCGTGCAGGCTTTTGCCGAAAATGTTGGACTCCCACAGCTGCACCGGGTCGTCCGCAAAGTCGGCCAGCAGGCTCTGCACCAAGTCCTCGCTCTGCTTCTCGGTGCCCACGATGGGGCTGAGCTCGGTGTGGATGGTGGCCTTCATCATCTGGATGGAGGGTGCGCAGGCTTGCAGCCGGACACCGCAGCGCCCGTCCTGATGCACGATCTCCGGCTGCTCCAGCTGCAGCTCGTCGATGGAGGGCATCACGATGCCATAGCCGGTGGCTTCCACCTGCTCCAAAGCGCTGCGCACCTTCTCGTAGGCGCGCTTTGCCCGGGCAAGCTCCATGATGCAGGGCATCAGCCCGGCCTCGTCCCCGATGTCCAGCCCGGTCTGCTCGCTGAGCACCTGATAGAAAATTTCCGGCTTCAGCTCCACACTCACCCGCACACTGCCGGCGGCAAGGTCTGCCCCTGCCACTGCCGAGCGCTGCACCGCCTCGCATTCCAGCGCAGGAGCGTCTGTTCCGGCGGGCAGATCCTTCATGCGGGACACCCGCTCGGCCAGCTGCATGGCGGCTGCATACACCTGCGTTTGCAGCCAGTGTCCGGGCTCCAGCATGGTCACCCAGCGGGGCAGAGCAAAATCCAGCTCCTGCACCGGGAACTCGTACAGCACCCGCCGCAGGATCTCCCCCAGCATGGCGGCGTCCAGGTCCACGCAGCTTACCGGCAGCACGGTGCGGCGGTAGTCCCGCGCCATACCCTCGGCCAGCTGCCGGGTCTCCGGCGCGTCCGGGTGGGTGCTGTTGAGCAGGATGATATAGGGCTTGCCCAGCGCTTCCAGCTCCGTGATGACCCGCCTTTCCGCCTCTGCGTAGCCCGCCCGGGGGATATCGCTGACCGAGCCGTCCGTGGTGACCACCACCCCGATGGTGGAGTGCTCGCAGATCACCTTGCGGGTACCGGTCTCTGCAGCAAGGTCAAAGGGCACCTCCTGCTCGAACCACGGGCTTTTGACCATGCGGGGCTTTGCGTCCTCCTCGTGCCCCATGGCACCCTCCACCATGTAGCCCACGCAGTCGATCAGCCGCACCCGGCACGCCCCGCCGCCCTCCAGCTGCAAGGGCACGGCGGTCTCCGGGATGAACTTGGGCTCGGTGGTCATGATGGTGCGCCCCGCCGCCGACTGCGGCAGCTCGTCCCGGGCACGCTCCCGGGCGGCGGCAGAGCCGGACATGGCGGGCAGCACCAGCTGCTCCATGAACCGCTTGATAAAGGTGGATTTGCCGCTGCGCACCGGCCCAACCACACCGATGTAGATATCCCCGCCGGTGCGTGCGCCGATCTCGCGACAGATGCTGTTCTGTTCCTGTTTCTCCAAGGTCCTTCTCCCCTTCCTGTTGCGCTGCGCACCGCGCCCGTAGGGGTGGGTGTGCTCGTTGTATCGTATGAAAAGGGAGCGCTTATTATGCCGGGATGATCTTAAATGCCCTCCGCTTTGCTCTGGGCATCTTTAGCGGAAGATCTTTTTACAATTGCCTTTTCACGGAGGGGCATAGAGGAAAATAGTCTTTGCCGCGCCATTTTCTGCAAAGGTGCAGCCTTTGGCAGCGGCCACCCCTATAAAAAAGCCCGGAGGATCCGCAGACCCTTCGGGCTTGAGTTTTTATAATGCCTTCAGCGCAGCACCGAGAGCTCCTCGATGCCGTAGCGCTGCATCAGGGCGATGGCCGCCGGGGTGATCTCCTCACCGCTGACCGCCACGGGGATGGCGGGCGGGCAGGACACCGTGGGCATAGCGCACACCCGTCCCAGCGCCTTGTGCACCGGGACACGCACCTGTGCGCCCAGCACCGCCTGCCGGATGGTACACCGCTGCACCGCCTGCTGCTGCAAAGCGGCAAAATCCCCTGCCCGGCTCTCGGGGCGGGACAGCCCGGCGGGCACAGCAGCCAGAAGCTGCTCCAGCGCCGTTTGCAGGCGTTCAAAGTCCTGCGGCGGGTTTTCCGGGGTGAACATCAGCACCACATAGCGGGGGTCGGCGTACTCGCACTCCAGCTGTGCGCGGCGCAGGGCTTCTGCCAGTGCCGTGCCAGTGCAGCCAAGGGCGGCAGCGTCCAGCGTGAGCTTCATCGGCTCCTGCCGCGCCCCGGCGACTGCCAGCGGCACCGGACACTGCCGCGCCGCTGCGGCCTTGTTCAGGCTGCGGCGCAGACCCTCCAGTGCCGCGCAGCACTGCGCCAGCCGCCGGGGGTAGTCCCCTGCCAGCATTGCGTTGCAGGCATCCAGCGACTGCAGAATGAGGTAAGAGGGGCTGGTAGAGCCGAACAGCGCCAGCGCACCCCGCACGGCCGCTTCGTCCTGCACGGGGGCATCGTGCGCCAGATGCAGATACGCGCCGCCGGTGACCACCGGCAGGGTCTTGTGGGCAGAGTCGCAGCACATGGCCGCGCCCTGCGCGATGGGGTGGCAGTTCTGCGGCAGAAAGCGCAGATAGGCTCCGTGGGCGTTATCCACCAGCAGGGGCACGCCCTGCGCCCGGCAGACCGCCGCCAGCGCCGGGATGTCCTGCACACCGCCCAGATAATCCGGGCTGGTGACGTATACGCCAAAGGGGCTTATCCCCTGCTGCGCCAGCGCGTGCAAAGCCCCAGTCAGCGCCTCGGCTGTGACCGGACAGCTGCACAGTGCGCCCTCTGCCTGCGCAGACGGCCAGAGCCAGCGGATATCAAAATCCAGCAGCGCTGCCGCATACAGCAGCGCCTTGTGGGCGTTGCGGGCAGCCAGCAGCACCGGGCGCTTGCCGTTTTGCGGTGCGCCCTGCAAGGCCAGAAGCAGCATGGCGCGGATGCACTGGGACGAGCCCTCGGTGCTGTAATAGCTGTGCGCCGTACCAAACAGCCGGGTGGCGTTGGCTTCACTTTCGGCAATGATGCCCTCCGGCGCGTAAAGCTCGTCTGCGCCGCGAATCTCGGTGATATCCAGCGGCTCAAAGCCCAGCAGGCTCTGTCCCTTGTGGCCGGGCATATGCAGCCGGGCGGTGCCGGACTGTGCATAGCTGCGCACAAAATCCACGATGGGGGTGGTCATGCTCATTCGCAGGCTTCGCCGTCGGCGCAGGCGTTGCAGGTAGAGCCCAGCTCAATGGGCACCTCGATGCCCTTGGCAGCCAGTTCCTGATTCTCGGCCACCTTGATCATGATGGCACACTCCATGCGCTTTTTGAACAGCTCGCAGCCGTACTCGTACACGCCGGTAATGCTGCCGGTGGCATGGTAGGAGTTTGCAGCGCAGCCGCCGGAGCAATACAGCTTTGCCCAGCAGTCCTGACACTCCTTGCGGGCGTAGGCGTTGCAGTGCTTGAACTCATCCCGCACGGCGGTGTTGGTAACGCCCTTCCAGATATCGCCCAGCAGGTACTTGGGGTCGCCCACGAACTGGTGGCAGGGGTACAGGTCGCCCCAGGGGGTAACCGCCATGTACTCGGTGCCGGAGCCGCAGCCGGAGATGCGCTTATAGATGCAGGGGCCGCCGGTCAGGTCGATCATGTAGTGGTAGAAGGTAAAGCCTCTGCCCTCGCGGTCGCGCTTGATCATCTCCTTGGCAAGGATCTCGTACTGCTCCTTCAGGATGGGCAGGTCGGCCTCGGTCAGGGCGCTGGGGTCGCTGGGGTCGCAGACCACCGGCTCCATGCTCAGCTCGGTAAAGCCGAGGTCTGCCATGTGGAAGATATCGTTGGTGAAGTCGGTGTTAAAGTGGGTATAGGTGCCGCGCATATAGTAGTTCTTGTCGCCGCGCTTTTTCACGAATTCCTGGAACTTGGGCACGATGCGGTCGTAGCTGCCGTTGCCTGCGCAGTCCACGCGGAAGCGGTCGTTGACCTCCTTGCGGCCGTCCAGACTCAGCACCACGTTGTGGCACTCCTTGTTGCAGAAATCGATGACGTCATCATCGATCAGCACGCCGTTGGTGGTCATGGTAAAGCGGAAGTTCTTGTTATGGATCTTTTCCTGCTCGCGGCAGTAGGCCACCAGCTTTTTGACCATATCAAAGTTCATCAGCGGCTCGCCGCCAAAGAAGTCCACCTCCAGATTACGGCGGGTGCCGCTGTTCTCGATGAGGAAGTCCATGGCGCGCTTGCCCACTTCAAAGCTCATCAGGGCGCGGTCGCCGTGGTAGCGCCCCTGCGAGGCAAAGCAGTAAGAGCAGCTCAGGTTGCAGCTATGGGCAACGTGCAAGCACAGGGCCTTTACCACAGTGTTGCGGTTCTTGAAGTCGAAAGCCATGTCCTTATAGACATCCGGACTCCACAGCTTGCCGTTTTCCTTTAAGCTGGTCACATCGTCGATGCACTGGCGCAGGTCCTCCTCGGTCACGTCCGGGCGGCTGCCGTACTTTGCCAGCATGGCGGCAACGATCTCGTCTGCGGTATGCTCCGGGTACATGGCGATGACATCGTAGGCCACCTCGTCCACAACGTGCACCGAGCCGCTGCAGGTGTCCAGCACGATGTTATAACCGTTCAATTGATACTGATGTACCATTTTACACTCCATTCCAGATTACACAAAAAAATGCCGCCCGGCAAAGGCGGCATAAGGTTTGCAAAAATTACTTGTTGCTGTTCTCGCACTGCTGGTTAGCCACGCCGCAGGAGGTCTTGCAGGCGGACTGGCAGGAAGTCTGGCACTCGCCGCAGCCACCGGTCTTAACGCTCTTGGTCAGGTCACGAGTAGCAATAGTCTTGATACGCTCCATGATAGAAACCTCTCTAACTCTCAAAAATTTATCGCGCCGGACATAGTTCCGGTACGCTTTTATCTTGTAATAGGATATCACGCAGCGCGGCTTTTGTCAAGATTTTTTCGCTAAGCGTTTTCACCCGCCCATGGGCTGGTAGCGGGTAAGCACCGTATGCAGCCCCAGCTCCCGGGCGCGCGCCAGTAAGTACCGGTAACGGCACAGCAGCGCCTGCCGCTCGTAAATGCGCTGCTCGATGAGGTCGGTGTCCACCTCCATGTCAAACATCATCTCGTTGCGCTTCAGGCAGAACAGGCATTCCTTCAGCTCCTCCTCCAGCTCCGGGTGATAGCGCTCGTGCTCGGTGTCCCGCGGGACGCGGGGCGAAAGCAGGGTCTGGGCGTTTTGTGTGGTTCGTTCCGGCATAGGCATCCTCCTTCTGGTACTTTGCAAGGCTTTGTACCTTCCAGTATAGGCGGTGCGGTGCGCAGAATGTGCCGAAGCGCGGCAGCGCTCCGGCGCAAACGTTCCGGCGCTGCTGCGGCATTTTCCAAAAAAGTACAACTTTTTTCAAAAATGTGCTTGACAACTCCGGGCTTTTCCCGTATAATAGCACACGTTGAGTGGCTCACCCCGCAAAACACAACAGAATATTGGGGATTTGCATAGTGGTAGTGCGGTAGACTCTGACTCTACTTGTGGGAGTTCGATTCTCTCATCCCCAACCAGAATAAAGCCATCTGAGGAAGCTCAGGTGGCTTTTTTGTTTGCATTATCCGTGTGGCGCAACGATTCAGAATGCCCTCCGCTTTGCTCTGGGCATTTTCAGCGGAAAATCATTTAAATATTTCGCGTTTGTCGCACTCTGCGGAGTGCGACAAACGCTATTTTCACAGGAGGGGTCGTGACCGGAAGCGGCATTTGCAATTCAGACCACCATTTAGCCATTGCAGTTCTCCCCGTGAAAATGGGATAGCGGAGCGCCCGCAGGCGCTCTGCTATCCCGAAAATAAAAATAATATTTCCTTAGCTTATGCGCAGAGCGCAGCGGAGCGCATTTTCAATCGTTCGCACTGCAAAAAACCGGGCAGCCCGCAGACTACCCGATTTTGTACTATACCGGTGATTTTACCTTAATAAGATTTTCTTTACAGGATGGTGATGCGGCCTGCGCCGTAGGGCTGCTCGTAGTTGAGCAGGTAGCCGGGGTACGCAGCCAGCGGGCTGTTGGCGCTGGACAGGTGCGGCAGACCCGCAGCATCCGTGCCGTCAAAGATCATGGCGTAGGTAGCCATTACCAGATAGTCCTCGGACACATAGTCCTTGATCAGCTCTGCGCCGTCAAACATGGCAAAGCCGTCGCCCAGATTGCGCAGGGTGTAGTTCATGCCGGCCAGTGCGTAGGTGGCGCCCGGGTCCAGCGGCAGATAGCTGCCGGAAGCCTTATCGTAGATCTTCACGTTCTGCACACGCGGGGTGCCGGTGGCGCTGCCGATCCAGACGTTCTTCTCGTCAGTCTGCACGGTGTTGGGGATATCGGTGTGGATCTCGTAGGTAGCACCGGCCACCTGCAGGAAGCCGCCGTTCTCCTTGCCGCCCTCGCCTGCAAAGCGGGCTGCAAACTCCAGTGCGTCCTGGAGCTGCTTGCCGGTGACCGACATCAGGCAGGCCACGTTGCCAAAGGGGCTGACCTGCTTGCAGGTCTTGAAGGTCCAGTCGCCAGCGGGCACATCGGCGCGGATGCCGCCGCCGTTCATGATGGCCACATCACAGTGCAGCTTTTCCACCTCGTTGAAGTAGGTGTAGATGCCGTCAGCCACAAAGTCACCGAGGTTGGTCTCGGCAGAGCGGATGCGGCGCTTGCCGGTGGCGGGGTCGGTGACGTAGAAATCGCTATCGCCCACAGCGATCTTCTCGCCCAGCATATCGTCCACGGTGTTCACCCAGCCGGTCTGCATGGCGGCAATATTGGCATCCATGCCCTCGTGGGTGGGGATGAGCTTGGTGGTGATAGTGCCGTCCGCAGCGATGGTCATCTCGCCTACGTTGGCAAAGTAAGAGCCGGTCTGGGTCAGGGTGACAGCCTTGCCGGAAGCATCCTGCACCTGCTTGTTCTCCATTACGGTATGGGAGTGGCCGTCGATAAAGGCGTCAAAGCCGCTGGTGTGGGCAATGACCTCCTCACTGGTCCACGGAGAGGAAGAGGGGTCTACGCCCAGATGGCCCAGACCGATGACCACGTCTGCCAGAAGCTTTGCCTTATCAATGGCCCTCTGCACGGCATCGTAGAGCTTTTTGCCGTCCTCGCCGCCCTGAATATCGTAGATGTACTTGCGCTGTGCCTTGTCCATAAAGTAGGCGGGGGTGGACTTGGTAAAGGTCTCGGGGGTGGTAACGCCCACAAAGGCGATGCGTCTGCCGCCGCGCACGAACACCTTGACGGAGGGCAGCACCCGCAGGCCGGTGCGCAGGTCTACCCAGTTGCAGGACAGGTACGGGAAGTCTGCTTCCTTCATGATGGCCTTGGCGCGGTCCATGCCGTAGTCAAACTCGTGGTTGCCGGGGGTAGCGGCATCGTAACCGGCAGCGTTCATCAGCTTGATGATGGAGGCGCCCTCGTCCATGGAGCCGTAGGCAGTGCCCTGCACATGGTCGCCTGCGTCCACCAGCAGCACGTCCTTGCCGGCGTTCTGGTAACTCTGCTTCAGGTCGGCAATGGCGGCGTAGGTCAGCTTGGGGCTCTGCTTATCAATGTAGGTATGGACATCGTTGGTGTACAGGATGGTGACATCAGACTTGTCACCATACCAGCAGGCCGATGCGGCAGGCGCACCGATGGCCATGGATGCAGCGGCAGCGGTCACACCAGCAGCCTTTAAAAAGCTGCGACGGGAAATAAGTTGTTTCACAGGAAAACGACCTCCTTTTATTTTTGGCGTATCGCATTTGAGGCAGGCTCTTCCCTCCTGCCCTTTCAATAGCTCTAGCATAGCACAGAACGCCGCCGCAAACAAGCTAAAATCATTCTTTTGGTACAAATAATTTTCACGTTCCGCTTTATTTTGGCACACATTGTACCATTTTTACACAAATCCTATACAAAAAAGGCCTCCCCGTGCCCTGTCGCAGAGCAGCGGAGAGGTCTTTTTAGGGGGAGTATTGACCCGTTGCCGGGTCTATCGGAGGAGAGGGAAATATCAGATGGCGTTATACTCCTTGAGGAACTTCTCAAGGTCGGTGCCCTCGATCTTCTTCAAGGCCTCCTTCATCGCCAGACGCGGGATCAGCGGCAGATCCATATCGGTGATCTTTTTGCCGTCGCGCAGCTTTACGGTGGCATCGATCAGGGCGCGCACATCGTAGGTGCTGCCCCAGACCTCGGGCACGCCGCGGTCGATGTTCAGCAGGGTGTACACGGCCTCCATACCGGTGCGCATGGAGTACTCGGTGGTGAAGATGGTGTCGCGGGCGGTCTCGGCAAACTGGCCGAGGAAGGCAAAGTTCACAGCACCCTCGGGCACAACATCGGGGCGGTCGCCCATGGCGCGCGGCATGAAGAATGCGTCGATATAGGGCATCATCACAGGCACGGTGTTGGCGCTGTGCTCTGCCAGCTCAGCGATCTGATCCTCGGGCACACCGATGTGGTACAGCCACTCCATGCAGATCTCGCGGCCAGTGCACTCACGCATGGGCTTCTTGACGTAATCGCCGGGCTTATCGCTGAACAGGCCGTACACCCAGACGCACAGCTGGTTCTTGGGCTGATCCTTGAACTGCTGCTGACGGTTCAGCGTCCAGCTGAGCAGCCAGCTGGAGTCCTTGACGGTGACGATGCCGCCGGTGACTGTGTGGCCGCTGAAGGGGTCGCGCTTGCAGATCTTGCGGATATACTGGGGGATCTTGTCGTCCAGCGTGGTGATGGTGGCGCTCTCCCAGTTGCTCAGCTCCGGCTCGGAGCAGAACTTTTCCGGGTGACCGAAGGAGGGATCCTGTGCGGCGATCTTCTTCCACAGATCCCAGCCGTTGCCGGGCTGGATGGTGGGATCGAAGCCGGTAGCCTTATCCTGTGCACCCACGGTGCAGCTTTCCACGCAGCCGCCGTTGGTGATGAACAGCAGGTCGTTCTCGGTCAGGTCGATGTTGGAGGTCTCGCCCTCGTGCTCCACGGTGACGGAGCTTGCCAGCTTGCGGCCCTTCTGGATATCGAACTTCACGTCCGTGACCTTGGTGTTGTAGTGGAACTGCACGCCAAAGCCTTCCAGATAGCGCACCATGGGCAGGATGATGGACTCGTACTGGTTATAGCGGGTAAAGCGCAGGGCGGTAAAGTCCGGCAGACCGCCGATGTGGTGGATATAGCGCTTGAGGTACAGCTTCATCTCCAAAGCGCTGTGCCAGTTCTCGAAGGCGAACATGGTGCGCCAGTACATCCAGAAGTTGGTGTTGAGCACCTCGTCATCGAAGAAATCGGTGATCTTTTTATCCTGCAGCTGCTCGTCCGGGGTGAAGAACAGCTTCATGATCTCCATGGCGCCCTTATCGGACAGGCCGAACTTGCCGTCGGTGTGGGCATCCTCGCCGCGGTTGACGGTGGCACGGCACAGGGAGAAGTTGGGGTCCTCCTTGTTCAGCCAGTAATACTCGTCCAGCACGCTGGCACCCTCGGTCTCCAGAGACGGGATGGAGTGCAGCATATCCCACATGACCTCGAAGTGGTTGTCCATCTCGCGGCCGCCGCGCATCACATAGCCGATATCGTACTTGTAGCCATCGCAGGCGCCGCCGGCCAGTGCGTTCTTTTCAAACACATGGACGTGCTCGCCCTTCATCTGGCCGTCACGCACCAGATAGCAGGCAGCGGTCAGGGCTGCCAGACCGGAGCCGATGATATAGGCGGATTTATGATCCACACCCTCCGGCTTTTTGGGGGTTGCAAAAGCTTCGTAGTTGCCACTGGAATAGTACATAAAAAAGCCTCCCTGTTTCAATATTCTTCAGCATCTCGTGTGCTGTTCTCTATGGCAACAGTATACCCCGCAAAGCGAACCGGAACAACAAACAAACCCCGCCCGGTGTATAGATTTTTTACATCCTCCCCTATTTGCTGGAATTGCGTACAAATTGTGACAAAAAGAGAGCCGCCGCACAAGGCTCTGTGCAGCGGCTCTCTATCGGTTTTAGTTCATCTCTTCCAGTGCCTTTTTCAGGTTCTTGGCGATCTGATCCGGGCAGCTGGTGCCGCGGAAGCCGCACAGCGTGCCGTCCAGACGGACAATGGCGTCCTCTGCCTTCATGCCGGTAAGCAGCTGGCAGATGCCCTTCAGGTTGCCGTTGCAGCCGCCGACGACCGCGATGGATGCAATGGTGTGGTCATCGTTCAGCACAAAGTTGGTCTGCTTGGAGCAGGTACCCTTATTCGGGAAGGAAAATTCCTTGCTCATAGTCTTTACGTCCTCTCTCTTTTACGTTTTTCGGCGATGGCGCGCAGCTGCGCTGCGGCCTCGTCCGGTGCGGTACAGGTGCCGATGGGGTGGGGATGCTTGTGGTTGCGGCCATGGAAGTCCGTGCCCGCAGTAGCCACAAGGCCGTACTGCTTGCACAGGGCAAGGCACTCGGCGCTGTCCTCCGGGCTGTTGCTGGGGTGGTACACCTCTATGCCGTCCACTGCGCCCTCTGCCGCCAGCTCGCGCAGCAGGGGCATACTTTTATAGACCGTGGGGTGGGCAAACACCACTGCGCCGCCGCTGGCTTTAGCGGTAGCCAGCACCTGCCGCACCGGCAGATACTCCGGCGAGTGCAGCACGATGCCCCGGGGGTTCCACCCGAACAGCTTGTGGTAGGTCTCGCCGTAGATGCTGCCATCGGTCAGGCCCAGCAGCTCCAGCGCCTGCATCAGCCCGCTTTTGAACAGCACCCCGCTGGCCTTGGTGGTCTCCCACGCAAGGTCAGTGGTAAACTGCGGGTACAGCTGCTCCAGCTCCTTTGCGCTCTGCAAAGCGCAGGCGTTGCGGCGCTCCTTCATGATGGCGCAGTGCTCCCGCAGCGCCGGGCAGTCAACGTCCGGGTAGTAGCACAGCAGATGCACCCGGTGCTGGCGCTCAAAGTCGTAGCCGGTCAGCTCCACGGCGGGGATCAGCTCTACCCCGTCCTGCCCGGTGTGGGCATAGGCGTACTGGGCGCTGAGCAGGGTGTCGTGGTCCGAAAGGGCGATGGCGTGCAGCCCGGTGCGGGCGGCGATGGACGCCAGCCGCTCGATGGGCACGGCACCGTCTGAGCAGGTGGAATGGATATGCAGGTCACAGGACATAGCGGGTTACTTCCTTAGTGCTTATAGAAATTGATCAGGCAGCCGTCAGCCAAAATCTGGCGCTCGTCGGTGGTGAGCGGAGCCATGTACAGCTCAAACTCCTTGACGGTATCGCCCAGAACGTAGGCCTTGATGTTCTGCAGGTCGCCCTTGAGTGCTTCCCGCACATTGGGGATGAGCACATAGTCCCCCAGACCAAAGGGGGTGGCACCTGCCAGCTGCAGGGGCAGCATACCCCAGTTGATCAGGTTGGAGCGGTAACGCTTGGTGGCGTACTCGGTAACGATATTGGCACCGGCGCCCAGCACACGCTGGCAGCTGGCGGCCTGCTCGCGGGCAGAGCCGTCGCCGGGCTTGACCGCAAAGATGGTGGAAGCGATCTGGATATCGTTCCAGCCCAGCTTCTCGCAGCCGGGCACGGCGTTCACCTTAGCCAGCAGGGCGGCATCTTCTGCACCGGCGCGGCGGGCGTTCTCCTCGGCCTGCACAGCCTTGGCGCGGCCCACATACTCCGGGTCCTTGCGGCTGAGGGTGAATTCTGCCAGACCCAAGGGGTTAGAGCGGTAAGAGGAGGTTTCACCGGAGGGGATCAGCTCGTCGGTGGTGGTGACGGGGTCGGTGATATAAGAAGCCACCTTCAGCAGCAGGTTGTCGCCCAGCGGTGCGATCTCCGGCCAGTCCTTGATGTTGGGGCCAAACTTGAGCAGGGCGTCGTAATCGCCCTTGCCAAAGCCCTGATACACGCGGGTATCGTAGCTGGAGGCATCGTACTGGTACTCCGGCACGGTGGGATCGTAATCAATGTCGGTGGCAGGGGTCAGGATGCCGCCGTTGGCGGTGGTGGCTGCAATGCTGCGGGCATCCATCAGTGCCACACCGGACAGCTGGCCGCTGCCGGGCTTGGAGCCCTCGCGGCTGGGGAAGTTGCGGGTGGTGTGACGGATGGACAGTGCACCGTTGGCGGGCACATCGCCTGCGCCGAAGCAGGGGCCGCAGAAGGCGGTGCGGATGGTGGCGCCGCTGGCCATCAGCTCGCCGATAACGCCGGTGCGCACCAGCTCCATCATGATGGGCTGGCTGCCGGGGTAAACGCTCAGGGCGTAGTCGCCGCAGCCGCCGGTGTGACCCTTGAGGATGGAAGCAGCCTCGTAGATGCTGTCGTACAGGCCGCCTGCGCAGCCTGCAATGACGCCCTGATCCACACGCAGCTTGCCGTTTTCGATCTTGCTGCACAGATCCAGCTGCACGTCCTTGCGGCCGATCAGCTTCTGCACATCCTGCTCGCAGGCGTGGAGGATGTCCTCCAGATTTGCGTTCAGCTCCTCGATGGTAAAGGCGTTGGAGGGGTGCATGGGCAGGGCGATCATGGGACGGATGGCAGAAAGGTCCACCTCCACTACGCCATCGTAGTAGGCAAGGTCTGCCGGTGCCAGCTTTTTGTAGTCTGCTGCGCGGCCGTGCACTGCCAGAAAACGCTGGGTGACTTCGTCGGTCTCCCAGATGGAGGACAGGCAGGTGGTCTCGGTGGTCATGGCATCAATGGCGTTGCGGGTATCCTGCCGCAGGGAGGCAATGCCGGGGCCCACGAACTCCATGACCTTGTTCTTGACGTAGCCGCTCTTGAACAGCTTGCCCACAAGGGCAATGGCTACATCGTGGGGGCCGCAGCCCGCCGGCAGACTGCCGGTCAGGTAGATAGCCACCACGCCCGGGCGGGCAACATCATAGGTACGGCCCAGCAGCTGCTTTGCCAGCTCGCCGCCGCCCTCGCCAATGGCCATGGTGCCCAGTGCGCCGTAGCGGGTGTGGGAGTCCGAGCCAAGGATCATTTTGCCGCAGCCGGCAAAGCGCTCGCGCATATACTGGTGGATGACTGCCATGTGCGGGGGCACAAAGATGCCGCCGTACTTTTTGGCAGCGGACAGGCCAAAGCGGTGGTCGTCCTCGTTGATGGTGCCGCCCACAGCGCACAGGCTGTTGTGGCAGTTGGTGAGCACATAAGGGATGGGGAATTTTTCCAGCCCGGAAGCACGGGCGGTCTGGATAATGCCCACAAAGGTGATGTCATGGCTTGCCATGGCATCAAACTTGATCTTCAGGTTCTCGGCATCGCCGCTGGTGTTGTGTGCCTGCATAATGCTGTAGGCCATGGTACCGGTCTTAGCCGCGGCAGCGGCAGCAGCATCAAAGCCCTTTGCTGCCAGTGCTGCGGGTGCGTTGCCGTCTGCGGGCACCCACTCTCCGCGCGCATAGTACGCACCGCCGGTGCTGCATTTGATCATATCCAACATCTCGATTCGCCTCTCTTTTTGTATTTTCCCGCCCGCCGCAATTGCGGGCATTGCCCCGGCAGTGCGGGGTCACCCCTGCCCTGCCCTGTTACGGCAAAGCCGTATTTACCTGTTATTATAGCATGAAAGGGCGAAAAGAAAAAGCACTTTTTATGAACCCTTACTGCGCCTTTGCGGCGGCTTCCTGCTGCTTTTCCTTTTGCAGCCTGCGGAACACCACAAAATAGGCCGGGATCAGGAAGAAGCAGGCAAAGAACCATGCCACCGGGTTTGCGATGCAGGCGGCAAAGTAGCCCCACAGCGGCACAAACCAGAAGCCCACCATGGCGCGGGCGATCATCTCGGCCACACCGGCAAACATGGCAAGGCCGGAGTGTCCCAGACCCTGAATGGTATAGCGGTAGATGATAAGCACCGCCAGCGGGATGTAGAACACGCTGTTCCAGAAGATGAAATCCTGCGCATTAGCCATAATTGCGGTCTCGCCTGCGTCCAGGAACAGGCCGATCAGGGGCTTGTCCAGCACGCGCAGGATGAGGAAGGAAGCCACGCTGTACACGCAGCCGATGCCCAGTGCGGTGTTCACGCCGCGGTTCACACGGCCAAGGTCTTTTGCGCCCATATTCTGGCTGGTGTAGGTGGTCATGGCGGTGCCGATGCTCTCCAGCGGCACGCTGAGGAACTGCGCTGCCTTGCCGCCGGCGGTCTGCGCGGCCACGATATCACTGCCCAGACCGTTCACCGCGCCCTGCAGCACCACGCTGCCAATGGCGGTAATGCTGCACTGCAGGCCCATGGGGAGGCCCATGGCGCAAAGCTTTGCGCAGTGCGGTGCGCTGATGCGCCCTTCTTCCTTATTCCAGCGCAGCTCCGGGTAGTGGCGCATGATGTAAATAAGGCTGCCGATGCCCGCCACAGCCTGACTGAACACGGTGGCAAAGGCCGCGCCGAACACGCCCATGTTGAACACAATGATGCAGGCAAGGTCCAGCCCGATGTTCAGCACGCTGGCCACCAGCAGGAAATACAGCGGGCGCTTGCTGTCGCCCAGTGCACGCATCAGAGCGCTGGTCACATTATAAAGCAGGGTGAACGGGATGCCCCAGAAAATGGTGCGGATATAGATATCCGCAAGGTCGATGATGTCGGCGGGGGTGTTCGTCCACACCAGTACCAGCCGGGTCATAGCCACCGTGACGATGGTGAGCACCGTGGCAAAGGCGATGGACAGCCACACGGTATTGGCGGTGTAGCGGCGCATCTCGTGGTGGTCGTGGGCACCGAAGGTCCATGAGATGGGGATGGAAAAGCCGCAGGCAATGCCGTTGACAAAGCCCAGCACCAGATAGTTCAGGCCGCCCACGCTGCCTACCGCCGCCAGCGCTTCCACGCCCACGAACCGTCCCACGATGATGGTATCGGCCAGATTGTAGAACTGCTGGAACAGGCTGCCCAGCATCAGCGGCACAGCAAAGGCAAGCAGCAGCTTCAGCGGACTGCCCTGCGTCATATCTTTGGTCATGGAAATATACCTCCTGCCAACACAAAAAAGGGGTGGATGTTCGCATTTTTGCCGTGAAAAACGCCCTGCCGGAAAAGCGGCAGGACGTTGTAAGGATTCATGAGTGGTATTATAGCGGAGCAGCGCCGGTTTTACAAGACTTGGTTTGCATCAACATTTCTAATTTTTTACCCAAAGAATTGGTGATTTTGCTCACTCCGCGTAGTGTGCCAGAAACTGTTTGGTGCGCTGTTCGCGCGGGTGGTCGATCAGCTGCTTTGCAGGGCCTTCCTCCACCACCACGCCGCCATCCATGAACAGGATGCGGTCTGCCACATCCCGGGCAAAGTGCATCTCGTGTGTCACGATGATCATGGTGGTCTTGCGGTCGGCCAACTCCCGCAGCACCCGCAGCACCTCGCCGGTCAATTCCGGGTCAAGGGCGCTGGTAGGCTCGTCAAAGCAGAGGATGTCCGGGTGCAGCGCCAGTGCCCGGGCAATGGCTACCCGCTGCTGCTGCCCGCCGGAAAGCTGGTGCGGGTAGTGGTCTGCCCGCTCCGAAAGCCCCATCTGCGCCAGCAGCTCCCGCGCCTGCTGCTCCAGCTGGGCGTGCACCGCCTTTTTGTTGGCGCGGTAGTCCGGGCGCTCCTTTGCCAGCAGCTCCCCTGCCAGCATTACGTTCTGCAGGGCGGTATACTGCGGGAAAAGGTTGAAGCTCTGAAACACCAGCCCGAAGTGCAGCCGCTTTTTGCGGATCTCGCTCTCCCGCTGGGTGGCGGGGTCGGCGGCGTCCCACATGGTCTCGCCGTTCACCCGGATGCAGCCGGTGTCCGGCCGCTCCAGAAAGTTCAGGCAGCGCAGCAGGGTGGTCTTGCCGGAACCGGACGAGCCGATGATGGCCAGCGCCTCGCCCTGCTCCAGGGTAAGGGAAATATCCTTTAAGACCTTTGTATCTCCGAAATTTTTGCCAATGCCGGAGGCTTCCAGTAATGCCATATTCTTAAAAACCTCCTCAGCAGCGGAAATAATCCAG
Organism: uncultured Faecalibacterium sp.; assembly: GCA_934540955.1. Classification (GTDB taxonomy): domain Bacteria; phylum Bacillota; class Clostridia; order Oscillospirales; family Ruminococcaceae; genus Faecalibacterium. The sequence continues at coordinate 36,945 of CAKTCY010000010.1, forward strand.
CTTCTTTTCAGCCCAGCCGAACAGCAGGGTGAGCGCGCCTACGAACACAAGGAAGAACAGCGCCGTGGAGAACAGCGGCCAGATCAGGCCCTTTGCGCTGTACTCCTTGGCCATCATGATGATCTCCTTGTTGGCGATGGTGTTTGCCAGCGAGGTGTCCTTGACAAGGGTGATGATCTCGTTGCCCATGGGCGGCAGGATGCGCTTGACCACCTGCAAAAGGGTGACCTTGAAAAAGATCTGCGTGCGGGTCATGCCCAGCACCTGCCCGGCCTCGGTCTGCCCCTTGGGCACTGCCTCGATGCCGCCGCGGTAGATCTCGGAAAAATAGCAGGCGTAGTTGATGGCAAAGGCCACCACCGCCGCCACCATGCGTCCGCCGGAGCCGGAGGGCCACGGGTTATTCATGCCCAGCAGACCGGGGCCAAGATAAATGACGATGATCTGCAGCATCAGCGGCGTACCGCGGATGACCCAGACAAAGGTCTTTACCGCGCCGGACAGCGGCCTGCACCGGCTCATGGAGCCAAAGGCCACCACCAGCCCCAGCGGCAGCGCAAACAGCAGCGTAAGGGCAAACAGCTCACAGTTGAGCAGGAACGCGCCGGAAAGGCGCCCAAGGATCACAGACACAAAAACACACCCATCTATCGTTTTGTTTTACGCCCGGCTCAGTCGGCCAGCGCCAGCTCGTACTTCTCGGCCAGCGCCTGCATGGTGCCGTCAGCCTTCAGCTCGTCAAAGGCGGCGTCCACTGCGGCGGCGGCATCGCTGCCCTTGCGGAAGGCCACGCCGTATTCCTCGGCGTTCAGCTCGTCCACGATTTTCAGGCTTGCGTAGTCGGTGCCCTCACCGATCATGGCGTTGGCAAGGGTCAGGTCCAGCACAGCGGCATCTGCCGTACCGGCAGCCACCTCCATCAGGCAGTCGGTCTGCACGCTCTTGGAAACGTAGTCTGCCTTGGCAAGATTCTCATCGCCCTGAATGGCGGCTTCACCGGCAGAACCGGCCTCGGCCACCACGGTCTTACCGGCAAGGTCGGCGGTGGAGGTGTAGGTAGTGCCCTCCTTGACCACCACGACCTGTGCGTTCTTGGCGTAGGCCTTGGTGGTGGCGGTGTTGGCCATGATATCCTCGGTCAGAGTCATGCCGTTCCAGATGCAGTCGATGCTCTTGGCGTCCAGCTCCACCACCTTGGTGTCCCAGTTGATCTCCACGAACTCCGGCTCTACGCCCAGCTTTGCGCACACAGCGGTGGCAAGTTCGGTATCAAAGCCGGTAAAGTTGCCGTCGGCATCGGTGTAGTTCATGGGCTCGTACACGGTGTAGCCGATGACCATTTTGCCCTTGCCCTTGATGTAGTCCAGATCGCTGCCCGCTGCGGCAGAAGCCGAACCGGCTGCACTGCCGGAAGCAGATGCCGCCGCAGAGGTGGATGCACTGCCGCCGCAGGCTGCAAGGCTCAGTGCCAGAGCACCGGCCAGAAATGCACTTGCAATACGCTTGAGTTTCATATCTTTTTCCTCCCATAGGGGACGTTCTGCGTCCCGCTCCCCTCTTGATTTACCATTTTACCATGCTAAAGCGGTAAACTGTAGCTATAGAATAGCGCGTTTGCCGCCGTTTGGCAAGAGGCAAACCCATTTTTTCGCACAATGCACTGCTTTGCCCCGCCCGTAAGCCCGCTTTTTGTGGGAAAATGTGCATACTCCTTCCGTGAAAATGAGATAGCGGAGCGTCCGCAGACGCTCCGCTATCTCGAAATTAAAAATATTTTTTCCGCCGATTATGCCCAAAGCGCACGCGGTGGGCATTCCAAATCGTCCCTACTGCTCCGCCATGGCCTTCAGCGCTGCCTTTTGCAGGTCGGTGACCGAGATGGTGCACAGCGCCTTCAGGTCGGCATCCGTGCCGTCTGCGGAGAGTTTGCCGATCTCCACGGCGTTTTTGCCCTTCAGGTAGCCGCACCAGCCTGCGCTGTGCTCGTACCACTCTTTGCCTAACGCGCTTGCGCTGCGCATCCCGTAGCGGTCGCCCAGTTCGTTTTTGGTGTACACCGGCTCACGCGGGGCAGACACCGTGCCATCCGCGCTGACCGTCAGCTCCGGCTCGGTCATATCGCCGATGGCGCTGGTCACCCGGGCATTCTCGTCCATGGTCACCACTGCCAGCGTGATCTTAGCCTGTACCTGCGCGTCCTTGTCCTCTGTGCCCGCAAGCTCCTGCGGCATTTCGGCCACCTCTACGCCCAGCTTGACCGTATCGTCCCGGGCAGCGCCCAGCACCTGTGCATTCTCGCAGGCGCGGACGATGGCATCCCGGTAGTGGTCCACCGCGATGGTGCAGCCGGAGAGAAGGTCTGCATCGGTGGGCTTGCCGTCTGCATCCGTTTTCAGCTTCTTCACCTCGTCCGGGGTCTTGCCCTCAAGCCAGCTGCCAAAGGCATCGGCCTGCTCTGCCCAGCCCTTTTTCAGGCCGGATACCTCTGCCAGCGGGTAGTCCTTGCCCTTCTGGCGCTTGGTGCGGGTGTCGGTGGGGGTGGTCACCTTGCCGGTGCCGTCCGCACTGACCGAAAGCTCCAGCTCATCCAGCGTCACACCGGCCAGCTTGCCCTCTGCATCCAGCAGCACGGCAGCCGCCACAGTGTGGATGTTCCCTGCACGGTCTGTGCCGGTCGCCTCGGTCAGGACCCCCAGCCCGGTGCGCCACGCCGCGCCTTGCGCTGCGCTGCTGCCCGCAGAGGTGCTGCCGCTCATAGTGCCGGAGCTGCTGCCGGAGCTTCCCCCGCCACAGCCGGTCAATGCCAGTGCTGCCGCCAGCGTGCAGCACAAAAACCATCGCGATGCCTGTTTCATATCGTCACATACGCTCCCTTTCCGTGCCTGCATTGCAGACGCAGGCTTTGGAGCTAGTGTGCCCCGCCGCGCGGGATTTTATGAGCAGCTTCTCCCTTATAAATAGGTTCCTTTCTATCGTCACCATCCTCGCCCTCTCCGTCTGCTCACTACGTTCGCATCCACCTCTCCCAAGGTGAGAGGCTTTGGCAGTCCACGCAAAGTTTCCCATTTTGCCAAGGGCTCTCCCTTTGGGAGAGCTGTCAAGGCCGATAGGCATTGACTGAGAGGGCTAGGCCGTTGCCCTTATACTTTTTTGTGATGGTACAGCGCTCTTTCTCACATCAGGGGACTTAACAGCCGCAGCACGCTGTCCAGCACCGTACCGGCCAGACCGGTGCGGCAGTCCGCGCACTGCACCTCCCGGCACTGGGGCAGGGTGCGGCGCACATCGTCCCGCAAAGCCAGCACCTGACTGTTTTGCAGCAGCAGTACCCCGCACTCGAAGTGCAGAAACATACTGCGGTAGTCCATATTGATGCTGCCCACCACCGCCGCCCGGTCATCGCTGACGCAGCACTTGGCGTGGAGAAAGCCCGGGGTGTACTCGTAGATGCGCACCCCTGCCCGCAGCAGGGGCAGATAGTACGAGCGGCTCAGCCGGAACACCAGCTTTTTGTCTGGGATGCCCGGCAGCACCAGCCGCACATCCACCCCGCGCTTGGCGGCGTTGCGCAGCGCGTCCAGCATTTCCTCACCGATGGCGAGATAGGGCGTATAAAAATAGACATAATGCTGTGCTTGTGCCAGAATATCCAGATAGACCGTTTCTGCCACCGGCTCCTCGTCCAGCGGGCTGTCCGCGTAGGGCTGCACTACCCCATCGCTGGCGGGCAGCACCGCAAGCTGCGGACGGAAGGCGCTGTAATCCTGCTCAAAGGGGCGGAAGGCGTTCCAGAAATCCAGAAACATCACGGTAAAGTTCCACACCGCAGCGCCCTCGATGCGCAGGCCGGCGTCCTTCCAGTAGCCAAAGCGGGTGATCGCGTTGATATACTCGTCTGCCAGATTGATGCCGCCGGTGTAGGCTACCTTGCCGTCTATCACCACGATCTTGCGGTGGTCGCGGTGGTTCATCACCAGCGAGAGCAGCGGCACCACCGGGTTAAAGGGGATGCAGCGGATATGCGCCCGCTCCATGCGCACCACAAAGTCCTTGGGCAGACCCAGCAGGCTGCCGAAGTCATCGTAGATCAGCCGCACGTCCACCCCCTGCGCCGCCTTGCGCCGCAGAATGTCCTCCACGCCCTGCCACATCCTGCCCTGACTGACGATGAAAAACTCCAGAAGGATACTCTTCTCTGCCTTTTCAAGGTCGGCCAGCAATGCCGGATACATGGCCTCACCGCAGGAGAAATACCGGGCGGTGGTGTTCTGCCATGCGGGATAGCAGCCGTATTGGGTCAGGTAGCGACTCACGCCCCGGTTTTCATCGCACAGCCCGGCGGTCTGCCCGGGCTGCTGGGCGCGGTCTGCCCGGTGTGCCTGCTCCACTGCCTGCATTTTGCTGCGCAGACGGCGGGAGGGCCGCTTGTTGCCAAAGGCCAGATACAGCGCACCGCCCAGCAGCGGCAGCAGCCCGATGAGGGCGATCCAGCCCACCTTATAGGCGCTGTTTTCGTCCTTGCGCACCAGATACAGAATGATCAGCAGGCTCAGCCCGTTGAGCAGCCCGGTGACCCACACCCGCGCCGTGCCGGTGGTGAGGGCGAAAAACACCCACGCCAGCCATGCAAGCTGCAGTGCCACCAGCACCACCGTGACCGTGATGCGGTTGAGGATGCGGTTGAAAAACTTGACGATCGGCAACCGGAACAGCATACCATCTCCCCTTTCCGTGTTAAGGTGTATCTGAAAACAAAGAAAATGACGAATATTTCGCAAGCACAAGCGGGATTTAAGGCAAAGAGCCGCAGGAATCCTTTGTGGATTTCAAGGCTGTTTAACGCAAAATCCAGCTGTGTTTGTAGAAATAGACTATATTTTCGACTTTTCAGACACACCCTAGCTTCCCTCTATAATATAGGTAAGTATAACGCGGTTTTTCCCCCTTTGCAAGGTTTTGGTGTCGGGTGCACCGGAATGTCGGCCGCATTTATCCCTAATAAAAAAGTTCACCGGAGCGTCCGCAGATGCCCCGGTGAACCAAGATCCTATTCTATATTTTCTGCTCAGACGGTCGGTGCTTCGTTATCCTCGTAGCCCACCATCAGGCCGCCGTATTCCGCGTAGTAGCTGCACAGAGCGCCGCAGGTGCCTACCTCCACCTTGGCCTCCGGGAACACGGCATGGACCATGTGCTTCAGCCGCTCTGCAGCGGCAGCGTTGCAGCAGTGGTCGATGTGCACCCGACCGTTGGTCAGGCCGTGCGCCTTCATTTCCAGCACCATGCGCTCCAGTGCGCCGTGCTCGCCGCGGGTCTTGCAAATAACCTCCAGATCACCGGCGTCGCTGGCCTGACCGATGACCCGGATGCCCAGCATCCGCGCCACCGCAGCCACAGCGGGCTTCACGCGGCCATTGCGCGCAAGGTTTGCCAGAGATTCCAGCGCAAACAGCAGATGGGTGTGCTCATGGTACGCCCGGATCTCCTCACACACGGTGTCAAAGGGCTTGCCGGCCTTGATCAGTGCTGCCAGACGCTCCACCAGCAGCCGGGACTCCGCACCGGTGGACAGGCTGTCCAGCACAAAGACCCGCGCACCCTCGTGGCTCTGCTCGTACTCCTCGCCCGCCAGCAGTGCGGCGTTGTAGGCACCGGACAGCGTGCCGGTGATAGTTACAACATACACCTCGTCTGCGCCCTCGTAGGCAGCCATCCAATCCGAGATGTTGGGGCAGGAGGTGCTGGTGCGGCCCTTATAGGTGCGCATCATCTCGGCCAGCGCGGGAGCATCCACCTCTGCGGTGTCCACATACTCCTGCTCGTCGGTCAGGATCTTCAGCGGCACACAGGCAAACTCTACCCCGGGGAGCTCGTACACATTTGAAGAGGAATCTACAACGATCTTGCTTTTCATATTTTTCTCCATTTCAAGCGGCGCAATGCCGCGGTCATTCCTTTGTTCCGTGACCATCATAGCAGTTTTTCAAAACCCTGTCAACTGTTTTTTCAAATTCTTTTACAAAGTTTTCGTTGCCCGTTGACCAATTTTCCAAAATGCGGTATACTATTTCACAGGCAGAAGTGCTTTTGCGGAAAGCAATTGCCCTGCCTTTGCACAAAAACAACGTTCCTGCCCGCAAAAAAGCGCAGGAGCATGAACGGAACAAGATACTATGAAAGCAGAAACCAAACTCCGCGTTGCGGCGTGTGCTGCGGGCTTTGCCCTGCCCCGGTACAACGATCTCCCCTCGGTAGGGCTGTATCTGGACCAAACGGTGCAGTTCGTTAACGGCTACTTCCGCAGCTTCTGCGGGGTGGAGCTTACCCCCTCTATGGTAAGCAACTACGTCAAAAAAGGGGTGGTGGATCACCCCATCCGCAAAAAATACACCCGGGATCAGATCGCATCCCTGATGTACATTGCAGTTTCCAAGACGGTGCTCTCGATCGAAAACATCGATACCCTGTTCAAAATGCAGCGGGAGCACTGCTCCGCCGGGACAGCCTACGATATCTTCTGCGAGGAGTTGGAGACAAGTCTTTCTGTGGTGTTCGGCGGCAAGGCAGCCCAGCCGGAGACTGCACTCAACGACGAGCGTCTGCTGCTGCGCAGCACCATTTTTGCGGCGGTCAACAAAATGTATCTGGACTGCTGCTTTGATGCCTTGCGGCAGGAGCAGGCTCTGTGGTCGGATATCCTGCCGGATCTGGCGTGACAGAAAAGCACGGAAGGATGCCATAAACGCCCAGAAGCGGGCGGCGTATGCGGCGAGAAAAGACTATACAAACAAAGCCGCAAATGCTATACTTACTACATCAAATAAGATTGGTGTGAACCCGGAAGTGAATTGCGTATGCAAAATTGATCTGTCTCTTTACCGTGTGGTGGAGCAAGATCTGGTGACTGATGAAGTTATTATTACAGAACAACAAATTCTTCATATTGAAGAAGGACATCCCGGAGATTATAATCGTTTAGCTGTTCACATTCCTGATGTTTTGCAGCAGCCAGATTATATCCTGCGCGGCAATCGCCCGCACACTGCTCTTGTTCTCAAACAAATCTCCACACCGGAAATGACAGCAGAAGTGGTTTTGCGGTTAAAAGTCTCCAATGATCCCGCAGAATACAAAAACTCCATTATAACAATGTGGAACATCAGTCAAAAGCGTTTCCGGCGTCTCTTACGGCAAAGCGAAATACTTTACAAAAAAGAGTAAATCTGCTATACTGTACATAGGATAAGATAGGTATTTGAGGTGGTCAATTTCGTGGCAGCCACACGCCGCTGGTAACGACAAGGGCTTTGCCCTGAGAGATGCAGGAGAATGCCACGCCTGCCAAATACCAATCGATGGGGAACGGTTTTGATGCCGTTCCCCGTTCCTGTTGATAGACCCTTGAACCACGATGCACGCGCACCGTGGTTTTTGTTTACCCATTTTTAGCACGATGCAGTTTGCACCGTGCTTTTATTGTACAACAAAAAGCCACCTAAAAACTTACGTTTTCAGGTGGCTTTTTACTGGTAGAGCATAAACGACCTTGTGCGAACACACAGGGTTCGTCTGGCTCACGTTTGGTGGAGGCGATGGGAGTCGAACCCATGTCCGAAAAGAGCTCAGTGCAGGTGTCTCCGGGTGCAGGCGATCTACAACATTCCCGCCGCGCCACGCCGATCGTCAGGCTAGCGCTTTGGTAGCTT
>CAKTCY010000011.1 GCA_934540955.1 uncultured Faecalibacterium sp.
GTCGTAAAAGGTACCGTCAGCATCGGCAGTCCGAAATCCAAAGACAGTATCCGGGATATTCCGGTGCCGCTGAATGTTCGCCCGTGTGCCATCAAGCTGCGGGATACCACCGACCAGTTCATCTGGGAAAGCCCCAAGACCGGCTTGCCCTGCAATCCCACCCATTTCCGGGATGTATTCCGCAAATCTCTGGAAGAAGCGGGCGATGTCCGCTTGCTCACGCCGCACAGCTGCCGCCACACCTATGTGTCGCAGATGCAGGCGTTGGGCGTGGATATCCAGACCATCCAGAGCATCGTAGGCCATGCCGACACCGAGATGACTGAGCATTATCTCCATGTTCAGGAATCCATTCGGCAGAGTGCGATCCAGTTGTTCAGCGAGGCGTTTTCGGCCTGAAAATTGGACGGAACGGCACTAATTAGACCAGATAAAATCGTTGGCATTGTGGTCAAAATTGTGGTCAAAACCAAATGAGGTCAGCCCACAAACAAAAAAATCCAACGATTTCTAACGTGAAATCGTTGGATTTATGGTCCGAGTGGCGAGAATCGAACTCACGGCCTCTTGAACCCCATTCAAGCGCGCTACCAAAACTGCGCTACACCCGGATATCGACCGCCGCTTCCCTACCGAAGCGTGGCAACAAGAAATATTATACTCAGGCAAGGCCGTTTTGTCAACAGATTTTTGGATTATTTTTGGCTTTTTCTGAGAAAAGTCTGATTTTTACACGGATACGCGCTTTTTCGTTTTTGCTGTTTTTGTCACTGTTTTTCTGCTTCTGCGGCGCGCTGCGCGCGGTCACGCTCCAGCAGCGGGCGCAGGTACTGGCCGGTAAAGCTGCCGGGCACGGCGGCCACCTGCTCCGGGGTTCCCTCGGCCACGATCTCGCCACCGGCGCTGCCGCCCTCCGGGCCAAGGTCGATGATATGGTCGGCACACTTGATGAGATCCAGATTATGCTCGATGACGATGACCGTATTGCCCACGTCCACCAGCTTTTGCAGCACCTCGATCAGGCGGTGCACATCTGCGATGTGCAGGCCGGTGGTGGGCTCGTCCAGAATATATACCGTTTTGCCAGTGCCGCGGCGGGCAAGCTCGTTGGCCAGCTTCACACGCTGCGCCTCGCCGCCGGACAGGGTGGTGGCGCTCTGCCCCAGGGTGACATAGCCAAGCCCCACATCCAGCAGCGTTTGCAGCTTGCGGGCGATCTTGGGCTGGTTGGCAAAGAACACCACCGCTTCCTCCACGGTCATGTTCAGCACATCCGCAATGGTCTTTTCCTTATACTTTACCTCCAGCGTTTCGCGGTTGTAGCGTGCGCCCTTGCACACCTCGCAGGGCACATAGACGTCCGGCAAAAAGTGCATTTCGATCTGCAGAATGCCGTTGCCCTCGCAGGCTTCGCAGCGGCCACCCTTGACGTTGAAGCTGAACCGTCCCGGGCCGTAGCCGCGCATCTTGGCGTCCTGCGTCTGGGAGAACACGGTGCGGATATCGTTGAACACACCGGTGTAAGTGGCGGGGTTGGAGCGCGGGGTGCGGCCGATGGGCTGCTGGTCGATGCCGATGACCTTATCCACGAACTCCAGCCCCTCTACCCCATCGCACTTGCCGGCGCGGGAGCGGGCACCGTTCAGCTCGCTGGCCAGTGTTTTATATAGGATCTCGTTGATGAGGCTGGACTTGCCCGAGCCGGAAATGCCGGTGACGCAGATGAACTCCCCCAGCGGGAAGCTGACGTCGATGTTGCGCAGGTTATTTTCCCGTGCGCCCTTTACGGTCAGGCAGTGGCCGTTGCCGGTGCGGCGGGTCTGGGGCACTGCAATGCGCTTGCGGCCGGAGAGGTAATCGCCGGTAATGCTGCGCTTGGCCTTGCAGATATCCTTTACGCTGCCTGCGGCTACGATCTCGCCGCCGTGCACACCAGCACCGGGACCCACGTCCACGATATAATCCGCGCTGCGCATGGTGTCCTCGTCGTGCTCGACCACGATGACCGTGTTTCCCAGATCCCGCAGGTTTTTCAGGGTGGCAATAAGCTTATCGTTGTCCCGCTGATGCAGACCAATGGAGGGCTCGTCCAGCACATAGAGCACGCCGGACAGGGCGCTGCCAATCTGGGTTGTCAGGCGGATACGCTGGCTCTCGCCGCCGGACAGTGTGCCCGCCGCCCGGGCCAGCGTGAGGTAATCCAGACCCACGCTCTGCAAAAATTGCAGGCGGTTCTTGATTTCCTTCATGATCTGGCCGCCGATCTGCTGCTGTTTTTCGGTGAGGTTCGGCTCGTTTTGCTTGATAAATTCCAGCTCGTCCCGAATGGACATCTCGCAGAACTGGCTGATGTTCTTGTCCCCGATGGTCACGGCAAGTACCACCGGCTTCAGGCGCTGACCGTGGCAGTCCGGGCACTCCACGCCGGACATAAAGCTGCCGATCTCTTCCTTCATCCACTCGCTGCTCGTCTCGCGGAAGCGGCGCTCCAGATTTTCCACGATGCCCTCAAAGGTGTTGTAGTACACCCCGCTGCCGAACTCGTTGGTGCGGTGCATCTCGAGCTTTTCGCCGTTGGTGCCGTAGAGCAGGGCGTTCACCGCCTCGGTGCTCATCTCCTTAATGGGCGTATCCAGCGTAAAGCCGTATTTTTTTCCAAGACCAAGGTAGTACATCTCGCTCACTGAGCCTTCGGCGTAGTACCAGCCGCTAGCCTTGATAGCCCCCTCGCGGATGGAAAGGCTGCGGTTGGGTAGGATGCGATCCTCGTCCACCCGCATAAAGGTGCCAAGGCCGGTGCATTTTTCACAGGCACCCAGCGGGTTATTGAAGGAGAAGAGCCGGGGCGAGAGGTCGCTGATGGAGATACCGTGCTCCGGGCAGGCAAAGTTCTGGCTGAAGGTCATGCACTCGCCGCCGATGACGTCCACCTCGGCTACGCCGCCGGTAAGCGCCAGCGCCGTTTCCAGCGAATCCGCCAGACGGCTGCGGATGCCCTTGCGCAGGGCAAGGCGGTCCACCACGATCTCCACCGTATGCTTGATGTTCTTTTCCAGACTGATTTCCTCGTCCAGATCATACAGGTTGCCGTCGATTTTCACGCGGGCGTAACCGGCGCGGCGGGCGGCGTCCAGCTCCTTCTGCTGGGTGCCCTTGCGCTGACGCACCACCGGGGCTAAGATCTGGAACTTGGTGCCCTCCTCCAGCTTGAGGACGGCGTCCACCATCTCGTCCACGGTCTGCTGGCTGATGACCCGCCCGCACACTGGGCAGTGCGGCACGCCGATGCGGGCGTACAGCAGACGCAGATAATCGTAGATTTCAGTCACGGTGCCCACGGTGGAGCGGGGGTTGTGGCTGGTGGTCTTCTGGTCGATGGAAATGGCCGGTGAAAGGCCGGTGATCTCGTCCACGTCCGGCTTATCCATCCGCCCCAGAAACATTCGGGCATAGCTGGAAAGGCTTTCCACATAGCGGCGCTGACCGTCGGCATAGATGGTATCAAACGCCAGACTGGACTTGCCCGAGCCGGAAAGGCCGGTCATGACGATCAGCTTTTCCCGCGGGAGGGTCAGGTTGATATTTTTCAGGTTGTGCTCGCGGGCACCCTTGATGATGATCTTATCGTTTGCCAAGGTATTTTCTCCCTTTTCGTTGTGTCTGTGCATGGTTCTGTTTGCGCTCGGTCTCGGCAGCGGAGTCCACGGTGGGGTTCTCGCCCCGGCGCAGACGGTCGATCTGATCCCGCAGGAAGGCTGCGTGCTCAAATTCCAGCAGCTTCGCGGCCTCCTTCATCTCCCGGGTCAGGCGCTCGATGGCAGCTTCCCGCTCCATTTTGCCCATGCGGCGGGTGTTGCGCTTGGCGTTTTCGGCCTTATCGCTGATCTCGATGCTGTCCGCAATGGCCTTGACGATGGTCTTGGGCACGATGCCGTGCTCCTCGTTATAGGCCATCTGGATGGCGCGGCGGCGCTCGGTCTCGGTGATGGCGCGCTCCATGCTGTCGGTCACCACATCGGCGTACATGATGACCATGCCCTCCGCATTGCGGGCGGCGCGGCCGATGGTCTGGATCAGGCTGGTCTCGCTGCGCAGAAAGCCCTCCTTGTCGGCATCCAGAATGGCCACAAGGCTCACCTCCGGCAGATCCAGACCCTCGCGCAGCAGGTTGATGCCCACCACCACGTCGATGCTGCCCAAGCGCAGATCCTTGATGATCTCCATGCGCTCGAAGGTATCCACCTCGTGGTGCATATACTTGACCTTGATCCCCTGCTCGGTAAGGTAATCGGTGAGATCCTCGGCCATCTTTTTGGTCAGGGTGGTCACCAGCACCCGCTCCTGCCGCTGGATGCGGGCGTTGATCTCGCCCAGAAGATCCACCACCTGCCCTTCCACCGGACGCACCGAGATGACCGGGTCCAACAGACCCGTGGGACGGATGACCTGCTGCGCCACCTGTGAGCTGTTCCGGCGCTCGTACTCGCCGGGGGTGGCGGAAACAAAGATCATCTGGTTGAGCTTGGACTCCACCTCCTCAAATTTCAGGGGGCGGTTATCGAAGGCAGACGGCAGACGGAAACCGTATTCCACCAGCGTTTTCTTGCGGGCATAGTCGCCGCCGTACATAGCGCGCACCTGCGGCAGGGTGACGTGGCTCTCGTCCACGAAGAGCAGAAAATCCTCCGGGAAATAATCCAGCAGAGTGGTGGGCATACTGCCCGGCGCACGGCCGGACAGCACAGCTGAGTAGTTTTCGATGCCCTTGCAGATGCCCACCTCGTTCAGCATCTCGATGTCGTAGTTGGTGCGCTGGGCGATGCGCTGGGCTTCGATCAGTTTGCCCTCGGCGGTGAACCGCTTGACCTGAGCGTCGCACTCGGCGCGGATCTTTTCCAGCGCAGCGGCCTTTTTTTCGGCGCTGACGATATAGTGGCTGGCCGGGAAGATGGCAACGTGCTTGACCACGTTCTGCTTGGAGCCGGTCAGGGGGTTGAACTCGGTAATGCGGTCGATCTCGTCCCCGAAGAACTCCACCCGGATGGCAAGCTCGCTCATATAGGCCAGATAGATATCCACCGTGTCGCCGTGCACCCGGAACTTATTGCGCACAAAATTCACGTCGTTGCGCTCGTATTGCAGGGTGACCAGCCTTTTACACAGCTCGTCCCGCTCCATCTGCATCCCGGGGCGCAGGCTGATGACCATGCTTCGGTAGTCGATGGGGTCACCCAGCGAGTAGATGCAGGACACCGATGCCACAATAATGACGTCCCGCCGCTCGGAAAGCGCCGCCGTAGCCGAGTGGCGCAGGCGGTCGATCTCGTCGTTGATGGCGCTGTCCTTTTCAATATAGGTATCGGTGCTGGGAATGTAGGCCTCCGGCTGGTAGTAGTCGTAGTAGCTGACGAAGTACTCCACCGCATTGTTGGGGAAAAACGAGCGGAACTCGGTACACAGCTGCGCCGCCAGCGTTTTGTTGTGCGCCAGCACCAGCGTGGGGCGGTTGCACTGGGCAATGACGTTGGCCATGGTAAAGGTTTTGCCGCTGCCGGTCACGCCCAGCAGGGTCTGGCAGCGGTCGCCCCGCTGCACCCCCTCCACCAGCTGCGCGATCGCCTGAGGCTGGTCACCGGTGGGGGCATAGTTCGACACCAGTTCAAATTTTTCCTCTGCCATCGTTTCTCTCCCTTCCGCGCATATAACCACAATCCGTTGTTGTTTCAAGTTGTATTATAGCACGCATATCTTATAATGTAAACAGTTTTTTGTTTTACGGCCAGAAAAGTGTCCCAGTCTTGAAATCGTAGATGGGCAGGCGGTTGGCATCCCGCATGGAAAAATACTCGGTGTCGGTCAGGATAAAGTGATCCAGCAGGTGCACATTCACCAGTCCCAGCGCCCGGGCAATGCTGCCGGTAGCGTCCATGTCCTCCAGCGAGGGCAGCGCCACCCCGTTGGGGTGGTTGTGGCAGAGCACCACGGCATCCGTACCGCCCTTGATGGCGGCAGCCACCACGTTCTTGATATCCAGACTGACCCGGTCGGAGGTACCCTCCCGCAGCCAGACGGCGGCGCGCACCCGCTTGCGGCTGTCCAGACTGACCAGCATGGCGCGCTCGTAGTCCGACCACGCAAACTTTGCCATCAGATAGCTGCCCATCTGCTCGGTGGTCTTGATGCAGCGGGTGGTGCTGGTGCGGCTGCGGCCATAGTACCGGCTGATCTGGGGCAACAGATGCAGCATCCGGGCGGTAGAGGGGCCTACGCCCTCTACGGTGCACAGCTCTTCCTCGCTGGCTTCCAGCACCGCTGCAAAATCTCCAAACCGGTCGATCAGATCGTGGGCGATGCCGTTGGTATCCTTCTGGGCGTTGGTCATGTAAAGCACATATTCCAGCGCCTCGTGCTCGGCCAGACTGTCCAGCCCGTAGCTCTGCACCCGCTCCCGCATCCGCTGGCGATGTCCCTTGTGCCGTTTATTCTCTGCCATGGCGGTACTCCTTTTTCTATGTTCTTTCCTTATAGTACCCATTTTGCGGCGCAAACACAAGCGTTCTGCAAAAATAACCCGGATTTTGCGCCGGAATGCGCGTTGACTTCCCGCCCCGCCTGTATTACTATAAAAGCATGATTCTGACAAAAACGATGAGGATAGCTTTATGAAACAATTTACTGCCACCGCCAACGATGACGGCGTGCGTCTTTCGCGCTTTGTGCAGAGCGTGACCCGCGATTTTCCCACCAGCCTGCTGTACAAGAGCTTCCGCAACAAGCGGGTAAAGGTGAACGGCAAAAAGGCTGCGCCGGAGTACCGTTTGCAGGTGGGGGATCTGATCGAGCTGTACATCAACGACGAGTTTTTCCCGCCGGAAGGCGCAAAGCCGGTGCAGAAGGCCGCCCCCAAAAAGCAGCCCAATCAGCCCAAGGTGACCGTCATCTACGAGGACGAGAACCTTGCGGTGCTGTACAAGCCCACCCACCTGCTGTGCCACAGTGACCGCACCGGTGACGCCAATCTGGTGGATGCCTTTACCCAGTACCTGACCCAAAAGGGTGAATACGACCCCCACGGTGAAAACCGCTTCAAGCCCGGCATCTGCAACCGGCTGGACCGCGGCACCGAGGGTCTGGTGATCGCCGCCAAAAACTACGCCGCCCTGCGGGACATGAACGAAATCATCCGCACCGACCTGCTGAAGAAGGAGTACTACACCATCACGGTGGGCATTCCGCAGTCCGGACGGTTCACCGCATGGTGGGAGCACGACGAGAAGAACAACAAGGTCAGCATCCACGCCCATCAGTCGCAGGACGAGCGCCGCAAGCAGATCATCACAGATGTGGACGTGCTGCGCACCGCCGGGCCCTTTGCCCTGTGCAAGATCGGCCTTGTCACCGGCCGCACCCATCAGATCCGCGCGCATCTGGCCTATCTGGGCAAGCCGGTGCTGGGCGATATCAAATACGGCAACCGCAAAATGAACGAGCGTACCGGCACCAAGACGCAGGCGCTGTGCGCTGTGCGCATCAGCTTTCTGGACGTACCGGAGGAAAACACCCTGCACTACCTCTCCGGCAAGGTCATCAAGCTGAAGGACCCGCAGATCCTGCAGCAGTTCGATGCGCTGGATAAAAATAAAGAAGCATAATAAAGCAGAACGCTCCGGCCCTTACGCAGAAGGGTCGGAGCGTTCTGTGCTTAAAAGAAGAAAGAAAAAAGAAACTTATACGGCTGCTGTTGTTTCAGCCTGGGAGGTGGCGTTGTTCTGGGCGGGCATTTGCGGCGGGTTACCGGAGGGCGTGCCCGTGGGCTTTTCCGGCGGGGTGCCGCCCTGCTGCCCATCAGGGGCCTGCCCGCCGGGAGCGTTGCCGTTCATGGCGGGCGGGGTCTGCCCGTTTGCGCCGTCCGGCGGGGTCATGCCATTTTGTCCGCCGCCCATGCCGCTGAAGCTTGCGCTGGATTTTCCGGTCTGGGCGATGGCAGTGGCAAGGGTGGTGCTGCCAGCAGTGAGCGTATAGTCACTGTCGGCGGTAACGTCCTGTGCGCAGTAGAACATATAGTTTGCATCGCACAGGGCAGTGCCGCTGTATACGGTATTGCCGCTGGCATCAACCATAGTAAAGGCGCTGTCCTTGGTCAGGCGCACGGTGCTGTCTGCGCCCATGCCGCCGCCATAGGTCACATAGCCCTGCGAAGCGTCAATGGTATAGCCCATACCCGCACTGCCGCCTGCTGCCAGCACCGTGCCGCCAGTGATGGTAATGGTACCGTCTGCATCCAGCGGCTGGTTATCGGCGGCGTTGGCCGTCCACACGGTAATACTGCCGCCGGAAATGGTCATGCTGCCGTTGGAATCAAAGCCGTCGCCCCCAGAGGTATAGGCATTGATGGTGCCGCCGGAAATGTTCATGCTGAAATCGTAGTTTGTCAGATCACCGTTGGCAGCGTTCAGGCAATCGTCCGTAGCGGTGATGTCGATGGTACCGGAGAACACGTTCAGGGTTGCCCCCTCCAGACCCTCGTTGCAGGTGGAGATGGTAATAACAGGCCCGGCGGTATCCTCTGCGCCGATATTCAAGGTATAGTCGCTGTGCAGTGCGTCATCCCCGGCGGAGATATTCAACGTGCCGCTCTCCACATTCAGGGTCTGCTCGGCGTTGACGGCATCGTTCACCGGGGCGTCGATGTTCAAGGTCAGCTCCCGGATGGTCAGGCTGGCTTCCCTGCCCTCGTTTTCCGTGCCGGACTTGATGCCGTTTTTCCCGGCGGCGGAGATGTTCAGCGTACCGCTGCCGCACAGTACCACCTGTGCGCCATCCTTACACTTGAGCACGGCGCTCTCGGCGTCTGCACTGGCGTTTTCACTGTCCTTATTATTGGCGGCGGTGTCGGCAAGGGTATTCTGGGTGCCGCTCTGCACCGCGATGGTCACCCCGGTGGACTTGCCGCACACGATGGGTGCGGTGGTGGTGCTGGTCAGCTCCAGTCCGTTCAGTATCAGCGTCACATCTTCTGTGCCCGCCTTTACGGTGATGCTGCCGTCTGCACAGCTGCCGGACACTACATAGGTGCCCGCGGCGCTGATGGTCAGGGCTGTTCCCTCGATGGTGTAGCCGTTATAGTCCCCCTCGGCAGCGGAGATGCCGCTGTCTGCAAAGGTAAATGCGGTAGCGCCTTCCAGCGAGAACTCGCTCTCTGTTGCAGAAAGGACAGTGCCTGCGGCAGAGGACGCGGTGAGGGTGGAGACGGCACTGTTACTACAGCCCGCCAGCGTGACCACCAGCGCGCCCGCTACCAGAAGAGCAAGCGGTCGGTTTGCGTATTTCATATTGGAAAAACCTCCTTGCGGTCAATGGTTTGCTTTGAGGATGGCCACAGTATACCCGGCGAACCTAAAACAAACCTAAAGAAAACCCGCAAAATTCCTTTAGGTTGCTTTTAGGTTGGGGCGGTATGCTGTTTGCACAGGAGGTGACAGGCAATGTCCCAACCCATTCAGAGCTGCTTTGAGCGGTACGAGAAAAAGTATTTTCTCACCCCGGCAGGACAAAAAGCCCTGCTGCAAGCCATTGCGCCCTATATCAAGATGGATTTTTATGGAAAGTATACCATCTGCAACCTTTATTACGATACCCCGGACTGGCGGCTGATCCGCGCCTCGCTGGCAAAGCCGGTGTACAAGGAAAAGCTGCGGGTGCGCAGCTACGGCGCGCCCACACCGGACGGCAAGGTGTTTGCCGAGCTGAAAAAGAAGTACAAGGGCGTGGTGTACAAGCGCCGCATCACCGTGCCCGCCGCCGAGGTACAGCCCTTGCTGGCGGGGCAGCTGCCGCTTGCCGACTACGGACAGATCGGCCGGGAGATCGCATGGTTCCAGCAGCTGTACGATGCCCGTCCCCGGGTGTTCATCGGGTACGACCGCATCGCTTTTGCGGGGGTAGCCGACCCGGAGCTGCGCATCACCTTTGATACCAACATCCGCTGGCGCACCACCCAGCTGGAGCTTTGCGCCGGAGACCACGGTGCTCCCCTGCTGCCGGACGACCGGGTGCTGCTGGAGGTCAAGCTGCCGGGCGTTTGCCCGCTGTGGCTTGCCCACGCGCTGGCCGAGGCCGGGGCTGTGCCGGCGTCCTTTTCCAAATACGGCAGCTGCTACTGCCATCATCTGCTGCGCGAGCAGCCTGTACCCTTGAAGGAGGTTTTTCCCTGTGCTTGAATCTGTAATTGGTACGTCTATCACCCTGCAAAGCTTTCTGCTGTGCACGGCGGTTTCGCTGGTGCTGGGCATCGGCCTTGCCTTTGTGGCGGGCTACCGGCAAAAAACAAGCTCCAGCTTTGCAGTCACGCTGGCGCTGCTGCCCGCCGTGGTGCAGCTGGTGATCATGCTGGTCAACGGCAACATCGGCACCGGTGTAGCGGTGGCGGGCGCATTCAGTCTGGTGCGGTTCCGCTCTGCCCCCGGCACTGCCCGGGAGATTGGGGTCTTATTCCTTGCCATGGCGCTGGGGCTTGCCACCGGCATGGGGCTGCTGGGGCTTGCCGTTCTGGCCTTTGTGCTGCTGGCCGGTGCGCTGCTTGGCCTGACCGCGCTGGGCTTTGGCGAGCAGAAAACCGCCGCCCGGGTGCTGAAGATTACCATCCCGGAAAGCTTGGACTACGACGGCCTGTTTGACGACATTTTTGCCCAGTATACCCGGCGCTGCACTCTGACCCGGGTAAAGACCAGCAACATGGGCACGTTATATGAGCTGGAATATGCCGTCCTTCTGCCGGAGGATGTGCCGCCCAAGGCCTTTTTGGACGCGCTGCGCTGCCGCAACGGCAATTTGAACATCACCTGCGGGCGGGAGAGCAGCCCCGGCATGGAGCTGCTGTAAAAAGGCTTGCGCAGCAGGCGGCAGCTGCGCTATACTGAGGGCAGAAAAGCAAAAAAGGAGGAATGCGCAGTGCGGCTGCTGATCGCAGAGGACGAAGAGGACCTTGCCGAGGTGCTGAGCGTCTTTTTTGAAAAGAACCATTTTACGGCGGAAACGGTGCACAACGGCTTTGATGCCTACGAGGCCGCCACGCAGGAGCAATACGACGCCATTATTCTGGACGTGATGATGCCCAAGATGAACGGCATTGAGGTGCTGCAGAAGCTGCGGGCCGAGAAGGTATCCACCCCCATCATGATGCTGACCGCCAAGGGCGAGACAGACGACCGCATTACCGGCTTCAACGCCGGAGCGGACGACTATCTGCCCAAGCCCTTTGACCCGGACGAGCTGCTGAGCCGGGTGCGCGCCATGCTGCGCCGCGCCAGCGCCTACCAGCCTACCCAGCTGGCCTTCAGCGACCTGACGCTGGACCCGGGCACCGGCTTTTTGACCAGCCACGGGCAGTCGGTGCGGCTGAGCGGGCGGGAATATCAGGTAATGGAGCTGTTTTTGCGCAACCCGCGCATGGTGTTTTCAGCCGAGCGCATCCTTGAGCTGGTATGGGGCTGGGAGAACGAAGCCGAGATCAATGTGGTGTGGGTAAATATCTCCAACCTGCGCAAAAAGCTGAAAAGCCTTGGCTCGCACGCCATGCTGCGGGCGAACCGGGGGCTGGGCTACGCACTGAAGGACCAAGCATGATCCGGCGGCTGCGCAGGCGGTTCATCCGCATTGCCACTTTGTCGGTCACGGCGGTGATGCTGCTGCTGACCGTGCTGCTGAACACCGCGAATTACGTTTCCACCACCCGGGAGCTGCGGGATATGCTGCAGCTCATCAGCAGCAATCAGGGCACCATCCCCGCCTACCGCCCCGCCGAGGAGGCCCCCGCTGCCCCGCCCAAGGCACCGCAGCCGCCGCGGGACGGCAGCTTTACCGCCGAAACGCCCTACTCCACCCGGTACTTTGTGCTGCGGTATCAGGATGACGGCACACTGGTGAAGGCAGACCTTCAAAGCATCGCCTCAGTCACCGAGGAGGACATCACGCCCTATCTGGCCGCTGCCGTGGCGCACGGCGCGGGCTACGGCAGCTACGGCAGCTACCGGTACTACGTCACCCGCACCGGCGAGGGGCGCAACATGGCTGTATTTCTGGATGGCTACCAGCAGCTGCGCTCTGTGGGGCTGGTGCTGCTGTGGAGCCTTGCTGCGGATGCCGCCTGCATCTTACTGGTGGTAGTGCTGGTGGTGCTGCTCTCCCGCCGCGCCATCGACCCGGTGGTGCGCAGCGCTGAAAAGCAGAAGCAGTTCATCACCGATGCCAGCCACGAGCTCAAGACCCCTATCACGGTCATCTCCACCTGTCTGCGCGTGCTGGAAATGGAGACCGGCAAGCAGAAATGGATCGATAAGGCGCAGGCACAGACCGAAAAGCTGACGGCGCTGGTCAACGCACTGGTCACCCTGTCCCGCATGGACGAGGGCGTTTCCCCGCTGAAGATGGAGCCCTTCACCCTCAGTGAAGCGGTGGCAGACACCGCCGAGCCCTTCCGGGAGCTTGCGCAGAGCAAGGGACACGCCCTTGTACTGGACATCGCCCCGAACCTGACCTATAAGGGTGATGAATACGCCATCCGGCAGCTGGTGAGCATTCTGCTGGACAACGCGGTCAAGTACGCCCGGGCGGACAGCCCCATCACCCTGACGCTGGAAAAGACCCGGCGGGGCATCGCGCTGCGCTGCCGTAACGGCAGCGACCCCATCCCGGAGGATACGCTTGCAAAGCTGTTTGATCGCTTTTACCGCGCCGACCCCTCCCGCAACGCTGCCACCGGCGGCTTTGGCATCGGGCTGTCCATCGCCCGGGGTATTGCCGAGGCTCACAGGGGCAGCATCTGTGCCCGCATGGCGGGCGAGGAGGTGGAGTTTGCCGCCGAGCTGCGCTGAGCCGGGCGCTCCCGCAGCCAGAGGCAGTGCAAAATTGCATTCGTGTCAAGAACAGTTTGTGTAAATTATAGCCAAAATGACCTTGTTGCAAGGACAATCTTTTCTTATCATCTGCCGAATTTTTGAAAAAAGCTAAAATATCTCTGGACAAGTGCACTTCAGTGTGCTAAAACATTGTCAAGAACCCGCAAAGGTGCAGGACGAAAAGGTCTCTGCGCCCTTGCGGGCTTTTTTTGTTAAGGAACGTATTCTGTGATACGTCCATAGAGGAGGAAAGCTTTATGAAAGTGTTTATTTCCCGTCGTGATTTTCTGAAGGTATCCGGTGTGGCCGCAGCAGCTGCTGCACTGGCAGGCTGCTCTTCTTCCGGCTCCGGCAGCACTGGCGGCAAGACCGTAAAGATCGGCGTCTTTGAGCCGGCCTCCGGCGATAACGGTGCCGGCGGCAAGCAGGAGGTGCTGGGCATCGAGTACGCCAACAGCGTAGCCCCCACCGTAGAGATCGGCGGCGAAAGCTACACAGTGGAGCT
The DNA here is from genome assembly GCA_934540955.1 of uncultured Faecalibacterium sp. Lineage (GTDB taxonomy): Bacteria > Bacillota > Clostridia > Oscillospirales > Ruminococcaceae > Faecalibacterium. Next base: position 13,402 of record CAKTCY010000011.1, read on the forward strand.
GGTAGAGGTAGATAACCAGTCCAGCACCGATAAGGCTGTTACTGCAGCACAGGAGCTGGTCTCAAAGAAGGTATCCGTGGTGCTGGGCAGCTACGGCTCCGGCGTTTCCATTGCCGCAGCGCCCACCTTTCAGTCTGCATCCATCCCCGCCATCGGCTGCTCCTGCACCAACCCCGCCGTCACCGAGGCAAACCCCTATTATTTCCGTGTCTGCTTCCTTGACCCGTTCCAGGGCTCAGTCATGGCAAACTTTGCAAAGGATGAGTTCGGCGCAGGCAACGCCTATGTGCTGAGTATGCTGGGCGAGGACTACGGCTCCGGTCTTGCCACCTACTTTGTAAACGCCTTTGAGGAGTTGGGCGGCACCGTGACCAGCGAGCAGTTCCCGGAGGGCACCTCCGACTTCTCCGCTTACATCCAGAACGCCATCAACGCCGGGGCGGATGTGATCTTTGCCCCCTGCGCCACCACCTACGCGGCACAGATCATCACGCAGGCAGCCTCTGCCGGCTTTGATAAGCCCATCACCGCAGGCGACACTTGGGAATCCAGCGTCATTCTGGACGCCCAGAAGGGCACCAGCGTGCAGGTGTACTGCTCCACCTTCTTTGACGAGAACGATGACTCCGGCGCAGCCAAGGAGTTTGTTGCCGGGTTCAAGGCATGGCTCAACGCCGACAGCCAGAAGCTGACCAACAACGGCGGCAACGATATCGTGGCAGCTGTTTCTGCCCTTGGCTACGACGCCTACATGACCGCACTGGAGGCCATCAAGGCAGCAGGCAGCACCGACGGCACCGCCATCAAGGATGCGCTGTACAAGGTGGATTACGACGGCGTGACCGGCAGCATCACCTTTGACCAGACCACCGGCGATGCCAACAAGGATATGGCCTACATCAAGAAGGCCGACAACGGCGCTTTCGCGTTCGTCAAGACCCAGAGCGTGGAAGGCTGACACAGCGCTCTCCCAAACAACAGAACGCAGGCAGGGGATGCTCCTCCGCCTGCGCTTTGCTTGTGGAACGGTTGTAAGAATTGGAGGAACTTTTATGGCTGCAAAGTTTTTGCCCTACCTGCTGGCGGGCATTTCCGTGGGCGGTCAGTATGCGCTGATCGCCATCGGCTACACCATGGTGTACGGCATCCTGCGCCTGATCAACTTTGCCCACGGCGATATCTTTACAGTGGCGGGCTTTATGATGGTATACGCCACCGCATCCCTGCCGTTGGCGGTGTCGGTTCCGCTGGTGGTCCTTGCCACGGTGCTGCTGGGCATTGCGGTGGAAAAGATCGCCTACAAGCCCCTGCGCACCGCACCCAGAATGTCGGTAATGATCTCTGCCATCGGTATGTCTTACCTGCTGCAAAACCTGATGTGGTACGCCACCGGCGGCCTTGCCAAGCAGTACCCTGCCCTGCCGTGGATCAGCGATACCGTTACGGTGCTGGGCTGCCAGACCAAGCGGGTGACCGTGATCACCCCTTTCCTTGTGGTGATCCTAGTGGTCATCCTTGTCACCCTGATCCAGAAAACCAAGATGGGCATGGCCATGCGCGCCGCCTCGCGGGATTTTGAGACCGCGCAGCTTATGGGCATCCGCATCAACAACGTCATCTCCTTTACCTTTGCGGTGGGCAGTTTTCTGGCTGCCATCGGTTCCATGATGTACTTTTCCAACTACACGGCTGTCACCCCCACGGTGGGTGCCATGCCCGGCCTGAAAGCCTTTGTGGCGGCAGTGTTCGGCGGCATCGGCTCCATTCCCGGGGCGGTCATCGGCGGTTTCCTCATCGGCATCTGCGAAAGCCTGATCAAGGGTGCAGGCGCTACCACCTTCAGTGACGCCTTTACCTTTGCACTGCTTATCATCGTGCTTGCCGTAAAGCCCACCGGTCTGTTCAGCGAGAACCTGACTGAGAAAGTGTGATGACCATGAAACAAGAGAAAAAACGCATCTATCTCCGTGCCGCACTGGCCCTTGTGGCCATTCTGGCGGTGCTGCTGGCGCTGGACAACCTGAGTTTTGTCCCCTCCATGCTGCTTACCGTCCTGCGCAAGGGCGCGATCTATGCGCTGGTGGCGGTGTCCATGAACCTTTTGAACGGTTTTACCGGACTGTTCAGTCTGGGGCAGGCAGGCTTTATGCTGCTGGGTGCCTACACCTACGCCATTCTTACCATTCCCGCAGCCTCCCAGAAGTCTATCTACCAGCGCTACGCAAACGGCGGCATCGGCTTTTCCATCCCCGAGCTGCTGTCCAAGCCCTTAGGGGGCCTCGGGCTTTTGCTGGGCGTGGTGTTCTGCTTAGCGCTGGCAGGCTTTGTTGCGGCGCTGTTCGCCTTCCTCATCGGTCTGCCGGTGCTGAAGCTGAAAAGCGACTACCTTGCCATTGCCACCCTTGGCTTTGCCGAGATCATCCGCGCCGCCGTGGTATACGAGGGCTTTGGCCCGCTGACCAACGGCTCCAACCTTTTGTACGGCTTTACCAGCTTTTCCAGCTTCTCCCTCCACCTTGGCGGCGTGACCCTGCGGCTGGAGACTGTAATGCCCTTTTTGTTCTCCGGCATCTGCATCGGCATCATCCTGTTGCTCATCAACTCCACCTACGGCCGTGCCTTCAAGGCCATCCGGGACGATGAGATCGCAGCCGAGGCCATGGGCATCAACCTTGCCAGCCACAAGCGCATGAGCTTTATCATCAGCAGCTTCTTTGCCGGTATCTCCGGCGCAATGCTGGCCATGTATCAGGCCAGTGTGCAGGCCACCACCTTCAAGTCCAGCATGACCTACGAAATTTTGCTCATCGTGGTCATCGGCGGCATCGGGTCGGTGTCCGGCTCCATCATCGCTTCCTTTTTGTTCATTGCCAGCTCCGAGTGGCTGCTGCGTTTTCTGGACAACGAGACCTACATCGGCGGCTTCCGTCTGCCGCTGCTGCGCTCCGGCTTCCGCATGGTGGTGTTCAGCATCATTATCATGATCGTGGTGCTGTTCTTCCGCAAGGGCATTATGGGCGACCGGGAGCTGTTCCAGAAAAAGCCCGCTAAGGCTGCCAAAAAGGAGGTGCGTTCCAAATGAGCGAGACTGTGCTGACCATGGAGAACGCCACCATGCAGTTCGGCGGCGTTGTGGCCGTGGATAACCTGAACCTGAAGGTAAACAAAAACGAGATCGTTTCCCTCATCGGCCCCAACGGCGCAGGCAAGACCACGGCTTTTAACGTGATTACCGGCGTGTACGCCCCCACCAACGGTGCGGTGTGGTTCGAGGGGCGCAAGATCATTGAAAACACGCCTCATGGCAAGATGAAAAAGCTGTACAAGGGACAGAATGCGGACAAATACTCCCACATCATCGCCCCTACCCCGGACCGCATCACCCGGCTGGGCATTGCACGCACCTTCCAGAACATCCGTCTGTGGAAGAGCCAGACGGTATTTGAAAACGTGCTCATTGCCAAGCACTGCCGCTGCACCGCCAACCTGCTGAGCGCCACCTTCCGGCTGAATGCCGATGAGGAAAAGCGCCAGCAGGAGGAGTGCCGGCATCTGCTGGAGGTGCTGGGCTTGCAGGACGTGGGCGACGCACTGGCCACCGGCCTGCCCTACGGCCTGCAGCGCCGGGTGGAGATCGCCCGGGCGCTGGCTACCGAACCCAAGCTTTTGCTGCTGGACGAGCCTGCTGCCGGTATGAACCCGCAGGAGACCGAGGAGTTGACCGCTTTTATCGACCGCATCCGCACCGAGTTTGACCTGACTGTGTTCATGATCGAGCACCACATGGATCTGGTGATGGATATTTCCGACCGGGTGTATGTGCTGGATTTCGGGCGGCTCATCGCCGAGGGCACCCCGGCTGAGGTACAGAACGACCCGCGGGTCATCGAGGCTTATCTGGGGGTGGATGAAGATGCTTGAAATCAAAGATCTGCACGTTTCCTACGGCGGCATTCAGGCGCTGCGCGGGGTGTCGCTGACGGTGCCGGAGGGCAAGATCGTTACCCTGATCGGTGCAAACGGCGCGGGCAAATCCACCCTGATGCGCACCATCTCCGGCCTTGTCAAGGCGCAGAGCGGCTCTATCCTGTGGAACGGACAGGAGCTTTTGACAAAGCCCATCGACCAGATCGTGGCCGGAGGCATTGCCATGTCGCCGGAGGGGCGCCGGGTGTTCGCCGACCTGACCGTGGTGGAGAATTTGAAGATCGGCGCCTACCTGCGCCGGGATAAAGCCGGTATCCAGCAGGATCTGGAATGGGTATACAGCCTGTTCCCCCGCCTGAAGGAGCGCAGCTGGCAGAGTGCCGGCACCCTGTCCGGCGGCGAGCAGCAGATGCTTGCCGTGGGACGCGCCCTGATGAGCAAGCCCAAGCTGCTGATGCTGGACGAGCCCAGTCTGGGCCTTGCACCCCTGGTGGTGCGGGAGATTTTCGATATCATCCGCACCGTGAACCAGCAGGGCATCACCGTGCTGCTGAACGAGCAGAACGCCAACATGGCGCTGAAGGTGGCAGACTACGCCTATGTGCTGGAGACCGGCAACCTGACCATGTCCGGCACCGGTGCCCAGCTGCTTTCTGACCCGCAGGTCAAGGCAGCCTATCTGGGCAAAAAGCGCTGATCATAACCCTGATACAGCAAGGCCCCTGTTTGCAGCAATTGCAAGCAGGGGTCTGTTTTTTGCGTTATTTTATGCCCTGTTCACGCCCGGCCGGGCAGCCAGACCGTTGCTTTCGCCCCGCAGGGGGTGTTCTGCCCGAACACTGCCCTGCCGCCATGGGCGGCGGCAATCTGCTGCACCACATACAAGCCAAGGATATGGGGCGCATTTTCGGCAGGCTCCGCAGCGTTTAATGCTGCCAGAACGGCAGGGGGATAGCCGATGCCGTCATCCGCCACGGTCAGGCAGAAGCGCTCTCCTACCCGCCGGGTGTGCACCGTAATGTTCACCGGCTTTGGGTTATGCCGGACGCTGTTGTTCAGCAGGTTTTCCAGCAGCCGTGCCAGCAGCGCCTCATCCACCGAAAGCACTGTCTGCTCTGCCGGTTCTTCCTGTTCCAGCGTGATCTCGCAGTGCTCTGCCAGCGGGCTTTCGCAAAACTGCGCCACCAGCTGCCGGAACAGCGGCCCTGCCCGGAGGTCTTTCCGGCGCAGGGGTTGGGCACCGTATTCCAGCTTACTGGTCAGGTTCAGGTCATCAATGAGGGTGCGCAGCTTTTCGCACTGGGCGCGGATGCCGGTTGCTTTCTGCCGGGAGCTGTCTGGCAAAAGCGCATCCTGTTCCAGCTGCTCTGCCCAGCCCAGAATCAGCGCCAGCGGGGTGCGCACGTCATGGCTGACCCCTGCGATCCACTGGGTGCGGGCGTTATCCCGCCGAGCCAGCATCTCGTTTTTGGCTTGCAGCTGCGCCCCGGTCCGGTTCAGCTTTTCTGCCAATTCCCCGGCAAAACCGTCGGTAGACAGCTGGACGGTCTGCCCCTGTGCCAGTGCATCCAGACCGTTTGCCACGGTCTCCAGCCGCTTTGCGCCCCGCCAGCTCAGCCAGAAGCAGAGCGCCAGCCCCAGCAGCAGCAATCCCAGCGCTGCCGCCGGGAGCACCTGCACCATGCTCAGGGCAAAGTCCGGTGAGCCGTAAATGCTGTACTTCCACAGGCTCCCCTTCGGCAGCCCGATGACGAACAGTCCGTAGGGTTCTGTCCAGCAGAACACCGGGTAATCTGCCAGATACCAGCGGGCAAATCTGGCGATATCGCCGGGAGTGTAGGCATGGTTCAGATTCTGCGGCAGACCGTAGCTCCAGCGGATGTTTCCCGCATCGTCCAGCACCATCGCCCACTCGTAGCCGTCCATCCACTCCTGCGGGGTGTGCTCTGCCCCAAAGGCAAGCCCTTCTGCCGTTTCCACCATGGAATCTGCGATCTCGCTGGAGGAGTACTCCCGCTGCGGCAGGCGGCAGCTCTCCTGCCAGCCCAGCCAGCCCAGCACCGCAACACCGGAAAACAGCAGCAGCAAAACAATGCCCACCGCCGCCAGCACATACCGCCGGATCAGGCGCACAAAGGTTTTCATGCTTCTTCCCCCTTTGTCAGCTTATAGCCGATGCCCCGCACCGTCCGCAGAAACTGCGGCGCACCGGGTTCGGCTTCCAGCTTCTCCCGCAGATGCCGGATATGTACCCCCAGACTGTTCTCGTAGCCATAGTAATCTGCGCCCCAGACCGCCGCACAAAGGGCATCGTAGGTAACGATGTGTCCCCGGTTCTCTGCCAATTTCCGCAGCAGCGCCAGCTCGGTGGCGGTCAGTGCCAGTGTTTTGCCCTCCGGCAGGGTAACAATGGCATCGTTCAGGTCTACGCACCGCTCCCCCAGCTGCAAGGGTGCCGGTTTTGCACGGGACAGCTCTGCCCGGTACGCCCGCTGCAAAATATGCTGCACCCGCAGCAGCAGCTCCTGCATCAGAAAGGGCTTGGTCAGGTAGTCGTCTGCACCAAGACCCAGCCCGAACAGACGGTCGGCATCTGCATCCCGTGCGGAGAGGAACAGTGCCGGAACATCTGCTTTTGCCCGCAGCGCCCGGAACAGCGAAAAGCCGTCCCCATCCGGCAGGTTGATATCCAGGATCATCAGCTCCGGCTGTTCTGCCGCAAAGCAGCCGCGGGCACTCCCGCAGCTTTGGGCGGTTCTGATATGACCATATCCTGCGCCGCGCAGCTGCTCACACAGCAGTGCCAGCAGCTCGGCGTTGTCATCCACAATGAGAAGCTTTGCATCATAAATGGTATCCATAAGGGCAGTTCTCCTTTCCCGCCTTTACTATACCACACTTTTTGCGCCGCAGCGGAAAACGCCTGCAAATTTAAGGGTAAATTAAGCTGCGCTTCCGGTCAGTTTAAGGCAGCGGGTGTATTCTGGCATCGTTCCGAAAACCATGAATGCGAAAGGAGACCATTTATGAAACCTGTGATCGAGACCCATGCCCTTTGCAAAAGCTACCATGGCCGTCCGGTGGTGGATCATTTGAACCTGACTGTCCCGGAGGGCTGTGTCTACGGCTTTTTAGGCCCCAACGGTGCGGGCAAATCCACCACCATGAAGATGCTGCTGGGGCTTGTACACCCCACCGGCGGCAGCGTGGAACTGCTGGGGCACACCCTGAACGAAGCAAACCGGATTGCCCTGCTGCGGCAGACCGGCAGTCTGATCGAATCCCCCTCCGGTTACCTGCACCTGACTGCCCGGGAAAACCTTTCCATCGTGGCTGACCTGAAGGACGTGGACCGGAAGGACATCGGCCGGGTGCTGGAGATCGTTCATCTGACCAAAGATGCTGACCGGAAGGTGGGGCAGTATTCCCTTGGTATGAAGCAGCGGCTGGGCATTGCCATGGCGCTGCTGGGCAGCCCCAAGCTGCTGATTTTAGATGAACCCACCAACGGTCTGGACCCGGCAGGCATTCAGGAGATGCGCAGCCTGATCGCCTCCATGCCGCAGACCACCGGAGCCACTGTGCTGATCTCCAGCCACCTGCTGGGCGAGATCGAGCAGATGGTGGATCAGGTGGGCATCCTGAACCACGGCAAGCTGCTGTTCGAGGGTTCTTTGCAGCAGCTGCAAAAACACAGCCGGGGCGGCATTCTGCTGCGGGTGCTGGATGTGTCAAAGGCCCTTGCCGTGCTGAACGAGCAGGGGATGCAGGCAGCAGCCCGGACGGAGGAGCCGGACGTCGTTCTGCTGCCGCCGCAGGACGATGCCGCGCTGGCGGCACTGGTCTGTGCGCTTGCCGAAAGAGGCGTGGGCGTGGTTGGACTGACTGCACAGACAAAGAGCCTTGAGGAGGACATCTTCCTCAGCCTGACCCAGACCAGCGGGGAGGTGGCGTAAGATGGCAGCTTTCCGTGCAGAACTGCAAAAAGCCCACCGTCGGCACGACCTTGCTCTCTGCCTGCTCATTCCCGGCATTGTCGTGCTGTGGGTGGGCGGCCTTGCCCCGGCAGACCCGGAGGAGCTTGCCAACGGTTACAGCGCCCTGCTTTACAGCCTGCCCGTCATTGAAGCCATTCTGATGCCGGTGATGATGGCAGTGCTGGCCTCCCGGCTGTGGGATATGGAGATCAAAGGCAACACTGCCAAACTGCTCTACACCCTGCAGAGCCGCCGCAGCCTGTTTGCAGGCAAGGCGGTCTTTGGGGTACTGGAGGTGCTGCTGGTCACGGTGCTGGAGCTGGCCTGCGTTCCGGTGCTGGGGCGTGTCCATGGTTATACCGAAGCCTTTCCCACTGGGCAGCTGGTCTATCTGTTCGTCTGCACGCTGGCTGTGGACGCAATGCTCTTCTTTGGCGAATTTCTGCTGATGCTGTGGGTGGGCAATCCCCTGCCGGCGCTCTGCGTGGGCATCGTAGGGGCACTGGTGGGGCTGTTCTCTGCTTTTATGCCGCCGCTTGCCAGTTACTTTGTACCCTTTGGGTACTACATCCCTCTGAGCGCCTACGAAGTGGCGAACTGGGACAAGGCCACCCACACCGTCACCTACGGCACCCGCCCCTTCAACTGGGGGCTGCTGGCCTTCACCCTTGCGCTGGGCGCTGTGCTGTTTGCCCTTGCGTGGCGCAAGGTACAGGACGAGGAGGTATAAAACCATGCTGAAACGCTGTATTCTTGCGGAGAACCGCAAGCTCCACGCATCCCCCATCTGGGCAATGTTCTTTGTGCTGCCCATTCTTTCGGCCACCTATGGCACTTTCAATTATTTACAAAATCTTGAGATCCTCACCGACGGCTGGTATAGCCTGTGGACCCAGCACACCCTGTTTTATTCCATGCTCTTCTTCCCTGCCATGGTAGCCACCTATGCTGCCTACTTGTGGCGGCTGGAACATCTGGGGCACAACTGGAACCTTATCATGGCAAGCCCCGTGCCGCCGCTGGACCTGTTTGCCGCAAAGTTTGCGGTGGTGACAAAGCTGGCGCTGCTGACCCATGCGTTTGTGTTTGCGCTGTTCGTGTTCTGCGGCAAGGTATTTGCCCATCTGCCCGGGCTGCCGCCGGTCACCTTACCTCTGTTTTTACTGCGGGGACTGCTGGGTGCGCTGGCTGTCATTGCCGCACAGCTGGTGCTGGCCATGGTCATCCGCAGCTTTGCCGTGCCCATTTTTCTGGGGCTGCTGGGCGGCATTACCGGCATCTTTATCAGCTCCAAGGGCTTTGGAATCCTGTGGCCCTATTCCCTGATGCAGCTCGGTATGAACTCCAACAAAAGCGCGGATGCTCTGGCGGGCGGCTACGGGCTGTTTGCCTTCAGCTGCATCTTCTGGCTGGGGACGATGTTCCTTCTGGCATGGCTGCTTTTACGCCGGGAGGATGTGCGGGCGTAAAAAGATGCCCCGCAGCGGGCAAAGCACCGTAGATATTGCATCTGTCCCAAACCTGTGATACCATACAGGTAACCGAAACGATACAGATGGAGGACTTTTCCCATGATCTACGATACCCTGAACAACCTGCCCAACTATCTGGGCGTAAGCGACAATCTGGACACTGTCATCGAGTACATCATGGCGCGGGATATCACTACCCTGCCCGCCGGGCGCACCCGCATCGACGGCGAAAAGGCCGTGGTCACCGTGAGCACCGTCACGCCCCTGACCTCCGACAAGGCACTGTTCCAGCGCCACGACAACCACATCACGCTGGAGACCGACCTCGACGGCAGCGAGCTGTTTGAGGTAAGTCTGGCCGAGCTGACCCCCACCAAGCCCACCGATGAAGCCGCCGACACCACCGTAGGCACCGCCGGCACCAGCATTGCCGGAATGCTGTGCGAGGGACGTTTTGCCCTGTATCTGGCTGGGGAGCCGTATAAATCCGGTCTGAAGGCGCAGGGCTGCGGCAAGCTGAAAAAAGCCGTGTTCAGCATCGAACTGGATCCAGATGAGGAAGAGACGGAAGAATAACAGGAGGTACCGCTATGAAGCGTTTTCTTTCCATCTTTTTCTGCACGCTTTTATTGTTGCTGCTGTTTACGTTCTGCGGTGGCATTCTCCTGTTTGACCTGCATAAGAATGTCTACGGCTGGACACTGCCTGTGAGTTTTTGTATCAGTGCCGTGATCACCGTCTACTGGAAAATGGACGACAAGATCACCGTCCTGCAAAAGCGGGTGGACGAGCTGGAAGCCGCGCAGAAAAACGCCGAAAAACCCGAGTAATAAATACAGCGCCGCCCTTACCGGAGAAGCTTTTCCGGCAGGGGCGGCGCGTTTTTTTGCACCTTACTTTTTATCCTGTGGGTCATCCAGCCCTTTGAACATCACCATGCCCAGACTGGCAAAGCTGGCACCCAGCACAAAACCGACCGTTCCCAGCGACACGCTGAACAAAACGCCCATGGCAACGCCGAACAGGATGCCCGCGATTTGGCTTTTCTTCATCTTACTGCTCTGCCTTTCCGTACCATGCAACGGACAGCCGCCACGAGGCAGCGTACAGCGCCAGAACCGCCGCCAGCACGACCACCGGCACCAGCAGCGAGCCCTGCGCGGGCAGGATGCTGTTCAGCAGAATCCCACCGGAGGACACCGTAATGCCCATCAAGCCTCCCAGCATACCAATGCAAAGATAATACACATATTTTGCCTTTTCGTAGCCAAAGCGGTAGGTCAACGGCAGCAGGATGATGTTGCCCAGCAGGGTCAGCATAGCCACCTGAAGCAGAGTCGCCACGGTGAGCTGCACCGTCACCGTACCCCAGAGCAGCTGTGCTGCTGCCAGCGCCGCCATACTCAGCAGTTCCGCCAGCGCCATACCGCACAGACCGATGAGGTATTTGCCGCCCACGATCTGTCCTTTTGTCACCGGCAGGGCGGCGCTGTAAGCGCTGAACCGGCTGTTCTGGTCGTAAGCCAGTAAGGACATGGGCGACATTCCCAGCAAAAGCCCGCCATACAGCATAAAGAAATTAGACCCTTCCTTCATGGAAAACGTTCCTATCAGCATCATAGCCACCGACACCAGAATGATCCATCTGGTGTAGCACCACGTCTGATAGGCATCCTTCAATAGCAGACCTTTCATTGCACATCTTCCCCTTTCACCATCAGTACAAACAATTCCTCAATGCTTACCGGGGCAAGCTCTGCTCCGGCGGGCATTGCGTCCCGGCGCACAAGCGCCTCGACTCCGTAGGGGGTGACCCGTTTGCCGTACACCTGTGCATCCAGTGCCGCCAGCTGCGCCGCCGTACCGTGCCACAGGGCATATTCTTCCCGCAGGGCGTCCTTTTCCTCACAGAGCAGCAGCCTGCCCTTGTGCAGGAAGGCGATGGTATCGCACAGCTTTTCCAAGTCGCTGACGATGTGGGAGGAGATAAGGATGGAGTGGTTTTCGTCCCGGGCAAAATCCAGCAGCAGGTCGGTCACCTCATCCCGCACCACCGGGTCCAGCCCGTTGGTGGCTTCGTCCAACAGCAGCAGCTTGGGGTGGTGCGCCAGCGCCACGGCGATGCACAGCTTCATCTTCATGCCGGTGGAGTAATCCTTATATTGCTTTTTATCCGGCAGACCGAATTTTTGGCACAGCTCCGCATAGGCGGCAGCGTCCCAGTTGTGGTAGACGCCCGCCATCACCTTGCCCGCCTGCACCGCATTCAGGCACAGGGGGATGCCCTCGCTGCCCAGCACCACGCCGATTTCCTCCTTGGTGCGGACGGAAGCGGTGCGGCTGTCTCTGCCAAGGATGGTCACAGTGCCGCCGTCCCGCTGCACCATGTCCAGAATCAGTCGGATGGTGGTGCTTTTGCCCGCCCCGTTTTCGCCAATCAGGCCGCAGATGGTGCCGCCGGGCAGGGTCAAGTCCAGCGGCCCAAGGGTAAAGTCCTTATAGTGCTTTGTAAGCCCTCGCAGTTCCAGTGCGTTCATATTCAGCCCTCCCATAGCAGTTCCAGCATCTCCCGCAGCTCTTCCCTGCTCAGCTCGCAGGATGCGGACAGGCGGACGGCCTCGGTAAGATGCGCTTCAATTTTTTTCAGGGTTTCTTCCCGCAGCAGCTCGGTGTTTTTCGGGGCCACAAAAAAGCCCTTTGCCGGTACTGCGTAAAGAAAGCCCTCTTTTTCCAGTTCATCGTAGGCGCGCTTGGTGGTAATGACGCTGATGCGCAGATCCCGTGCCAGCCCCCGGATGGAGGGCATGGCCTCGTCCGGCTGCAAAGCCCCGCTGATGATCTGCTGCTTGATCTGGTTGTAGATCTGGTCATAGATAGGCGCGCCGCTTTTGTTGTTGATAAACAGTTCCATCGGCTGCTCCTTTGACGCTTTCGTTTCTTCTGTATATGTACAGTATATACAGTAGATACAGATTTGTCAAGAGGGTGCGCAAAAAAATACACCCGCCGTCCAAAACAGACAGCGGGTGCAATTTTTATAGGTTTTACAGTGCCTTGATGGCAGTCTTGATGCGCTCGGCGGCAAGCTTGGTCTTTTCCGCATCGCCGAAGGCGGTCAGGCGGAAGTAGCCCTCGCCGCACTCGCCGAAGCCCACGCCGGGGGTGCCCACAACGCCGCAGTTTTCCAGCAGCCAGTCGAAGAATTCCCAGCTCTTCATGTTGCCGGGGCAGCGCAGCCAGATGTAGGGGCTGTTCTTGCCACCGCAGTACCACACACCGCACTCATCCAGTGCATCGGCGATCACCTTTGCATTGCGGCGGTAGTAGTCCAGATTGGACTGGATCTCAGCCATGCCGCTCTCGGTAAACACAGCGGCAGCGGCACGCTGCACCACATAGGGCACACCGTTGAACTTGGTGGTCTGGCGGCGCAGCCACAGCTTATTGATGTTCATGCCCTCGCGCTCCAGCTCCTTGGGCACTACGGTGTAGCCGCAGCGGGTGCCGGTAAAGCCTGCGATCTTGGAGAAGGAGCAGATCTCCACAGCGCACTCGCGTGCACCCTCGATCTCGAAGATGCTGCGGGCCAGCTCGCCGTCCGAGATAAAGCACTCGTAGGCGGCATCGTACAGGATGATGGCATCGTTCTTGCGGGCGTAATCCACCCATGCCTTCAGCTGTGCGCGGGTATAGGCAGCGCCGGTGGGATTGTTGGGGCTGCAGATATAGATGATATCTGCCTTCACGTTCTCGTCCGGCATACCGAGGAAGCCGTTCTCTTGCCCGGTGCGGCTGTAAATGATCTTGCGGCCGTCGGTGACGTTATCGTCCACATAGGTGGGGTACACGGGGTCCGGTACCAGCACGGTGTTGTCCACATCGAACAGCCCCAGCAGGTTTGCAAGGTCGCTCTTTGCGCCGTCCGAGATAAAGATCTCATCCTCGGCAAGCTGGGTGCCGCGGCCGGCGTAGTAGCCCTGAATGGCCTGCTTGAGGAAGGGGTAGCCCTGCTCCGGGCCGTAGCCGTGGAAGCCCTCCTTAGTGCCCATCTCCTCGGCGGCGTCGCGCATGGCCTGCACCACGCACTTTGCCAGCGGCTGGGTCACATCGCCGATGCCCAGACGGATGATCTCCTTTTCCGGGTGTGCCTGCTGATACGCAGCCACCTTGTGGGCAATGTCCACGAACAGGTAGCTGGCCTTCAGCTCATTGTAATGCTTGTTCATCTTCATGATACTTTCCCTCGCTTCTTTTATTGGTTCAACCCTCTCAGTCATCTCGCATTCGCTCGATGCCAGCTCCCCCGAGGGGGGAGCTTTTCACTTTGAAGGGAAACTTTTCCTCTTGATGCAGAAAAGCTCGCCCTTCGGGAGAGCTGTCACCGTCAGGCGACTGAGAGGGTTCTTATTTAAACTTCGGTCGTGCCCTCGCACACGGTCTCGGCTGCACCGGTCATCAGCAGCTGCTTGCCGGGCAGCACCCGGATGGTCAGCTCGCCGCCGCGCAGCTGCACATGAACGTCCTCCCCGGCGGGGCAGACGCCCAACTCGGTCAGGGCTGCCACGGTGGCGCAGGTGCCGGTGCCGCAGGCCCATGTCTCGCCGCTGCCGCGCTCCCACACACGCATCTTCAGGTGGGTAGCATCCACCACCTGCACAAACTCGGCGTTGATGCGCTCCGGGAAGTTTTCGTGGTGCTCAAAGCCCGGGCCGATCTGCTCCAGCTTCAGGCTGTCCACCTCCGGCACAATGGTCACGCAATGGGGGTTGCCCACGCTGATGCAGGTCACCCGCCACAGGTTCTCTTCCACCTGCAAAGGCAGATCCACCAGCGGCCCCTCGCCCATGTTCACAGCGGGCAGCGCCGCCGCCATGGCGGTGTAGGCGCCCATTTCCACCTGCCACAGCCCCTCGCCCATGCGGGTAATGGTCTTTAAACCGCTGAGGGTGTCAATGGCAAGCTTCGGCTTTGCCATGCCGTGGGTGTACAGCCACTCGGCCACGCAGCGGATGCCGTTGCCGCACATCCTGCCCTCGCTGCCGTCCGCATTGAAGATGCGCATCATGGCGTCTGCCCCGGCCGTGACCGGTGCGCAGATGCAGATGATGCCGTCCGCCCCGATGGAAAAGTGCCGCCGGGACAAGCGCTCTGAAAGCGCGGCGATATCCTCCGGCACGCCGGAGGTGCGGCAGTCCAGATAGATATAATCGTTGGCGCAGCCCTGCATTTTGGTGAATGAAAGCTTCATGCTTATCGCTCCTTATAAAGGGGACCGGTCAGTCCCTGTAAACTCATTACTTTATAATGATAAAAAAACCGGCACGAGATGTCAAGGGAAAAAGCAGCTTTCAGACAATTTTCTTCAGTTGCTGCAAAACAGGGCTTGACAATACGCACTGCATGGGATATAAAAAAAGAGAGCGTTTTGTACAGCAGGCATGGCCGTGCCGGATACCGGAGGCTTTTCCGGGGCACGGCGGGCTGTACGCGTATGCAATACAACTGCAAAAAGGAGACCACAGGAATGGATACTTTTGAAAAAATCCGTGCATTGCTGGCTGAGCAGCTGGACGTTGACCCGGCAAAGATCACGCTGGAAAGCGATATCATGAGCGATTTCGAGGCCGACAGTCTGGATATCGTGGATATGGTGATGACGCTGGAGGACGAGTTTGGCATCGAGGTGCCGGACGACGCCATCGAGTCCCTGCGCACCGTAGGCGATGTGGTAAACTTTGTGGACAGCCACGCGCAGAACTGATTCTTTTAGGCAAAAGCCCCGCCTTTGCAGTGCGGCACACGGCCGTGCAGGCAGGCGGGGCTTTATTATGGTTCGTGCGGAACGCACAGCGTTTGGCGCACGGCCTTGGGAGGATAGAACAAAATGGCAAAAGACAACAAGAAGCTCGTGCAGGCGATCACTAGTCAGGAAGAAAACTTTGCACAGTGGTACACCGACATCTGCGTGAAGGCAGAGCTGGTGGAGTACTCCAGTGTGAAGGGCTTTATCATCCTGCGCCCCTATGGTCAGGCCATCTGGGAACTGATCCAGAAGGATCTGGATGCCCGGTTCAAGGCTACCGGTCATGAGAATGTGGCTATGCCGGTGCTGATCCCGGAGAGCCTGCTGCAGAAGGAAGGCGAGCTCGTCAATGGCTTCGCGCCGGAGGTGGCGTGGGTCACGATGGGCGGCTCCGACAAGCTGGAGGAGCGTCTGGCGGTGCGTCCCACCAGCGAGACCATGTTCTGCGACCACTGGTCCCGCGTGCTGCACAGCTACCGCGAGCTTCCCATGAAGTACAACCAGTGGTGCAGCGTGGTGCGCTGGGAAAAGACCACCCGTCCCTTCCTGCGCAGCCGCGAGTTCTGGTGGCAGGAAGGCCACACCATCCACGAGACTGCCGCCGAGGCGGAGGCTGAGACCCAGCAGCAGCTGAACTGCTACGCAGACGTCTGCGAGCAGGATCTGGCCATTCCCGTGGTGAAGGGCCGCAAGACCGACAAGGAAAAGTTTGCCGGTGCCGAGGCCACCTACACCATCGAGGCCATGATGAAGGACGGCAAGGCTCTGCAGAGCGGCACCAGCCACTACTTTGGCGATAAGTTCAGCAAGGCTTACGATGTCACCTTTACCGGCCGCGACAACCAGCTGCATCATCCGTTCCAGACCAGCTGGGGCGTTTCTACCCGTCTGGTGGGTGCCATCATCATGACCCACGGCGATGACGACGGCCTGATCCTGCCCCCGGCCATTGCCCCCATTCAGGTGGTGGTGGTGCCCATTGCCGCCCACAAGCCCGGCGTCTCTGAGAAGGCTGCCGAGCTAGCGGAGAAGATCAGCAAGTACGCCCGCGTGAAGCTGGACGACAGCGACAACGCTCCCGGCTGGAAGTTTGCCCAGTGGGAGATGAAGGGCGTGCCCCTGCGCCTTGAGATCGGCCCCAAGGATCTGGAAAAGAACCAGTGCGTGCTGGTGCGCCGCGACACCCGCGAGAAGATCTTTGTAAGCTTGGACGAACTGGAGACTGCCATCCCCGCCCAGCTGGAGGCTCTGCGCAAGGACCTGTACCAGCGTGCGCTGGAAAACCGCGAAAAGCGCACCTGGGCTGCCACCACCATGGACGAGGTGAAGGAGCTGGCAAAGGCCAACACCGGCTACATCAAGACCATGTGGTGCGGCGATCTGGCCTGCGAGATGAAGATGAAGGAAGAGGCCGGACTTTCCAGCCGCTGCATGCCCTTCGAGCAGGAGCAGCTGAGCGATGTATGCCCCTGCTGCGGTAAGCCCGCCAAGGCCATGGTCTACTGGGGCGTTGCTTACTAAGCATCCGTTTTTCTGACCCGATACAAAACCCCCGGAGCACTTTCATGCTCCGGGGGTTTTACTTGTCATTTGTCGAATTATATGCTATTATAGAATTGCTGCTTCGGCAGCAAGGCACTGCACATAACGGCAGGCGGTTCGGCCCCACTTCCGAAAGGAGGTGAAGCTTATGCCAATTACTTTGACGTTCCATATCTTTGGATTGGTATTTACCATCAAGGTAAAAAGCGAGAACCGCCACCCTGGCCGGTGACGGTTCTTAGTCTTTAAGAACTTACATCAAAAGGGCTGACCGCTTGTCGCAGTGCCTTTTCTATTTACAGTATACCCACTTTTGAGGTTTCTGTCAAGAGCACGCAGCTTCGTTTCTGCGTGCTCTTTCCTTACCGTTCAAAGGTGGTGCTGAGGGTGGTCTGCCAGCTTTCGCCGGGAGCAAGGCAGGCGGCTGCGGCGCGCTGCTCCCAGTCCTGCGGGTCGGTGGCAGCGGCGGGCAAGCTGTGCCACGGCTCGATGCACACAAACCGCACCGGCTTTGCGGGGGCCGACCAGATGAGCGAATAGGGGTAGCCCTCCACCTTGCAGGTGATATTGCGGCCGGTATCCTTCTCGCAGATGCCGATGGTGCCGGTGCGCAGGCCTGCCATGCAGAAGCTGTCGTTGGCAAACAGGTCATCGGTCAGCGGGATGGTCTGCTGGTTCTTCCACTGATAATAGCTCTTGCCGCTCAGCAGGCCATTGGGGCGGGCATCGAGGATGACCGGGCTTTCCGGCTGGTCAAAACGGAACTCGTAGTCGGTGGTGGTGTGCTTGGCATCGAACGGCACATTGAACGCCGGGTGGAAGCCGATGCCGAAGCGCAGCTCCTCGGTGCCGGGGTTCGTCACCTGCAAAGTATGGTGCACGGTCTTGCCCTCCAGCCGGAAGGTGCTGGTGAGCACAAAATCATAGGGGAAGCGCTCTGCCTTGATGGCATCGTCTGCGCGCAGCTCCATCTGGATGGTGTCCCCCTCTGCCCGCAGCAGGGTGTGCTCCAGATCCCGGGCAAAGCCGTGCTGACCGCCCTTCCATGTTTTGCCCTTGGCTGTAAAGGTGCCGTCCACCAGCTTGCCCGTCCACGGGAACAGGATGGGTGCGTGGCGCTTCCAGATGGCGGGGTCGGCCTGCCAGAGCAGCTCTTCGCCTGCGGCGTTCTTCAGGCTGACGGCCTCTGCACCGTGGGTGTCCACGGTCAGGGTCAGGAATTCGTTGTGAATGGTTGCCTGCATTTTCAGTATCTCCTTTGTCCTTCTTATTTTCCGGGGCCTGCTGCTTCCAGTATACTCCCCTGTGTGCCAAAAATAAAGCCCCAGTCCGCCCGGCTTCAGCAGAGCTGTGCCAGTGGCAGGGTGACGGCAAAGGTGGTGCCGTTTTCGCTGCTGCGCTCCACGGTCACACTGCCGCCGTGCAGTACGGCGATTTCCCGCACAAGGGCAAGGCCAAGCCCCACGCCGCCCATCTCCCGGCTGCGGGATTTATCCACCCGGAAAAAGGGCTGGAAGATGCTGTCCCGGCAGTCTGCGGGGATGCCCGGGCCGGTATCTGCAACGCGCAGCACCGCATTCTGCTTTTCCTGCTGCAGGGTGACGCGCACCGCGCCGCCGGGGCGGTTATACTTGATGCCGTTTTCCACCAGATTGAACACCAGCCGGTAGAGCAGCGCATCGCTGCCCACCATACCCAGCTCCTCGCAGTCCTGCTGCAGGGAGATGTTGTTTTTCTGAGCAAGGGGTGTCAGGTCGGTCAAGATCTCCTCCACCAGCGGCGCAAGGGCGATCTGGTCGGTGCGGGAGACCGATTGCAGATTGCTCATCTCTAATAAAGTGCGCACAAGGGCGGTCAGACGGTCCAGCTGCTCCCGCAGGGAGCTGACCAGTCCAGCGGTCTCGGCATCCATGGCCGGGTGTTCCTCTGCAAACAGCTCCAGCTTTGTCTGCAAAATAGCCAGCGGGGTGCGCAGCTCGTGGGCGGCGTTGCCCGCAAACTGCCGCTGCAGCTCAAAGGACTGCGCCAGACCATCCAGCATCCGATTCACCGACCGGCTCAGCTGCCCGAATTCCTGCACGGTGTTTTCGTCCAGACGGGCGGTGGCGATGCTGTCCTGATCGACCCGCTGCGCCTGCTGCGCAAGCTGCTGCAAGGGTTTCAGTGCTCTGCCGCTGACAAAATAAGCGATGGCAGCGCTGACGATGGTGACCACGGCGGTGATGCACCAGCCCTTGCGTCCAAAGACCACCTTTGCATCGTAGACCTCCTGCGAAAAATGCGCCAGCAGGCTGGACATTTCCTCCTGCGGGATCTCGATGGTCAAGGAATCCGCGCTGCCGGGCTGGTACTGCATCATAAAGCCGTTGAGGGCATCCATGCCGGTAACGCCGGTGCGGTATAAAAGCAGGTTCATGCACACGCAGGCGCAGGCGATGAGCAGCGCCGTCAGCAGGGTGATGCGCCATTGCAGGGACAAACGCTTCATTGTACCTCTCCTCCGATCTCGTAGCCTTCCCCGATGCGGTTGCGGATGGGGTCGTAGCCCAGCGCCGCCCGCAGCTTTTTGCGCAGGGCAGAGATATGCACCCGGATGGAGTTGCTGAAGCTGTCTACACTGCCGTCCCAGACGTGCTCGATGAGTTCTTCCTGACTGACCGGGCGTCCCTGATGCAGCAGCAGATATTCCAGTACGCCGCTCTCCTTCCGCGTCAGGGCAAGGGGCTGACCGTCCACCGTGGCAACGCGGCTGCGAGTGTTGAAGCTGAGCCGCCCGCAGCACAGGCAGACATCCTGCTGGATGAACTTGCGCCGGGTCAGGCTGCGCACCCGGGCCTCCAGCTCTGCAAGGTGGAAGGGCTTGGAAAGATAATCGTTCGCCCCGGCATCCAGCCCCTCCACCTTATCTGCAATTTCGTTGCGCGCCGATAAGATCAGCACACAGGTCTCAAGGTCGTGCTGCCGTAAGCTGCGCAGCACCTGCATCCCGTCCACCTTGGGCAGGTTGAGGTCCAGCAGCACAAGGTCGTACCGCTCTGCCGCCAGTGCCTCCAGTGCAGCTTCGCCGTCTGCGCAGGCGTCCACCTCGTACCCGGACAGCCGCAGCTTCCGGGCAATGTCCTCCCGCAGGGAGTGCTCGTCCTCTACCACCAAAAGGCGCATTTTGTTTTCCACCCTTCCCGTAAAAAATCCATTTCTTGCGTTTTTCTTCATTATAACAGATTATAGCAGACGGTGTTAAGATTCGTGTTAAGATTTTCTTAGCAGAAATTTTATCCCGTATGGTGTATACTGGTGCCATCAAACAACAGGAGGCTATGATGTTCATGACAAAAAAACAGGCGCAGCTGCTTTTGCTTGCCGCCGGGGTACTGATGCTTCTCTTCGGCGTATGGCGGGGCGAGGCAGACACCGTATTTTCAAAGGCCATCCGGCTGTGTATGGAGTGTGTGGGCATTGGATAAGAAAAAACTAAATCCCCTCGCCCGGTTCCGGGGCTTTATACAGGCCGGGGCGACCCTTTTGACCAACCTCCACCTGCCCAACTTTGCCAAAGGGACGCTGTATCAGGGCAGCGGAAAATACGTCTGCGTGCCGGGACTGAACTGCTATTCCTGCCCGGGCGCGGCCGGTGCCTGCCCGGTAGGGGCGTTCCAAGCGGTGGTTGGTTCTTCCAAATTCCGCTTTTCCTACTACATCACCGGCATTCTCATCCTCTTCGGGGTGCTGCTGGGGCGGTTCATCTGCGGCTTCCTGTGCCCGTTCGGGTGGTTTCAGGAGCTTTTGCACAAGCTTCCCTCCCCCAAGCTCTCCACCAAAAAGTTAAAGCCGCTGCGCTATTTAAAGTATGCGGTGCTGCTGGTCATGGTGGTGCTGCTGCCATTGCTGGCGGTCAACGAGTTGGGCATGGGCGACCCGTTCTTCTGCAAGTATCTCTGCCCGCAGGGCGTGCTGGAGGGTGCCATTCCCCTCTCCCTGACCAATGCGGGCATCCGCGCCGCGCTGGGCAAGCTGTTTACATGGAAGGCCTGCATCTTGCTGGCGGTCATCGTGGGCAGTGTGGTGTTCTACCGCCCCTTCTGCAAGTGGCTGTGCCCGCTGGGCGCGTTCTATGCGCTGCTGAACAAGGTCTCGCTGTTCCAGATGCGCGTAGACACCCACAAATGCGTCTCCTGCGGAGCCTGTGCAAGGGCCTGCAAGATGGACGTAGACATTACCAAGACCCCCAACCACGCCGAATGTATCCGCTGCGGGATGTGCATGAAAGCCTGCCCCACGGACGCCATCCAATATAAATTCGGGCTGGGAGACCAATCAAACACTGAAGCAACAAAGGAGTAAAACCATGAAATTCAACCGTGTAACTGCACTTATGCTCAGCCTTGTGCTGGCCTTCAGCCTTGCCGCCTGCGGGCAGGGCGCTTCCTCTGCCTCTACTGCATCTTCTTCCGCTTCCTCTGCGGCAGCGGAAACCAAGACCGAGGAGCAGCTGCTGGCCGAGGAAAACGAGATCCTTTCCGCAAACGACGCCCTGTGGGAAAAGGTGTTCGCTTCCATGGACAAAAACGTGACCGAGACCACCCTCAGCGCGAACTACGGTGATTTTCTGCTGAGTGCCGTAGAAAAGGCAAAGGACCAGTTCTCGGACGAGGAATACAAGACCCTGACCGCCGATGCAGAAAAGATTCGCGCCATCGAGGAGCAGATCGCAGCCCTTGCCCCCGCGGACGCGGCCGCTTCCAGTGCTGCCGCACAGGGCACCGCCTTCCCTCAGTTTGAGGGCAGCGATCTGGAGGGCAACCCGGTGGACAACAGCCTGTTTGCGGGCAATGCCTTTACGGTGGTGAACTTCTGGTTCAACGGCTGCAAGCCCTGCGTGGAGGAGCTGGACGACCTGAACGCCCTGAACGAGAAGGTCAAGGCGCAGGGCGGCGAGGTGATCGGCATCAACACCGAGACGCTGGATGGCAACCAGCAGAGCATCGAAGCCGCCAAAAAACTGCTGGCTGCAACGGGCGCAAGCTACCGCAACATCTACTTTGCCTCCGGCAGCGAGGCCGGTAAGTTTGCGCTGAACATCATGGCCTTCCCCACCACCTACGTCTTTGACCGGGACGGCAACGTTGTGGGCCAGCCCCTGCTGGGCGGCATCGACAAGGAAGAGAACCTTGCCGCCCTGCAAAAAAATATTGACGCCGCCCTTGCCAAGGACAGCGCCAAATAAGCTTTTCTCCCCTGCCGCCTTCGGGCGGCTTTTTTGTTTGCGCCGGGCATTGCCATGCACGCCCGGGCACCGGACGGAATAGGCTGGGGCAGAAGCATACTTTTACCAGCAAAGGAGCGTATCTCCATGAATAACACCGGAACTCTCCGCATCCAGACCTTTGCGGCCCGCCAGTCCGCCCCCGTAGAGGGGGTAACCGTTACGGTGCAGGGGGACGGCTTTACCCTGCACCGCATCACCGATGCGACCGGCAGTGCCGCCGATATCCCCGTTGAAGCCCCCGCCTGCGCCCTCTCGCTGGACGAGGACAACACCACCCGCCCCTACGCCATTGTCAGCCTGACCGCCACAAAGCCCGGCTACCGCACCGTACGCATTGAGGGCGTGCAGATCTTTGCCGGGCAGGTCACGCTGGCACAGCCCCAAATGCTGCCCGTCACCGAGGAAGGCCGGGACATCCCGGACGCGCCCATCGTCATCCCGCCGCACGCTTTGTTTGCGGGCAGCGGCGGCAGCGGGCCGCTGCCGGTGCAGCACTGCACGCCCCGGGTGCTGGAGCAGGTCGTCATCCCCAAAAATATCACGGTGCATCTGGGCAAACCGGCGGCCTCTGCCCGCAACGTGACCGTCTCCTTCCGGGATTATATTGCCAATGTGGCCTCCAGTGAGGTGTACCCCACATGGCCGGAGCAGGCACTGCGAGCGAACATCCACTGCCAGATCTCGCTGGCGCTGAACCGCATCTACACCGAGTGGTACCCCAGCAAGGGCTACACCTTCAACATTACCAACTCCACCAGCTACGACCAGTACTACGTCCACGGGCGCACGGTGTTCGAGGTGATGGTGCGCATTACGGACGATATCTTCAACACCTATCTGCGCAAAAGCGGCACGGTGAACCCCTATTATTCTGAGTACTGCGACGGCAAATCGGTCACCTGCCCGGGGCTCAAGCAGTGGGGCACGGTGACGCTGGCCAACAACGGGCGCAGCGCTTTGCAGATCCTGCGCTACTACTACGGCAGCAGCATCGAGATCGTGCGCACCAATAACATCCGCTCCATCCCGCAAAGCTACCCCGGCACCCCGCTGCGGCAGGGCAGCCGCGGCGCGGCGGTGTTCACCCTGCAAAGGCAGCTGAACCGCATTACCAAGGACTATCCCTTCCTTGGCAAGCTGACGGTAGACGGCGTATTCGGCAGCCGGATGGCCGCTGCGGTGCGGGCGTTCCAGAAGCAGTTCAACCTGACCGCCGACGGCGTGGTGGGGCGGCAGACATGGTACAAGATCAGCTACATCTATGTATCGGTAAAGGACCTCGCCGAGCTGACCAGCGAGGGCGAGACCGCCACCGGCACCCTGTCTGACGGCACATGGAGCGGCACGGTGCTCACTACCGGCGCTTCCGGCAGCGCGGTGGAGCAGGTACAGTTCTGGCTGAACACGCTGGCGCAGTACGACAGCGCCATCCCCGCCGTAAAGGTAGACGGCGTATACGGCACTGCCACCGCCAATGCGGTGCGCGCCTTCCAGCGCAAATACGGCCTTACCGTAGACGGCGTGGTGGGGCAGACCACATGGAAGGAGCTGTACGACGAGTTTTTAAGCATCCAGTCCGACAACGGCACCCCCAACGCCTACCCCGGCACGCCGCTGCGGGAGGGTTCCGCCGGGCAGAATGTGCGGCTGGTGCAGTTCTGGCTGAAGATCGCCCGCACCGTGTACACAAGTCTGGAAGGTGTGACCGTGGACGGAAAATTCGGCGCGGGCACGGCGGCGGCTGTGCGGCGGTTCCAGCGCTACTTTGGGTTGACGGCAGACGGGGTGGTGGGGCGCACCACATGGCAAAAGCTGTACGAGGTGTACAACGATATCGCCAACCGGCTGCTCTCCTCTTCCCTGCGCCCCGGCGAGTACCCGGGCGTGCTGCGCACCGGCTCCACCGGCACAGCGGTGCGGGAGCTGCAATTTTACCTCTACCTCATGAGCGCCTACGAAAGCAGCATCCCGCCGGTAAGCATTGACGGAAAGTTCGGCGCGGATACCGAGCGGGCGGTGCGGGCGTTCCAGCGGTTTGCGGGGCTTACCGTGGACGGCGTGGTGGGGCGCACCACATGGAGCTCCCTCTATGGCCGCGCCAGTCAACTGCGCTCCTCCGGCCCGGTGGTCACCTTAAAGCGTCTGCCCTACCCCGGCGCCCCGCTGACAGTAGGCAGCAGCGGCGAGACGGTGCTGTACTACAATCTGCTTTTGCAGCGCATCGCCTATTATTTTTCCAGCGTGGAGGCCCCGCCCCTTGCCGACCGCTATACCGACGAAACTGCCACAGCCACCCGCAGCGCCCAGCAGCTTTTGGGGCTGGAGCAGACCGGCATTGCAGATGCCGACACATGGACGGCGGTGGAGGCGCTGAGCTTACAGTTGGCCGCTCACGCCCCGAACCCCGACCGGGACACCCCACCCAGCACCGCTTACCCGGGGCGCGCCATCGCCGAGGGCAGCGCCGGGCAGGAGGTGGGACAGGTGGAGCGCTGGCTCAACCGCCGGGCACAGCTTTCCTGCGGCGAGGACTATGTGGCCGACAACAACCGCTTTGGTGCGGCAGACGCCGCCGCCGTGCGGGCTTTTCAGCAGCAGGCGGGGCTGCAGCCGGTAAACGGCATCGTATACCGGGAAACATGGCACGCTTTGCAAGCCCAGTGCACCGACCCCTGCGGCTGCGAGAAGGAGGAATGAGGGATGGCACGCCTTTTGATCTACGACGCCTACGAAAACAAGGTGTACACCTACGCAAACCTGAACGAGAACGACCCCATGCCCTACAGCACCCTGACCACCCTGCGCCTGCGAGAGTTCCGGGGCAAATCGGCCAGCCCTACCCTATGGACCACCATTGCCGCCATGGAGGCGTGGAACCTGACCCGCCGCAAGTACGGCAGGGGCATCCCGGTTGGGTACGCCTTCCGCCGCATCTGGGAGGGCGGCCACGGCACCCGCAGCCAGCACTACGCGGGGGTAGCGTTCGATGTGGGGCAAAGCCTTGACCAGCGCCAGCGCACTGCCATTTACAACGCTGCCCGCGCTACCGGCGCATGGGGCTATGTGGAGCCGCTGAGCCAGACCCCCACATGGGTGCACTTTGACCGCCGCTACGGCACCCCGGCCTGCAGCGGCACCACCGCAGGCTACCCCA
This sequence comes from uncultured Faecalibacterium sp., assembly GCA_934540955.1. Taxonomy (GTDB): domain Bacteria; phylum Bacillota; class Clostridia; order Oscillospirales; family Ruminococcaceae; genus Faecalibacterium. The sequence goes on from CAKTCY010000011.1 coordinate 38,543, forward strand.
CCCTGCGCCGGGGCAGCCGGGGCTGCTATGTCATGGTTTTGCAGGATGCGCTTTCCACCCTTGGCTACCAGACCGGCAGCCGCATCGACGGCATCTTTGGTGCCCGCACCGAGCAGGCTCTGCGCGGCTACCAGAAGCGCACCAGCCTGCGGGTGGACGGCGTGTGCGGCTGCGACAGCTGGAAAAAGATCTCCACCGCTGTCATCGGCATCGGGCGCACCAAGACCACCATTGACTAGCGTCCTGCCGCTTTGTCCGTCAACGATTTAGAATGGTCTCCGCGCTGCTCTGACCATTTTCAGCGGAATCATTATTTATATTTCGCGTTTGACGCGGCCTGCGGGCCGCGCCAAACGCATTTTCACGGTTCAGGCCGCAACGGAAAGCTGTATCACACCCAAAAAACGGTTATCTTTCTTGGCTATTCTTCTTATGAAAAAAGGTTCCGAGACGCCCGCGAGCGTCTTGGAACCCTTTTCTATGGAAAGATCTTATTTTACAGCCTGCTTCAGCTGCTCGAGATCTGCGGCATCCGGGTGGGAGAGCGCCTTGTCGAAGTTTTCGATCAGGGCGTCCACATTGGGGATGTGCAAAGGCTTTGCCTTCATGGCCTCGTACCGCTGCCGGACGGACACCGGCATTTTGCCCTGACACATAAAGCTGCCGATGACGGTGTTGCTGCCGTCCAGCGCCTTCCGGGTGGCGGCAAGGATCTTTTCAAAGTAGGGCGCACTGCCGCCAAAGCCTGCGGTGCCGAACAGGAATACCCGCTTGCCGCGCAGCTGCTGCAAGAAATCCAGCGTATCGGCGTCCGCCTTGCCCTTGTCCGTCCAGAAGCCCACATACAGGGTGTCTGCTGCCAGTGCGGCAGCGTCCGGTGCGCCGAAATAGCAGCAGTCTGCCTGCGGCAGCTGCTCCCGCAGGGTCTGTGCCAGCAGTGCGGTGTTGCCGGTTTTGCTGCTGAATACGATGGCGTAGCTCATTTTTTACCTCCCTCAGAGCAGCGGCAGGGTTGCCGGATACTCTTGTGCATACGTTATTTTACGGCAGTTCCTTTGCCGGGAGAGCCTGAAATCATAGAACAGTATAGTACAGCGCCCTGCCAAAATCAAGGGTTGACGATATTCTCGCCTTTACCGGCCAGAAAGCTGCGCAGGTTGCTGGTGGTGATGTCCATCAGCCGCTGCAGCGCTTCCTTGGTAGTCCATGCAATGTGCGGGGTGAGCACCGCGCCCGGCAGGCCGCGCAGGCGGCTTTGGGGAGGCAGCGGCTCGGTGGCAAAGGCATCGGCGCCGTAAAAGGCAAGCTTGCCGCTTTCCAGTGCATCGGCTACGGCTTCCTCGTCCACCAGTGCGCCCCGGGCGGTGTTCAGCAGAATAGCGCCGGGCTTCATTTTTGCAAGGGCTTCCCGGCTCATCAGTCCGCGGGTCGCCGGGGTAGCCGGACAATGCAGACTGAGCACATCACTGCGGGCAAGCAGGGTGTCAAGGTCCACGAGCTCCACCCCATCGGCGGCGTACTCCGGGCGCACCGTGCGGGTGCACACCAGCACCTCCATGCCAAAGGCCTTTGCAATGCGGGCGGTCTGGCGGCCGATGCTGCCGTAGCCGTAGATGCCAAAGGTCTTGCCCAGCAGCTCCACCTGCGGCAGCAGACCGTACTCTGCCGGGATGCCCAGCTGCCAGTACCCGTCCTTTACCGCCCGGTCGTACCGCTGGGCACACTGGCAGATGGCCAGCAGCAGGCTGAAGGTCATCTGCGCCACGCTGTAAGTAGAATAGCCCGGCACGTTGGCTACCGCCACCCCATGGCGGCGGCAGGCTTCAAGGTCGATATTATCCGTGCCGGTGGCGATGATGCCCACCCACTTGAGGCTCGGGCACTGCGCCAGCACTGCCTCGTCAATGCGGCACTTGTTGATGAGCACCAGCTCTGCATCCCCGATGCGGGGCGCAATATCGGCGTAGTCGGTGCGCACATAGCTGGTGGTGTCCGACACCAGTGCCTTAACCCCGGACCAGTCCAAGTCCCCTTCTTCCATCACATAGCTTTCCAGGATCACTGCCTTCATAGCTTTCTCATTCCCTCTCTGATTTACGTTATTCCGTTTCTTTCAGCGGATAAAGCGCCAGCGCAAGGCTGCCGCCGTAGGGGCGGCTGTCCAGCGCGGCATAGCCCTTTGCCAGCAGCAGCGCCAGCTGCACCCTGTCCTCCAGCGGCACCCACACCGGCGCGGTGCGGGCGGGCACGCAGCCGGTGCACAGCAAAAAGCAGGGCGCAAGGCTTTCTAGCGGGCGCAGCGCCCGTAGCCCGAAGCCCTGCCGGAAATACAGCGGCAACAGCGCTGCCGCTGTCTCGGTGCACTCCACCACCGCCCATGCCGTGCCCTTGCGGCGCAGCCGGTCTGCCCGGGCTGCGGCAATTTCCACCAGCCGGGCGGGCAGCTCCTCGCCGGTATTTACCGGCGGGGTGAGCAGACAGCCGCCCTCCAGCTGTCGGCGCCCCAGCCAGCTGCGCAATGCCGCTGCGGCGGCGGTATCTGCGGTGAGGGGCAGCACCAGCAGCGCCGCCCCGGGTGTGCCCCACGCCTCGCCTGCGGTCAGCATCCGCAGCACCTCGGAGCAGGGGCGGTAAAACCCCGCCCCGCCGCAGCGCACCAATGTAAAAAATTCCTCGGCGGAAAGCCGCCGTACCTGCCGCTGACGCGGCGGGTCGCATACCTGGATCATTTGCAGTTCCTCCGTTCTGATGTTCTTTCCATCAGCATACGGAAAACTGCGCGCGAATCGGCGCGAAACAGCGCGCCTTACAGTTCAAAAATCAGTCCAGCGAAACGTCCTCGCTCAACACCTGCCCGATGGGCTTTGCGATGCACAGGTCGGCGGAGGCATCCGCCCCGGTGGGCTGCATATTGATGACCACCAGATTGTCACCCCGGAAGTACCGGATGAGCCCGGCGGCGGGATACACCACCAGACTGGTGCCGCCGATGATAAGGGTATCAGCGTGACGGATGGCATCCACTGCGCCGGACAGCACCTCCTCGTCCAAGCCCTCCTCGTAGAGCACCACGTCCGGCTTTACGATGCCGCCGCACTCGGTACAGCGGGGCACGCCGGTGCTGTTTGCGATAAAATCCACATCGTAGAACCTGCCGCAGCGGGTGCAGTAGTTGCGCAGGGTGCTGCCGTGCAGCTCGTACACGGTCTTGCTGCCCGCCGCCTGATGCAGGCCGTCAATGTTCTGGGTGACCACCGCCCGCAGCTTGCCCTGCTGCTCCAGCTTTGCCAACCGCAGATGGGCGGCGTTGGGCTTTGCGCCCTTTACGATCAGCTTATCGCGGTAAAAACGGTAAAACTCCTCCGGGTTTTCCTCCCAGAAGGTATGGCTGAGGATGGTTTCGGGCGGGTAGTCGTATTTCTGGTGGTACAGCCCGTCCACGCTGCGGAAATCCGGGATGCCGCTTTCCGTAGAAACGCCTGCGCCGCCGAAAAAGACGATGCTGCTGCTTTTTGCAAGAATGTCTTCCAGTGCCTTGACCATAGTTGAAACGCCCCTTTCCTCACGGAAGCTTTTGTGTTAAGATAGTACCAGTATAGCACATTCTCGCAGGAAAGGAAGAGGCCGGTTTTGAACGTCTGGTACATCAACAGCATCCTTGGAGCCATCTGCTTGGAGGAGGAGAACGACACGCTGTGCGGGATACATTTTTGCCCGGACGGTGCGCCGGAGCTGGAGCCGCTGCCCCGCAGGGTGGTGGAAACGCCCCTGCTGCAGGAGGCCGAGGAGCAGCTGAACGAATATTTTGCCGGGGTGCGCCGGGAGTTTGACCTGCCGCTGGCGGCAAAGGGCACGGCCTTTCAGCAGGCGGTATGGGCGCAGCTGCGCAAGATTCCCTACGGAGAGGTGCGCACCTACGGTCAGCTGGCGGCGGCGCTGGGCAAGCCCAAGGCAAGCCGCGCCGTGGGCAGCGCCTGTCACCGCAACCCGCTGTGCATCGTGGTGCCCTGCCACCGGGTCATTGGCGCAGACGGCAGTCTGACCGGTTACGCCGAGGGACTGGATATCAAGGAATATCTGCTGGAGCTGGAGCGATTTTGAGAGAATGATAAAGGCTGCTGCGCATCATCGCGTAGCAGCCTTTGGTGTTTTATGCAGTTTAAAAGCCCGTGGGCGGGACGTAATAGCTTGGGATAGACCCGCTTTTGGGCGTAGCTGCGGCCTGCTGGCGC
>CAKTCY010000012.1 GCA_934540955.1 uncultured Faecalibacterium sp.
TAGATGCGGGCGTTGAACCGCACCATCTCGGCGAACATCACACACAGATCCTTGTCCTCGATGAGCTGCGCGATCATAGCGTAGTTATCGCTCATGTTGGCGTTGGAGTAGTAGTAGGTGTCCTTTGCACCCGCGCGGGTGACGACATCGGTGCACTGGGGGTCTGCGGGCAGCTGCGCCAGCAGCTCGTCGGCGTTTTCCACCTCCTCCAGCAGCAAAGCATGGGGGGTGAGCAGCGCAGCCGCAGAGCGGGCGCGGATGTAACCGGCCAGCTCCTGTGCGGGGGTAAGCTCCGGCAGCTCCGGGGCGGTCTTGGTGGGCTGATCCGCAAAGGGATCGTTTTCCGCCTCCGGCTCACTTGCCAGAAAATCCAGCAGCTCCGGCCTTGCAGCATCGGGCTGCGCAGCCTCGGCGGCTTCGGGTGCGGCCTCGGCGGCCTGCCTTGCGGCAAGCTCGGCAGTCTCCCGCTCCACTGCGGCGATCACATCCTCGCCGGTCTTGGCGGCGCTGCCGTCAAAGGTGCTGCCGGTCTCCTTCAGGCGGCGGGCAGTCTCGCTTGCAGCGTCGAGGTCGAACACCTCTGCCTTGGGCTTTTTCTTGGCGGCCAGCTCTGCCTTTTGCAGCTCCAGAACGGCCTGCTCCGGGTCTACGCTGCCATCCACCGTGGTGGTGTAGCCGGGTTTACGTCTGCCAAACAACATGACGATTTTTCCTCTTTCTATGGAATTTATTCAGCTGCTGCGGTGTTCTGGGCGTAGATGCCGCGCTTTTCCAGATCATCGGCCATGTCAGCCAGATCATACTTCTCCAGCGTCTCGCGGGTGGGCACACCGGTGGTGCGGTCCCAGCCGAAGATGTCGTAGAACAGATCCTTTGCCTTCTCCATGTCGGCGCGGTCCAGCTTGGTGGTGCCTTCCTCGAATGCCTTGAAGTCGGGGTCCTTATCGAACACCCAATCGCAGATGGCATCGTGCTCCTGACGCAGGTTTGCGCTGCCGCAGTTCTGCTGGAAGCTGATGGCGGTCATCACGCGCAGCATCTGGGTGATGCGGGCGCCGTCCTCCTGCAGACCGGCCTGGGTATAGGTCTCGCCGGTGACAGCAGTCATAAAGTCTGCCTGCAGGTCCAGATCGCCGTGGTAGTCGCGCTCCTTGGAGGGAGACTGGGTCATGGGCCACATCCAGTTGCACAGGGTGGCGGAGTCGTGGAAGTTCTTATCGTTGACGCAGTAGGCAGCCAGCTTTGCCTTGTTCTCGTTGATGGGAGTGTAGGCCTTGGCCTTATCGTAGCAGCCCTCGCCGAAGAAGTCCTCCATGACCTTCTTGGTCACCTCATAGGGAGCACCGGAACCGGTCTCGCAGACGATCTCGTGGATCATGCAGTCGCGGTTGTAAACGAGGTTGTACAGCATGCCCACCTGCCATGCCTCAGCAGGGCCGTGGTGGTTGGGGAAGCCGTTGTAGATCAGGTTGGAGTTGGTAGCGCCGTCGGTGCGGTCCAGCCAGCTCTTGGGCAGGCCGAACTTTTCCATCATGGCCAGCGTGCCCTTGGCGATGACGGACAGGTCGCCCTCGCCGTAAGCCATGCGGCGGATCAGCTCCACCTCCCAGCGGGGATCACCGGCCTTCTCCCACTTCCAGGGCAGGGAGTCGTACTCGGCCTCGCTGATGTACTTGGTGGCCTCCTCGCGCGGCATCCGCAGGATCCACTGCAGGTCGCGGTTCAGGTTGCCGTAGTTGTCCCACAGGCCCATGTCGTCCACCGCATGAGACCATGCCAGATTGATGACCATGGTGCCGTCGCCTTCGTACTTGAAGTCGTGCACGCCGTCCGGGTAGACGCGGGTGCCGTACAGCACGGGCATGCAGGTGTTGGAGTTGTGGGTGGGCAGATCGTAATCTGCCAGCGGGTCCACATCATACTCGGTGTAGCAGCGGATGGGGCAGGAAGAGCAGCCGCCGTTCTTCACGGTGTACTCGGCAGCGGGAGCGCCGAAGTCGAAGTAGCCCTTGAAGCAGCGCAGAGCCACCTTGTTCAGGTCGTTGTAGGGCTGCTCGCCGGTATCCACGGGGCCGCCGGGAGCCTTTTTCCACATACGGCCGGGAGCGCCGGACCAGCGGTTCTTGCCGGAGGTAGCGCTGTACTCTGCCCAGCTCTGGGGCTGTGCGGGCACGTTGTGGTTGTTGTTGCCGCCGATCAGGTTGCCGATCATGTAGTTGGACAGCTCCAGCACCTTCTTGGGGTCAGCCACCTTGACGCTGCCGGTGCCGCGGATGGCAAGGCCCTTCAGCTTCTTGTTGCCCAGCGCAGCGCCCAGACCGGCGCCGCCGGAGTTGCCGAAGCTGGTGTTCAGGGTGGAGTAGTCCACCAGATTCTCACCGGCAGGGCCGATGGAAGCGGTCTCGAACTCGCGGCCGTTCTGCTCTACCATCCACTTGTTGGCAGCAAAGGTGCCCTTGCCCCAGATCTCGCTTGCGTCCTCCAGAGAGACCTCGCCGTCCTCGATGCGCAGGTAGACGGGCTTTTCGGAGATGCCGCTGACAACGATGCCGTCGTAACCGGCATACTTCAGCATGGAGCCGATGTGGCCGCCCATGTGTGCGTCAACGATGGACCGGCCCTTGGACCAGGTGGAGCGGAAGGTCACGTTCATACGGCCGGAGCAGGGCACGCCGGCACCGGTCAGGGGGCCGACACCGAAGATGACCAGAGCCTTCTCGTCATAGGGGTCCAGCTCCATGGGAGCTTCCTCATACATAATGCGGTAGGCCATGCCCATACCGCCGATATACTTATGGTACTTTTCGTCATCCTGCGTGGTGATCTCGCCGGTGGTCAGGTTGACGCGCAGGATCTTGCCTGCCCAGCCATAACTTTCAGCCATTGTAGTTCCTCCTTACAGATCCAAGTATGCAGCCTGTGCTGCGCTGGTAACGGCATCCCAGTCCACGATGGACAGAGCGCCGGACGGGCAGCCTGCCACGCAGGCACCGCAGGCGATGCACTTGGAGGACTTGCCGGTCTCGGGGTTGACGGTGGGCATATGCCACGGGCAGGCCTCATGGCAGGCACCGCAGCCGATGCACTTGTCGGTATCCACTACGCGGATGCCGCGGCTGTCGGTGGTGATGGCCTTCTGCGGGCAGGCGTTGCCGCAGGCGGGGTCCTCGCACTGGCGGCAGGTGTCCGGGAAGTAGACCCAGCAGTTATCGGTGCCGGACAGCAGGCCGTTGCCTGCGCCGTCCAGATTCAGGCGGCGCTGGATCTTGACGCGGCTGATGTAAGAGGAGCACACGCCGTCGTTGGTCAGGGTGCAGTTGATCTCGCAGCGCTGGCAGCCGGTGCACAGGTCAGCGTTGACCACCAGCAGGCCCTGCGGCAGTGCCCAAGTGGCCACTGCGCCGGAATCCACCTGCTGCTGAGAGCAGCCGAACAGGGACAGCATGGAAGCGGACAGGGTGAGCCCTGCAAGGCTCCTGCCCGAGATCTTCATGAATTGACGGCGGGTCATGTCAGCCGTCAGGAAATCAGTTTTTGCCATAGGTTCCATTCCTCCGTTGAGGTCACTCTGCGCAGAGTACCCCGGTCACATAGAAATACGCGTTGTTGACGATGGTCGTCACAGCCGAAGAGGTGATGGTCGCGCCGGAAAGGGCGTCCACCTCGGTCAGGTCTGCGCTGACGGCACCGGACGCATTGCCGGTGGTGGTCAGGCTGGCCTGCTCCAGACGCACCTTGGACTGCTCTTCTGCCGAAAGATCCGCAAAGGGGATCGCCATCGGCTCTCCGTCCAGTGCGCTCTTGCTGAGCATGGCTGCGTACAGCTTGCGCCGTGCCACGGCCTCTGCGCTGGAATCCAGCGGCGGAGCCAGCTCATCGTCCAAGGGCTCCCCCTTCAGCGCCGAGAGGGTAAGCCCCGCAGCATACATCTTGCGGGTAGCCTCGGCCTCGGGAGAGGTATCATAGGTGCGCCACTGTGCGGGGTCAAAATCCCCGGCAGCAGAGGGCTGCTCCTCCACTGCACCGGCTGCGGCATAGGCGGCACCGGTAACGGGGTCCGTTACGGTGTAGCTTTTGCCCGCCAGCGTGAAGGGAGCTGCGCCCTGATACTGGGACGTGAACTCCGGGTTGACGCACTGGCCGCCAAGGTTTTCCGTTTCGTCCTGCGAGAGGATCTCTACTGCGGAAACATTGCCCTCGGCGTCAATGGTCACGGCAGCCTGCACATCGCTCTGGAAGCCCTTCTGAGAGCCCTCCACGCGGTAGCTGCCATCGTCGAGCTGGTACACTGCGCTGATGCCGTAGGCGGCTGCATCCGCCTCCGACACCGGCAGCAGGGTACCGGCAACCGTGGTGCGTGCGCTTTGCAAGGTGGTCAGACCGACCGCCAAGGCGATGGTCGCAACGCCCATGGCTGCATAGCCCGGCAGCCGCTTGCGCCACAGCGGTACGGGCGCAAACGGGTTGGTTGCCTGCTTCATGTTATCACCTGCCTGTTTTTTATTTTGCCGGGTAACCCCGGACAACAATTGAGGCCGCTCTGGCTGCTGCAACAGCGGAGCGGTCTCTTCGATAATATATTAACATGGGGGCGCAAAGAATGTCAACAGAAACAGACAGACTTTTCCGTTTTGTAACTATTGTTTTTGTAATATTTGTTTAAAGTTTAGGGAATTTGCGCCCGCACACCAGTTGCAGGCCGTATTCCGCCGCAAGCTCTGCGGATTGCACGGTGGGCATGCTTTTGCTTACCAGCACCGGCACCCCCGCGCGGATGGCCTTGCGCACCATATCCAGCGGCACCCGGCCGCTGGTGTACAGCACACATTCTGCCAGCGGAAGCCCCGCCAGCACTGCGCAGCCCACGGCCTTATCCAGCGCGTTGTGCCGCCCCAGATCCTCGCAGGCAAAAACGATTTCCCCTTTGTGCAGCACAAAGCAGCTGTGCACCGCCCGGGTGGCGCGGTACAGCGGCAGCCCGGCGTGCATGGCGGCGGTCAGGGTCTGCACCCATTCCGGCTGCAAGGCAAGCCCCGGCACAGGGCGCAAAGGCTGCAGCTCCACCGGGCTGCCCAGCGGGATATTATCGGTGCAGCAGCTGGCCACCTCCTGCGCGGCGGCATGGCGGGTGGGCAGCGGGTGGCGCAGATACACCTGCACCTTTGCGCCCTCGGCGCAGACGGCGACCTGCTCCACCTCGCCCGCAGCTGCGATCCACCCTTCGGTGAGCAGCCGCCCCAAGGCCAGCTGCGGCAGCAGCGCCGGGGTGCATACCACCCGGAAGGCGGGCTGCTCGTTGACATAGATAGCGGCGGCGTGCTCTGCTGGTACGTTGGCCTCGGTGCCGTCCGGCAGACGCAGGCTGGCAAAGGCCGCCTGTGTGCCAAAGCGGTCGGTGATCTGCAAAGAGGACGTGCTGCGTTTTTCCATAAAGTTACCTTATATCATAAATGCAATGCTGTGTGTCAGACGGACAGTATCAACATACCGGTTCTGTGGCAAAAAGTCAAGAGCCCTCTTGCCATAAAACGCAATGCCGGACAGCACGCAGACTGTCCGGCATTGCGATAAAAACGTCAGGCTTAAAGACCGTCCGTCTCAGGCGGCGTCCTCAGAACACCGCCGGGACGATCTGCTGGGCCTCCACATCCACGATGCCGTAGGTGTTCAGCCGCAGCTTCGGGATGACCGGCAGGCTGACGAAGGCAAGGGTCATAAAGGCATCGATGTCCTCCGAGATACCGTGGGCTTTCAGCGCTGCCTTGAGCGCCTGCAGCTTTTCCTCCACGGCCTCGGCGCTCCCGGTGCTCATAAGCCCTGCCACAGGCAGCGGCAGTTCGCCCACCACCTGCCCGTTCAGTGCAAAGGCTAAGCCGCCCTTGTTTTTGCGCACCGTGTTGCCCGCCAGCACCATGTCGGCATCGTTGGTGCCCGCCACGATGAGGTTGTGGGAGTCGTGGGCGATGCTGGAGGCCACCGCGCCGCACTGCAGGCCGTAGTTGCCCAAAAAGCCCAAGCCCACATGACCGGAGCGGTGATGCCGCTCGAATACCGCCAGCTTGACGATCTGCTGCGCCACATCCACGCCGGGCGCTGTGCCCGGGTGCTGGCAGAACGGAACGATCTTTTCGGTGGTCAGCAGAGAATGCGGGGTCAGACAGATCACCCGCTGCCGGGTGCCGGTCTGCTTCAGCTGCAATTGCTCCGGGGTGATCTCGTCCATGTTGAAGGAATCGAACACCCGCGCAAAATGCGCTTTATCCACCGCAAGGGCGGCGGGGTGCAGCATTTTGCCCTGCTGCGCCACCAGCTTGCCCTTTTTGTACACCTGCTCCACCGTGAACTGCTCCAGATTTGACAGCACGATCAGGTCGGCGGTATAGCCGGGGGCTATTGCGCCGCTGTGCACAAGGCCGAAATACTGGCAGGGGACAAGGGTGCCCATGCGCACCGCCACCACCGGGTCTACCCCGGCAGCAATGGCCTTGCGGATGATGTAGTCGATGTGCCCGCCCTGCAACAGGTCGCCGGGGTGCTTGTCGTCGGTCACCAGCATACAGCGGCTGCAATAGGGCTCCCGGAACAGGGGCAGCAGGCTGTCCATGTTCTGCGCTGCCGTGCCCTCCCGCACCATGATGTACTGTCCGCGCCGCAGCTTTTCCATGGCTTCGTGGATGTCCGAGCACTCATGGTCGGACTGCACCCCGGCGGCGATATAGGCGTTCAGCTCCTCCCCGCTGAGGAGAGGTGCGTGTCCGTCGATCTTTTTGCCCGCAGCGGTACAGTCGCAGAGCTTCTGCAAAATTTTTTCGTCCGCGCGCACCGTGCCGTAGGAGTTCATCAGCTCTGCCAGACCCAGCACCCGGGGCTGCTGATAATAGGGGCGCAGTTGCTCTGCTTCCAGCACTGCGCCGGACTCATCCAGCCCGGTGGCGGGCACGCAGGAGGGCAGCATGAAGTAGACCGAAAGTGCCAGATCTTTGGTAGTCTCCAGCATAAAGTCCAGCCCCGCCGTACCGGCTACATTGGAGATCTCGTGCGGGTCGGTGACCACCGCCGTGGTGCCGTGGGGCAGCACCGCCTGCTCAAAGGCCGGGCCGCAGAGCATGGAGCTTTCAATGTGGATGTGCCCATCCACAAGCCCCGGGCAGACATATTTGCCCTGCAGGTCCAGCTCGGTCTCGCCGCTATAGTGTCCCACGCCAAGGATGATGCCTTGGCTGATAGCCACATCGGCCTGCTCGATCTCGTTTGTGAACACGTTGATGACCCGGGCGTTTTTCAGTACCAGCTCTGCCCGCACGTCCCCCTTTGCTGTCAGGATCTGCTGCTTCAAGGTTTCCATTTTCATAAGAACCCCCTTATCCTGTTAAAAAAAGCCTGCGTTCTGCTGCTTGAAAGACCTGTTTTCTTTACTTTACATGGCGATCCAGCCCAGAGCATTTGCCACCGAGCTTGCCAGAATGATGGCTGCAAAAATGGGGCACAGCCAGCGGATCATAAAATTGAACACCGGCTTGCGGCGGAAGCGCTGACCGTCCTGCTCCACCTCCTGCGCGATCTGCTCCACGCCGATGACGCGGGACACCAGCAGGCAGGTGGCAATGGCTGCAATGGGCATCATGACCGAGTTGGTCAGGAAGTCAAAGAAGTCCAAAAACTGCATCCCGAACACGGTCACCCCGGCCAGCGGGCCGTAGCCCAGTGCCGACAAGCTGCCCAGCGCCACCATGATGGCGCCGATGAGCACGGTGGAGCGGGTGCGGTCCCAGCCCAGTTCGTCCTCAAAGGTGGAGACGGCGCTCTCGGTCAGGGCGATGGAGCTGGTAATGGCTGCAAACAGCACCAGCACAAAGAACAGCACACCCACCACAGTGCCCAGCCCCATGCTGGCAAACACCTTGGGGATGGTGATGAACATCAGTGCAGGGCCGGCCTGCAGGGTGTCCGGGTCGCCGCCGGAGAAGGCGAACACCGCCGGGATGATCATCAGACCTGCCATGATGGCAATGGCGGTATCAAACACCTCCACGTTCTCGGTGGACTCCTCGATGGAGACGTCCTTCTTCATATAAGAACCGAAGGTGACCAGAATGCCCATGGCGATGGACAGGGAGTAGAACATCTGCCCCATGGCAGTGACCACGGTCATCCAAGAGAAGTTTTTGGGGTTGGGCACCAGAAAATACTTTACACCCGCCAGTGCGCCGGGGCGGGTGACAGAGTAGCCCGCGATGACCAGCGATAGCACCACCAGCACCGGCATCATCACCTTGGAGACGCGCTCCACGCCGTTGCGCACACCGGCAAAGATGATGCCCAGTGTGAACAGGCTGAACAGCAAAAAGGCCAGCTCGGCCTGCAGGCCGTTGGTGATAAAGGCGGAGAAGTAGCCGTCTGCTGCCAGATTACCGCCGCGTCCGCACAGGTACTCGGCCAGATAGTGGATGACCCAGCCGCCGATGACCGAATAGTACGGCACGATCAGAATGGGGATGATGGCGTTGATCCAGCCGCCGAACCGGATGCCCTTGCCTTTGCCAAAGTGGGCGTAGGCGCTGACCGGGCTTTTGTGGGTCATGCGGCCCAGTGCGGTCTCGGCCACGATCATGGTATAGCCGAAGGTAACTGCCAGCAGAATGTATACCAGCAGAAAAATGCCGCCGCCGTATTTGGCTGCCAGATACGGGAATCGCCAGATGTTGCCCAGACCCACCGAAGCGCCTGCGGCCGACAGCACGAACCCGATCTTACCGGAGAACGCGCTGCGCTTGTGTTGTTGTTCCATATTGTTGTTCCTCTTTTCCTATCTGCTATAAAAATTAAGCAGAACAAGTGTACCACAACTGCGGACAACTGGCAAGCAACAGAACAAACACCCCGGTCAGAGCCTGACGGCTCTGACCGGGGTGTTTACCAGTTTCTCTTTTATTTTTACAGCTTATGGTACTTGCGGTCCTCTTCCTCGTAGACGGGGTCGCAGGTCAGGTACATCCCCAGACGGTTCAGGGTGCTGCTGTCCACGCTGGAAAGCAGCACGGTGGAGTGCACATCGCAGCCCTTGAGGTTGGGCAGCTGGTGCATGGCTGCTGCGGCAAGCTCGCTGGAGGCAGCAGAGCTGGACAGGGCAATCAGGATCTCGTCGGTGTGCAGACGGGGGTTCTTGCCGCCCAGATAGTTGGTCTTGAGGGTCTGGATGGGCTCGATGGCAGCGGCGCTGACCAGATCCGTCTCCTGCGGGATGCCCGCCAGATACTTGAGCGCATTGATCAGGGCGCTTGCGGTAGCACCCAGCAGCGGGCCGGTCTTGCCGGTGATCACGGTGCCGTCGCTCAGCTCAATGGCAGCAGCCGGTGCGCCGCCGGTGGCCTCGCTGCGGGCGTGTGCCTGCTTTTCCACCTCCCGGGCACCCATGGCCAGTCCGGCCTGATTCATCAGCAGCTCCAGCTTGTAGCGCTCGCTCTCCTTGGCGGTGCCGGTGATCTTCTGCTCGCACAGGCACTTGTAGTACCGGCGCACGATCTCCTTGCGGGAGGCCTCGCAGCAGACGGCGTCGTCCACGATGCAGTTACCGGCCATGTTCACGCCCATGTCCGTGGGGGACTTATAGGGGCTCTGCCCTGCGATCAGCTCGAACATCGCGTTCACCACCGGGAAGATCTCGATGTCGCGGTTGTAGTTCACGGTGGTCACGCCGTAGGCCTCCAGATGGAAGGGGTCGATCATGTTCACATCGTTCAGGTCTGCGGTGGCGGCCTCGTAGGCCAGATTGACCGGGTGCTTCAGGGGAATGTTCCAGATGGGGAAGGTCTCGAACTTGGCGTAGCCGGCCTTGACGCCCCGCTTATATTCATGGTACAGCTGGGACAGGCAGACGGCCATTTTTCCGCTGCCGGGGCCGGGCGCGGTGATGACCACCAGCGGGCGCTCGGTCTCAATGTACTCGTTGCGGCCGTAGCCCTCGTCGCTGACGATGCGTGCCACATCGTTGGGGTAGCCGGGGATCTTGTAGTGACGGAAGGTGCGGATGCCCAGACTGTTCAGCCGCTTTTCAAAGGCCTCCACCTCGGCAGCGGCGGTGTACTTGGTCACGCACACGCTGCCCACATACAGCCCCACCTCCTGAAAGGCGTCGATGAGGCGCAGCACATCCAGATCGTAGGTGATGCCGTAGTCGCCGCGCACCTTGCTGCTGATGATGTCCTCGGCGCTGATGACGATAACGATCTCGGCCTGCTCCTTGAGCTGCAAAAGCATCTGCAGCTTGGAGTCCGGCTGAAAGCCGGGCAGCACGCGGGAGGCGTGGTAATCGTCGAACAGCTTGCCGCCGAATTCCAGATACAGCTTATTGTCAAACTTCTTGATGCGCTCGCGGATATGCTCAGACTGCATCGAAAGATATTTGTCGTTGTCAAATCCTATTTTCATCGTTCTTTTCCTCTCTGGTGGCCCGGCACACCATACCCGGGCTTTAAAATCACAAGCATAAGTATACCACAGCCCGGGATGGGGCGCAATGCAAAACAAAGCACGAAATGCAATTCCGGCAGGATAGGCCGTTTTGGGCGGTATATTGTCCTGTTTTTTGTGAAAATGGTGCTTGCATAAAACGCAAAGGGGACCGCCGCGGTGTGCGGCAGTCCCCTTTGCTCTTATGAAGAACTATCCGTATGGAGAAGAGAATGGCTTGTTACTTTGCCTCGGCGGGCTGGGTCTTTTTGACAAGGCTCAGGATCACTGCGCCCAGCACGCTGCCCACAGCCAGCGCCACGCAGTACAGCACGGCGTGATCCACCACCGGGAACACGAAGATGCCGCCATGGGGTGCGCGCAGTGCGCAGCCGAAGGTCATGGAGAGTGCACCGGCGACTGCAGAGCCGATAACGCAGCTGGGCAGGACGCGCAGCGGGTCGGCTGCTGCGTAGGGGATAGCGCCCTCAGACACGAAGCACAGACCCATGACGTAGTTCACGATGCCGTTGCGGCGCTCGTCCGGCGTCCACTTGCGGGGGCAGAAGGTGGTGGACAGGGCGATGGCGATGGGAGGCACCATGCCGCCCACCATGACGGCGGCCATCACCTCGTAGTTGCCGGAGGCAAGGGCTGCGGTGCCAAAGACGTAGGCTGCCTTGTTGACCGGGCCGCCCATATCCACGCTCATCATACCGGCTACGATGGCACCCAGCAGCACCTTGGAGCTGCCGCCCAGTGCGTTCAGCCAGTCGGTCATGGCGGTGTTGATCATGCCCATGACCGGGTTCACGGCGCACATCATTGCACCTACGATGAGAATGCCGCCCAGCGGGTAAATGAGCATGGGCCGGATACCGTTCAGGCTGGCGGGCAGCTTTTCGGTGATCTTTTTGAGGAACTGCACAATGTAGCCCGCTGCAAAGCCTGCCAGCAGCGCTGCAAGGAAGCCGCCGGAGATGCCGGTGGTGCTGCCTGCGGCAAGGTCGGTGAAGTTGGTGCCGTTCATGGCCAGCACGCCGCCGGCAAAGCCTACGGCCAGACCCGGACGGTCGGCGATGGACATGGCAATGAAGCCTGCCAGAATGGGCAGCATATAGCCAAAGGCTGCGCCGCCCACCGTCTTGAAGAAGGCGGCAACGGGGGTGTTCATGCCGAAGTTTGCGGGGTTGATGCTGTAATCATCCAGCAGGAAGGCCAGCGCGATCATAATGCCGCCGCCCACCACGAAGGGCAGCATATGGGAAACGCCGTTCATCAGGTTCTTGTACAGGCTGCGGCCGAAGCTGTCCTTACCGGCGGTGTCATCCTCGGCTGCTGCGCCGCCCTCGGCGTGGAACACCGGCACCTCGCCGTGGGCGATCTTCTTGATGAGCTCCTCCGGCTTGTGGATGCCGTCATCTACGCGGGTGAACAGCACCGGCTTGCCGTCGAAGCGGGCGGTGTCTACCTTTTTCTCCGCTGCTACGATGATGCCGTCACAGGCGGCGATCTCGGCGCGGGTCAGGATGTTCTTTGCACCGTCCGAGCCGTTGGTCTCCACCTTGGTGGGCAGGCCCAGCTTGTCACCGGCCTTGGTCAGTGCCTCTGCGGCCATGTAGGTGTGGGCGATGCCGTTGACGCAGGCGGTCACAGCCAGAATGCGGTAGCCGTCCTGCGGGATGGCCTGCTGGGTAAAGCTCTCTGCGCCGAACTGTGCCTCCTCCTGCGCGTCGATGCACTCCAAGAACTCCTTGGGGGTCTTGGCAGCTTTAAGCTTTTCCACAAAGTCCTCGTTCATCAGCATCTGCATCATGCGGGCCAGCATATCCACGTGCAGGCTGCCGTTTTCCGGCGCGGCAATGGCAAACAGCAGGTCGGTGGTGCCGTCATCCTCGGCGTTGTACTGCACTGGGGTGGTCAGCCGCAGGGCGGCCAGACTGGGGCGGGTGACCACATTGGTCTTGGCGTGGGGCACGGTGATGCCGTTGTCCACATAGGTAGAGCCCTCGGCCTCGCGGGCGTAGAGAGCCTTTTTATAGGCCTCCTTGTCGGTGATGTTGCCGTGGGTAGCCTGCAGCTCCACCAGACGGCTCAGGATCTCCTCCTGCGTCTGCAGCGCCTCGTCCAGCGCAATGGACTGTGCGGTAAATAACTCGGTGATGCGCATAAAACTTCCTCCCTTGTTCCTTTTATCCTATCAAAGCTGCGCCAGCAGCTCGTTGATCTTTTCCTTTGTGGCAAGCCCAAGGCTGAAGGCCGTGGCGCTGCCGCAGGCAGTGCCCAGACGCAGTGCCTGCGCGTAGCTGCGGCTTTGCAGATACCCGGCAACAAAACCGGCCACCATGCTGTCGCCTGCACCCACGCTGTTGACCACCTTGCCCTTGGGGCAGCCGATGCGGTGCACCTGTCCCTGCTCGTCCAGCAGCAGCGCACCGTCCCCGGCCATGCTCACCAGCACATTGCGGGCACCCTTTTCCTGCAGGGTGCGGGCAGCGGCCACGATCTCGGCGTCAGTGGTCAGCACCTTGCCCACGATCTCGCCCAGCTCATGGTTGTTGGGCTTGATGAGGAAGGGGTGGTAGGGCAGCACGTTCACCAGCAGGTCGCGGGTGGCATCCACCACCGCGCGCACGCCCTTGCCCTGCAGCCGCGCCAGCAGCCGCTCGTAGACGCTCTGCGGCAGGCTTGCCGGGATGCTGCCCGCCAGAATGAGGATATCGCCCTCGGTCAGCTTGTCCAGCTGGGCTTCCAGCTGCTGCAACGCACTTTCCGGGATGGCAGGGCCTGCGCCGTTCAGTTCGGTCTCCAGCCCGGCCTTGATCTTGACGTTGATGCGGGTCATGCCGCTTTCCAGATGCACAAAGTCGGTCTTGAGCCCCTGTGCCGCCAGACCGCGCTCCAGCCATGCGCCGGTCTCACCGGCCACAAAGCCCAGTGCCACGCTCTCGCAGCCCAGCTGCGCCAGCACGCCGGACACGTTGATGCCCTTGCCGCCCAGCACGCAGTCCTCGCCTTGGGCGCGGTTCACTGCGCCCACCTCCAGCGGTGCGTCCAAGCGCACAACGTAATCAATAGCCGGGTTAAAGGTAACGGTATAGATCATGCTTCTGCCTCCTTTACAAAGGTATACTGCTTATATTTCGGGTTCGGGCAGCGGTTGGTCAGGATGGCACCGCCGTGCAGCTCTGTGATGACCGCCGGATAAATTTTAGAAAATTTGGCGTCATCCACAAGGAACCAGCTTTCCCGGGCGCGGCGGACGGCAGCGGCCTTTACCGCTGCTTCCTCGGGGTCCGGGGTGGTAAAGCCCGCCTCCAGCGCCACGCCGTTGGCACCCATGAATGCTTTGGTGAAGTTGTATTGCAGGATGCTGCTGACCGCCGCCGTACCCACGATGGCCTCGGTCTGGGGACGCAGCAGCCCGCCGGGCAGATACACCCGGCAGCCCTTTTGCGCCAGCAGCCGGGCGTGCGCCACGCCGTTGGTCACATAGGTGGCCTTGAGCGCCGCTCCCGCCAGCACCCGCACCAGCTCCAGCGTGGTGGTGCCTGCATCGATGAACACAAAATCCTCGGCGGTGATGAGTGCTGCGGCGGCTGCCGCGATGCTGCGCTTTTCGGTTACCGCCAGCGTCTCCTTGGCCTCCATGGTGGGCTCGTCTGCCAAAAAGCGGCTGTCCGGCAGGGTGGCCCCTCCGTGCACCTTGGTCAGCCTGCCCTGCCGGTCCAGCTCGGTCAGGTCACGCCGGATGGTGGATTCGCTGGTGTGCAGCGCCTCGCACAGCTGCTGCACCGTTACGGTGCGTTTCTCGTTCAGCTGCTCTAAGATCAGTGCAAAACGTTCCTCTGCCAGCATGGTGTCTTTTCCCTTCTTTCCTTCCTACGTCTGACCGGCTTTGCACGGTCTTGGCGTATTTTGGTTGTCTGTAGCTTTATTATAGCAAAAAATCAGTCAAAATCAATCATTTTCAATCGTTTTCGCACACAAAAAATCTCCTCGATTTTTGTGCATCGTTACCAACATCTGGGATACAAGAGCGCTTTTGCGCCAAAAAAGACCACCGCACTTGTGTATGCGGTGGCCTTTTCTGCGTTTATGTGACCGGTCGTGACCGGCTTTGGTGCTTTGGTCGCTTAAAATCAGGCATCCGAGCGGGAGTAGGCATTCTTCATCTGGCTGCTCAGCTCAAACAGGACCTTGTCCAGTGTGTCGGCGGCCTTCTCCTGCAGCATGGCGGCAATGGCGGTGTTGGCTTCCTCCCGCAGGGCGGCGCGGCTTGCAGCGTCCGGCTCGGCGGCAAGCCTTGCGTCGTACTGGTTTACCAGTGCGCGGCCGGCAGAAAGTACGGCCTCCTCGTAGCGCTCGAGGTGGAACAGGGACTTGTTATAGGAGGCATCTGCCATGGCAGCGATGAGGCGGCTGGTCCAGTAGAAGTTATCGGTGGACACGGTGCCGGTGGTGTTGGCCAGATACTCCGGGGTGCGCTCCACGTTGGCGTAGAAGGGCACCATGGTGTTGAAGGCGTTGGAGGCGTAGGCCACCCACTCCACTGCGCGGGACTCCTCCGGCTGGTCGGGACGCATCTGCAAAAGCGCCATAAAGTCGTTACGGTTGATGCCGATGGAGCGGTATGCGCCCTTGGCAGACTTGTCTCCATAGCTCAGGTAGGGGTCGTAGGGGGTGCCCTGATAGTGGCTGGACAGCATATACTTGATGTCCTCCGGGGTCACCTTGCGCTCCGGCACCATGCACCACGGCAGGTCGTCGGACATGGGGGTGTAGTCGGCGTCGGCGCCCTCCCACACCCATGTGCGGGGGTTGAGGTAGCGCAGCATATACCATGCGCGGGGGGTGTTGTAAACGTGGTCGGCGTCATCGTGGCTGCCAAAGGCGTCCCGGGGGTTCAGCGCACCGTCCAGAGAGAGGTCGAGGTGGTTCTTGGCAATAAACTCCCGCAGGTCGGCAGAGCAGAGGTAGTTTTCCTGTGCGCCGAAGGCATCTTCCAGATCAAAGGTGTCGATACCCAGCTGATTGGGCATGACCACATACACATCGTCCGGCACGCGGCGGGCAATCCAGTGGTGACCGCCGATGGTCTCCAGCCACCAGATCTCGTTTACGTCCTGAAAAGCGATGCCGTTCATCTCGTAAGTACCGTACTGCTCCAGCAGGCTGCCCAGACGCAGCACGCCCTCGCGGGCAGAGTGGATGTAGGGCAGCACCAGATAGACGATATCCTCCTCGCCGATGCCGCCGGGCACCTCGGGCTTTTCGCCCTTGGCGGGCTGATACTCCACCAGCGGGTCTGCGCCCAGCACGCGGGGGTTGGAGGTGATGGTCTCGGTGGCGGTCATGCCCACATTGGCGGCGTTGACACCGGAGGCTGCCCAGATGCCCTTGCCCTCCACGGCGTTGGGCATGGCGGTAAACCGCAGTGCGCCCTCCGGCAGGGGGATCTCCACATGGGAGAGGACGCTGCGGTAGGTCTTGGGCAGATCCTCCGGGTGGATCACGGTGAATTTTTTAGCGGTGAAATGGCCGGAGCCGGAGTCATCGTTGCGGGCGATCATGGTAGAGCCATCGTACGATGCTGCCTTGCCGACCAGAATGGTAGTGCAAGCCATAGGTATTCCCTCCATATTCTATAATGTGCCTCTATTGTAGAACTTTTGCAGCGGAATTGCAACCGGGAGGATTTAAAATGGCCTCCGCTGGCGCTCTGGCCATAAATCAAGGTATTATTATTTATAGTTTCGCGTTTGTCGCGCTCTGCGGAGCGCTCCAAACGCTATTTTCACGGGTGGGGTCGTAGCGGTGAGCAACAGGTGCATTCTAAAACGCCATTTTATCGTTACAGCCCCTCTTGTGAAAAGGCAATTCTGGAAAATCCGCAGATTTTCCAGAATTGCGAATTAAAAAATATTTTTTCCGCTGAATATGGCTAGAGCGCAGCGGAAGCCATTCAAAATCGTTTTCTCAACAAAAAACCGCCGCGCTGCGTACCACGGCAGAGCGGCGGGAGATGGAATGCTTTTTTCAGGCTGTTACTGGGCTGTCCAGTAGAAGTCCTCGCTGGGCAGCGCACCGCCCACGGCGGCGGGGTCGGCATCGTAGAGCACCTGCAGATAACCGGAGACGTCTGCCTTCAGTTCCTCGCCGGTCAGGCAGACGATGTTGCAGTTGGGCAGTGCCTTTTTGGCGATGGCGGCCTTTGCCACCACGCCCTGCTCCTCACACAGAGCGGCGGTGCCGTCCAGATCAGTGTTGGCGGCGTTCACGCTCTGGGCGTAGTCTGCCAGAAAGGCGGCTACCACGTCCGGGTGCTCCTCGGCGTAGGCCTTGCGCACCACGGTCACACCGGTGATCAGCTGGGTGTCTGCCACCTTGTCCCACTCGGCAGTCAGGTCAAGGGCTACCCGCAGGGTGTCGTCCTTCAGACCGGCGGCAGTCACATAGGGCTGGGGCAGCACCGCAATGGCGTCCTGCGTGCTGGCCATCTGGGCGGTCACCTCGGTAGCCTCGCTGTAATACTGGATGTCCACATCCTTGTCCGGGTCAAGGCCGTTGGCGGTAAGCAGATAGCGCAGCACATACTCCGGGGTAGTGCCCTTGCCGGTGGACAGGATGGTGCGGCCCTTGAGGTCAGCCATGCTGTGGACGGTATCGCCCTGCTCCACCACATACAAAACGCCCAAGGTGTTCACCGCCACGGCCTGAATGCCGCCGCTGGTTTTCTGGTACAGGGTCGCAGCCAGATTGGCCGGGATGGCAGCCATGTCCAGCTCGCCCTTGATGAGCAGCGGCACGATCTCATCCGCAGCGCCGTAAAGCTGCAGATCGTAGTCCATGGCGGCGGTGCCGGCCTGCTCCATCGAGAGCAGGTTGACAAGCCCCATGGTGGTGGGGCCCTTCAGCCCGGCGATGCGCAGCGGCTCGGTGGCAGACAGCGGCGCGGCGGCCTCTTCCTCAGAAGCAGCCGCAGAGGAAGCAGCCTCAGACACCGCCGTGCTGGAAGCGGCAGAGCTTGCGCTGCCGCCGCAGGCTGCAAGGCTCAGTGCAAGGCTGAACGCCAGCAGTAAGGACAGGATCTTTTTCATGATATACTCCTTTTCGCACCCGGCACGCCCCGGTAGGGAAAGCGGAAACCGGTCTTTTTTTGAAAAATTTTGCAAAATCATTTGCTTTGCGCGTTCCAGTTTACTATAATAGGGGTAAAAATACCGTTGCGTGCGCAACGCAATTGCAGGAGGCTGCAGAGAACACGGTTTTCTCTGCGGAGTTGCGATGAATAATTATCTGCCGCTGTTACAAAACACCACGCTGTTCGCGGGTCTTTCCGCTGCGGAGCTCAGCACGCTGCTGTCCCGGCTGGGGGCAAGTGTGCGCAGCTACGGCAAGGGCGAAGCCCTTGTGCTGGCGGGGGAGCCCAGCCGCCGGGTAGGCATCGTGCTGTCCGGCGAGCTGGAGGCCTACCGCCCGGCACCGGGCGGGGCGCGCATCCCCATCGCCCGGGTAGAGCCGGGCGGGGTGTTCGGGGACGTGCTGGGAGGCTCCAGCCTGTCCAGTCCGGTCACCGTGCTGGCTGCCGCCCCCTGTGAGGTGCTGCTGCTACCCTACGAGCGGCTGCTGCTCTCGGACGGCAGCCCCGCCCACCAGCGGGTGGTGCAGAACCTTGTGCGAACCATCAGCGATAAATATTTTTCCCTCTCCCGCCGCATCGACCTGCTGGTGATGAAGAGCCTGCGCGCCAAGGTGGCAGCCTATCTGCTCAGCGAGGCCGCCCGCGCCCACAGCCTGACCTTCAGCATCCCCTTCTCCCGTATCCAGCTGGCGGATTACCTCAACTGCGACCGCAGCGCCCTTTCCCGGGAGCTGAGCACCATGCAGAAGGAAGGCCTCATCGACACCTACCGCAGCAGCTTCAAGCTGCTGGAGCCGGATGCCTTGCAGCAGATGGTGCAGTAAAACCCTCTCAGGCGCTTCGCGCCAGCTCCCCCGAAGGGGGAGCTTTATGCGCGTTTTCAGAACGGTTTGCCTTCTCCGGCAAAGGAACGATCCCTTCTGCTGAGAAAAGCTCCCCCTTTCGGGGGAGCTGGCATCGCGCAGCGATGACTGAGAGGGTTATTTTACAAAAAGGAGCTCATTTATTATGTCCAAGCCTGTTCTCTGGATCGTGATCCCCTGCTACAACGAGGAGCAGGTGCTGCCCATTACAGCACCCATGTTTCTGGAAAAGATCCACAGTCTGACCGCACAGGGGCTGGTCAGCGATAAAAGCCGGGTGCTCTTTGTCAACGACGGCTCCCGCGACAAAACATGGGAGCTGATCCAAGGCTTTGCCGCACAGGACGAGCACTATATCGGCATTTCCCAAAGCCGCAACCGCGGCCACCAGAACGCCGTGCTGGCGGGGCTGATGGAGGCACTGCACAGCGGCAGCTGCGATATCACCATCTCCATCGACTGCGACGGTCAGGACGACATCAACGCCATGGACGAGATGGTGAAAAAGTATCTGGACGGTGCCGAGGTGGTGTACGGTGTGCGCAGCCGCCGGGACACCGACACCTTCTTCAAGCGGTTCACCGCCGAGGGCTTTTATCATGTGATGAACGCTCTGGGCGCGGATATCGTGTTCAACCACGCAGACTACCGCCTGATCAGCACCCGCGTGCTGGAAAGCTTTGCGGACTACAAGGAGGTCAACATTTTTTTGCGGGGCATGGTGCCGCTGGTGGGCTTTGCCCACGATGTGGTCACCTACGAGCGCCACGAGCGTCTGGCAGGCGAGAGCCACTACCCCCTGAGCAAGATGCTGGCACTGGCCTTTGACGGCATCACCAGCCTTTCCAACAAGCCCATCCGCATCATCACCGGGGCGGGCATCGTGGTGAGCCTTGTCAGCTTTATCGGGGTCATCTGGGCCATCGTGTGCGCCGCCATGGGCAGCAGCGTGGCTGGCTGGGCCTCCACTGTCTGCATCGTCTGCTTTATGGGCGGCGTGCAGCTGGTGTGTCTGGGCGTGATCGGCGAGTATATCGGCAAGATCTATATGGAAACAAAGGCCCGCCCGCGCTATATCATCTCGGAGCGCACATGGGCTCCCTACGAAAGGAAATATCACGGATGAGCAAGCAAAGCTGGAAGGGCAGCACCCTGCTGAACCCGGAGCCGCCGGTACTGGTATCCTGCGGCGGGCTGGATAAGCCCAACCTTATCACCATCGGCTGGACGGGCACCATCTGCACCCAGCCCAGCATGGTATCCATCAGCGTGCGGCCGGAGCGGTACAGCCATCAGCTGCTGTGTGAGCACGGGCAGTTCGCCATCAATCTGCCCACCGAAAAGCTGGTGCGCGCCATTGACTGGTGCGGTGTGAAGAGCGGACGCGACGTGGATAAGCTTGCCGCCTGCGGCCTGCACGCCGCCCCCGGCAGCGTGCTGACCGGCTGCCCGGTGCTGGAGGAAAGCCCGGTCAATCTGGAGTGCCGCATCACCCAGCGCATCCCGCTGGGCAGCCACGACCTGTTTTTGGCCGAGGTAGTGGCCTGCGATGTGGACGAGAGCCTGCTGGACGAAAAAGGCAAGCTGTGTCTGGACAAGGCAAACCTCATCGTGTACAGCCACGGGGAGTATCTGGCGCTTGGCAAAAAGCTGGGCACCTTCGGCTACAGCGTGCGGAAGAAAAAGCCCGCAAAGCGTAAAAAATAACAGCTCACACAAAAAGGAACCCTCTGCAAGGCTTTTGCTTTGAGAGAGTTCCTTTTTTACGGGATCAGGTCCGGGCAGGCTGCGGTCTTATCAATGCAGCTTCAGCATGGCAGACTCATATTTTTGATACCAGCTGCTCATCCATTTCAGTATTTTTTCACTTACCCTTGCCGTTAGCTTCTGAAGGCTCTTTTCGTAAAGCAGGCTGAGCACAAGTGCCGCAAGCAGCCAGCCTGCCGAATACAAAAAGACCCACAAAAGCAGATGGGCATACCCATACCGGTCAAAAATGCAGTGCCAGAGATAGGGTCTTACATAGGTCCGCAGCAGAATATTCTCATGGATAATATAGATCAGCATGGCACATTTTGCAATGTGATTCACGTTTTTATTTTTAAAGTGGTTATTTCTGGCCAGCCCAAATGCCGCAATGGCGATCAGGATCAAAAAAGGGTTAAAATTGCTTACCCACCGTAAAAGCTGATCCGACAGCGCAGCGAGCTTCAATCCAAGCAGGTCGGTCAAAAGCACGATGCCCACTGCCCCCGCCGCACCGCACAGCAGAAGGATGCCATTCACCTTTGCGCTGGAATACACCCCTATGCAGTAGCGCTTGATATAGGCAAGGATCAAATATACGCTGCTCCAGAGCAGCAGCATATTCGGAAAGAAAAACCTGCCTTTTATAAAGTTGAAGCCGATATACAGTACCGTCAACACAGAAATCATCTTCAGATGTTCTTTTTGCGTCATCGCGGCGATCAGCCGGTTCAAATACGGATGGAGGGGATAGAATAACAGATAACAGGTCAGATACCAGTTATTTTCAAAGGTCGTTGGGAGAAGCGAAAAAAGGAAAAGCTTCCCGCTTACCTCACCCCGGAGCAAAAGCGTTATTCCAAGGAACAGGACGGAGATCACCCAGATATCCAGCAGCATTTCCATTATTTTCTTCCCGGACGCTTTCGTGCTGTCCAGCAAAAACCATGCAGAAGCAACGAAGAAGATCCAGTTCCCCAGCGCACCAAAATGCCGGATGACCGCCAAAAGCAGAACGGTTCCATTGGTCGTTGCATGGGTACAATCCAGAAGATAGTCGTTATACGGGATATATTCATTTTCCGTTGTCAGTGTCAGTACCACATGGCTGATTACGATCAGAACGACCGCAATGACCTTTAAAAGCTCTATGCCGGAATCCCGCATTCTGCTTTTGTCCGCAAAAGCTTTTTGTTCCATGACCCCACCCTTTCTGCTTTCGCCTTTTTCAGGCATTCCATGTATTTTATTGTACCACCTGTACTTTTTTCATACAATACCTACCTGTACAGAAAAGCCGCCGGGCAGTTTTTCTGCGCGGCGGCTTCTGATGCTTCTTATACGTTTTCGTGCTTTACCCGCTGGATATCCCCCAGATCGTAGGGGGTGTTCTGGTAAACATAATAGTTCAGCCAGTTTTCATACAGCAGGTGAGCGTGGGCGCGCCAGCGGAACAGCGGCGGCTTTGCGGGGTCGTCGTCCGGGTAGTAGTTGACGGGCACATGGATGGGCAAGCCCTTGGCCACGTCCCGCTTATACTCGGCATCCAGCGTGTACTTATCGTATTCCGGGTGGCCGGTGACAAAGATCTGCCGCCCGTTCTCGGTGCTCATGAGGAAGGGCCCGGCGGTGTCGCTTTCCGCCAGAATGCGCAGGGCGGCGCAGCTGTCCACATCCTCCCGGCAGATACCGGTGTGGCGGCTGTGGGGGGCGTAGAACACCTCATCAAAGCCGCGCACCAGCGGGTTTGCCGGGCGGGTGACCCGGTGCTCGAACACGCCGAACATCTTTTCCGGCAGCAGCTGCTTGCGCACGCCGTAGTGGTAGTACAGCCCGGCCTGTGCGCCCCAGCAGACATGAAGGGTGGAGTAGACGTTCGTTTCGCTGAAGTCCATGATCTCGCACAGCTCGTTCCAATAGTCCACCTGCTCAAAATCCATGGTCTCCACCGGCGCGCCGGTGATGATCATGCCGTCGTAGCGGTTGTTCTTCACCTCGTCAAAGGTCTTGTAAAAAGCCTCAAGGTGTGCAGCCGACACATGGGTAGCAGAGTGGCTGGCTGTCTGCAGCAGGGTCATGTGCACCTGCAGCGGGGTGTTTGCCAGCAGCCGGGCGATCTGGGTCTCGGTGGCGATCTTGGTGGGCATCAGGTTTAGAATCAGAATTTCCAGCGGGCGGATATGCTGCGCCAGTGCCCGCTCCCGGTGCATGACAAAGACGTTTTCTTCATACAGAGCGTCAAAGGCGGGTAGGGTCTTGGGAATGATCAGCGGCATAGGGGAGTCGCTCCTTTGCTAGACGATTCAAAAATGGCGCTGCGTTCGCTTTGCCATCTTCAGGGGTATCATGATTTTTGATTTCACTTTTGTCGCGGCCTATTGGCCGCGACAAAAGTATTTTCACAGGAGGAAATCATACCTTATCCAGCGCCTGCGCGATATCGGCAATGAGATCCTCGGCAGACTCCAGACCGCAGCTCATGCGCACCAGCTCGGCGGGCACACCGGCGGCGGCCAGCTGCTCATCGTTCATCTGACGGTGGGTGCTGGAGGCGGGGTTCAGGCAGCAGGTGCGGGCATCCGCCACATGGGTCTCGATGGCGGCAAGCTTCAGTTCCTTCATAAAGGTGCTGGCAGCTTCGCGTCCGCCGGCCAGACCAAAGCTCACCACGCCGCAGCTGCCATTGGGCAGGTACTTCTGCGCCAGTGCGTGGTAGGGGCTGCTTTCCAGCCCGCAGTAGTTCACATAGGCCACCTTAGGGTGGTTCTCCAAAAACTGTGCTACCGCCATGCCGTTGGCGCAGTGGCGCTGCATCCGGACGTGCAGGCTTTCCAGACCAAGGTTCAGCATATAGGCGTTCATGGGGGACTGCATGGAGCCGAAGTCCCGCATCAGCTGCGCGGTGGCCTTGGTGATGAAGGCTCCCTCCTTGCCGAAGCGCTCGGCATAGGTGATGCCGTGGTAGCTGTCATCCGGGGTGCACAGACCCGGGAACTTCTCGGCGTGGGCCATCCAGTCGAACTTGCCGCCGTCCACGATGGCACCGCCCAGCACTGCGCCGTGGCCGTCCATGTACTTGGTGGTGGAGTGGGTCACGATGTCCGCGCCCCACTCAAAGGGGCGGCAGTTGACCGGTGTGGGGAAGGTGTTATCCACCATCAGCGGCACGCCGTGGGCGTGGGCGGCCTTGGCAAACTTTTCAATATCCAGCACGGTCAGGGCAGGGTTTGCGATGGTCTCGCCGAACACCACCTTGGTGTTGGGCCGGAAGGCGGCGTTCAGCTCCTCCTCGGTGCACAGAGGGTCTACGAAGGTAGCGGTGATGCCCATCTTTGCCATGGTGACCGAGATGAGGTTGAAGGTGCCGCCGTAGATGGTGCTGGAGGCCACGATATGATCCCCGGCCTCGCAGATATTGAACAGCGCAAAGAAGTTTGCGGCCTGTCCGCTGGAGGTAAGCATGGCGGCAGTGCCGCCCTCCAGCTCGCAGATCTTTTTGGCTACCATGTCGCAGGTGGGGTTCTGCAGGCGGGAATAGAAATAGCCGTCTGCCTCCAGATCGAACAGCTTGCCCATGTCCTCGCTGGTGGCGTACTTGAAGGTGGTGGACTGGATGATGGGGATCTGACGGGGTTCGCCGTTGCCGGGGGTGTAGCCGCCCTGCACACAGATGGTATCACGGTTCATACAACATACTCCTTTGCTGGTTTTTTGGTCGGGAAGGACGATTCCCCGCAGGAGGGGCTGCCTCCGGCGGGGAATCGAAAAAACAAAGCTTCTTATTTCCGCAGGCGCTTATCGCTCTTGGTGGCCCACAGGGTGCCCACAGACTGGAACGCCTGCACCATCAGCACCAGCAGCACCACGCAGACGATCATGATGTTGGTCTGGTAGCGGTAGTAGCCGTAGGACAAAGCGATCTTACCCAGACCGCCGCCGCCGATGACGCCGGACATGGCCGAGTAGCCCAGAATGGTGGTCAGCGCGGTGGTCATGCTGGAGATCAGGCCGGGCAGGCACTCCGGGATCATGACCTTGGTGATGATCTGGAAGGGAGTGGCGCCCATGCTCTGGGCAGCTTCCACAACGCCCTCATCCAGCTCCCGCAGGCTGGTTTCCACCAGACGCGCCACAAAGGGGAAGGCGGCGACCACCAGCGGAACGATGGTGGCCTTGGTGCCCACCGTAGTGCCCACGATGGCACGGGTAAGCGGGAACACGCAGATCATCAAAATCAGGAAGGGTACGCTGCGCAGGATGTTGATGACGATATTGATCAGGTGCATCAGCCAGCCGGGCAGGGGAAGGATGCCGTCCTTGTCACCGGCTACCAGCAGCACGCCCAGCGGCAGACCCAGCACCAGCGCAAAGGCGGTGGAGAGCACCGTTACATAAAAGGTCTCCCAGATGGCAAAGCCGTAAGCTGCGATATTCATATACCGGTCACCTCCTCTACCGTTACGCCGGACTGGCTGCGCATATACTCCACAGCCTGCTGTGCGACAGCAAGCTCTGCGGGCAGCTTGAGCAGCATGGAGCCGTAGCACTGGCCGCTCAGATCACGGGTATCGGCGCTGAGCACCGACACCAGAATGCCCTTTTCGGCGGCAAGGCTTGCCACCAGCGGCTTTGCGGTGGAGGAACCGTTGAAGGTAACGCGCACCACATGGTCATCCGGCGCAAAGCAGGAAAGATCCCGCGCTGCGCTGCCGCCGTTGGGGGCCACCAGACGCTTGGCAGCCGCCGTTTTGGGGTTTGCAAAAATTTCCTGTACCGAGCCCTGTTCCACGACCACACCGCCGTCCAGAATGGCCACGCTGTCGCAGATCTCCTCCACCACGCTCATCTGGTGGGTAATGACCACCACGGTGATGCCCAGCTTGCGGTTGATATCCTTGATCAGGGTCAGGATGGAGTGGGTGGTGTTGGGGTCCAGCGCGCTGGTGGCCTCGTCGCACAGCAGCACCTTGGGGTTGGTTGCCAGTGCGCGGGCAATGGCGATGCGCTGCTTCTGACCGCCGGACAGCTGTGCCGGGTAGGCGTTGGCCTTATCCGGCAGACCCACCATCTCCAGCAGCTCCATGGCGCGCTTTTCCGCCTCGGCCTTCTTTACGCCTGCCAGCTCCATGGGGAAGCAGACGTTCTTCAGGCAGGTGCGCTGCATGAGCAGATTGAACTGCTGGAAGATCATGGTGATCTCCCGGCGGCGCTTGCGCAGCGAGGCAGGGGACAGGGTCTCCATGGCCACGCCGTCGATCACCACACTGCCGCCGGTGGGGCGCTCCAACAGGTTGATGCAGCGCACCAGCGTGGATTTGCCCGCACCGGACATACCGATGATGCCGTAGATGGAGCCATCGGGAATGGTGAGGTTGATGTTTTGCAGCGCTTTCACCGCGCCATCCTTCATCTGGAAGGTCTTGGAAAGGTACTTGAGTTCGATCACAGAAATTGCTCCTTTAGATTATCCCTCGATGGGTGCCAGACTGTCCTGCTTGCCGCCGTAGATGCCCATGGGCTCCACGTGAATACCGGCAACAGATACCAGATGGGTACCCTTTTCGGCGTTGAAGTTGTCCAGATACGGCTGATGCTGGAAGTAGTTGGTGTCTACCTGACCGTCCTCAACGATCTGGTTGGGGATCACATAGTCGTCGTACTCCTGGATATCCAGCGTGATGCCCTTGGCGGCAAGGATCTCCTTGCAGATCTCCAGCACCTCGCAGTGGGGGGCGGGAGTAGCGGCGCAGCTGACGGTCTGACCGTTCAGGGCGTCATAATCCACAGTGGAATCATAGCCATCGGTGGGGTTCTCCACAACGGACACCACAGCACCCTTGTAGGTCTCATCCATGAAGTCCTTCACCTTCTGGCTCTGCAGGGCAGCGGCCAGAGCCTTGATCTTGGGCTCCTCCTGATTGCCATCCTTGCAGACCAGAATGTTGACGTAAGCAGAGGAGCCGTCCTCCATGGCCAGCGCATCGGTCATGGGGTCCAGACCGGCAGAGATGGCGTAGTTGGAGTTGATGACGGCGTAGTCCTCGTCCTGCAGGACGTTGGGCACCTGAGCGGCCTCCACCTCGTCCACGGTGACGTTCAGGGGGTTCTCCTCAATGTCGTTCTTGGTGGCGGTCAGGCCGGCATCTGCCTTCAGCTTGAAGAAGCCGTTCTTCTCCAGCAGGGTCAGGGCGCGGGCCTCGTTGGTGGTATCGTTGGGCACAGCCACCTTAATCTTATCCAGCTTAGCTGCGGCAGAGGATGCCACGCTGCCGGATGCAGCAGAAGAAGCAGTGGAAGAAGAACCACCGCAGGCAGTCAGGGCAGCGGCTGCGGCTGCCACACCGGTAACCTTCAGAAAATCGCGACGAGTAATCATAGTTTTGTTCCCTCTCTATTTGTTTTCTATTATGTACAGCGGCCCGCACGGCACCTTTCCGCGCGCGGCCTTGAACGGATGCATGAAAAAATGCCCCCGTCCTTACAAGCCTTAGGCTCTGCAAGGACGGAGGCATGAACATACTTCCGTGGTACCACCTTGGTTCACTGCATCCTTACGGATACAGCCTCGATGCTGCGGCAGCGTGTGCTGCTTACAGCCGGACGCTGTAACGGGCGCATCCCGTTGCGGGCTTAGCACTCCTGCGCCTCGTCCGCACGGCTCCGAGACCATTTTCAGCTTCCTGTTTCCTGCCCTTTTTCACCACCCGGGCTCTCTGGTAAGGATCAATGCGAAGGCCTACTCTTCTCTTCACAGCCATTTTTGTGATATTGACACTATAATAAACCCATCGGCGGCATTTGTCAACACCTTCAACGAAGTTTTTGGGTAGGGATATAGCTTCCGGCCTGCCGCCGCGCCCGTTTTGCTTGACAATGCGCACAAAAAAGGTTATACTATAATTACAAAAGGCACTGCGACAAGCGGTTAGCCCTTTAGGTTTTTGGCTTAACTTTTATCAAAGAAAAACCGTCACCTGCCGGGGTGGCGGTTTTTACTTTCTTACCTTGATCGTAAACGTAAATCCAAACAAGTGGAATGTCAAAGTAATAGGCATATTCTCACCTCCTTCCGGAAGTGAGGACCAACCGCC
Organism: uncultured Faecalibacterium sp.; assembly: GCA_934540955.1. Lineage (GTDB taxonomy): Bacteria > Bacillota > Clostridia > Oscillospirales > Ruminococcaceae > Faecalibacterium. Next base: position 27,294 of record CAKTCY010000012.1, read on the forward strand.
TGCCGTATGTGCAGTACCTTTCGGTCGCTTTTCAGCGACAGGACGATTATAACATATTCCGACCCTTTTCGCAAGAAAGCTCTGGTGTTTCCAGAGCTTTTTATTATATGCTCTTGTATGCGGCTGGTGCACATGATAAAATAGGGTATCATCTTTTGCAAGGAGAGCAGGCAATGAACAGCAGAGACCCTTTTCCCGATGAAGAGCTGCGCCGCCGCATCATGGATTTTATCATGGCCGCAGGGCAGACCCTGCTGGAAAACGGCGCAGAGGTGTTCCGGGTGGAGCAGACCATGGAGATCATGGCGCGCAGCTTCCATCTGCGGGAATTCCACGTTTATGTGCTGACCAACGGCATTTTTGCCAGCGCCGGCACTGCCGAGATCAGCGAGGTGCGCAACGTGCCGGTGCGCACCACCCATCTGGGGCGGGTGGCGGCGGTGAACGAGCTTTCCCGCCAGATCGCCCAAACCGGAATGACCTTAGACGAAGCCGAGAGCCGTCTGGTGCTGGCGCGGCGGCTGCCCTTCCCCAAGGATCATGTGCAGCTGCTGTCCGGGCTGTGCGGGGCGTTCTGCTTTGCCATGATGTTCGGCGGCAGCCTGCGCAGCGCGCTGGCAGCTGCCGGGGCTGGGCTGGCAGCCAGCTGGTATCTGCTGTGGTGTGGGCGGCACGAGGTGCCCGGCGGCTTCCAGAAGATCAGCACCGCCGCGCTGATCACGCTGGTGTGCATCCTGCTGTGCAGTGTGCTGCACACCTCTGCCAGCCACGCCATCATCGGCGCGCTGATGATCCTGACCCCGGGCATCGCCTTTACCATGGGCATCCGGGACTTTGTGCAGGGCGATTACCTTTCCGGCACCATCCGCATGATCGACGCTTTGCTGATTGCCGCCAGCATTGCCATAGGCACCGGCCTTGTGCTGCGGCTGTACACAGTACTTACGGGGGTGGTCGTGGTATGATGTCCCTTACAGCTGTACAGATCAGCGAACTGACGGCGCAGTTTTTTCTGGCCGCGGCGGGCACGCTGAGCTTTGCCATTCTGTTTGCGTGCCCCCGGCGCTGTCTGCCCTACTGCGCACTGGTGGGCGCTGTGGGCTGGCTGGGGTACGAGCTGCTGACCCTGCTGGGCGCAGACGCCGCCACGGCCTCGCTGCTGGCGGTCATTCCGCTTACCATCCTTACCCGCGTGTTTGCCATTACCCAAAAAACGCCGGTCACGGTGTTTTTGCTGTCCGGCATTTTTCCGCTTGTGCCGGGCGCGGGCATCTACTACACTGCCTACTATTTTATCCAGAACGAAAACGCCATGGCGCTTGCCAAGGGCATCAGCACCTTTAAAATTGCCGTGGCGCTGGCCATCGGCATCAGTCTGGTGCTGTGCGTGCCGCTGCCGAAAAAGCGGAAATGACCTGTTGTTTTCCAAGCTATTTATATAAAGGAGTGATCTCTATGAACGCAATGGAGCTTCTGACTACCCGCCGCACCTACCGCCGGTTCGCGCAAAAAGCTGTGCCGCAGGATGTGGTGGACGATATCGTACAGGCCGTGCGGCTGTCCTCCTGCGGGGCAAACCGGCAGGCTGTGCGTCTGGTGCTGGTGCAAAGCCCGGAAATGGTCGCCAAGGTGCAGCCGCTGGTCAAGTGGGCTGCCTATCTGCCGCCGGAGCAGGGCACGCCCAAGGCGGACGAGCTGCCTACCTTTTATGCAGCCGTGGTGCAGGATACTTCCATCCCCGGCGACCTTGCCACCGACACCGGCATTGCACTGGCCAACATGACCCTTGCCGCATGGGACAAGGGCGTGGGCAGCTGCATCATGGGCGCGATCAATAAGCCCGCCCTGACCGCACTGCTGGGCATCGAGGAGCCGCAGAAGCTGGCGTTTATGGTGGCCTTTGGCTACCCCACCCACAAGGCCGCTATCGTGCCCATGACCGAGCAGACCGGCGTAAAGTACTATCTGGACGAAAACCGCGACTACTGCGTGCCCAAGCGCAGCGCGGAGGAGCTTGCAAGAAGCCTGTAAAAAACGGTTTATACCGCATATATTCATACATTTTATCCGTTATTGCATAAATGTTTGCAAAATCGTTTCAATTTCACGGATTATTATGCACAAGTATTGACTTTTCGTTTTGTACAAACTATACTAAGTGCGTTCCCCGAAAGCGCGATGAATCGCATCCCATCGGGGCAAAGCAAACTATATTGCATAGATTGAGGAGTGTTTGAATATGAAAAAGATCTCTCGCCGCAGCTTCATGGCTGCCGCTGCCGTTTCCGTTGCTGCTCTGGCTCTGACCGCCTGCGGTGGTTCTGCTGCTTCCTCTGTGGCAAGCTCTGCCGCTTCCTCCGAGGCTGCTTCTTCTTCCGCTGCTGCTGACCTGACCACCGTAGAGGCCGGCAAGCTGACCATGGCTACCAACGCCGCCTTCCCTCCGTACGAGATGACCACCGATGCCGGCGAGTTCGAGGGCATCGACGTGGACACCGCCAAGGCTATTGCCGAGAAGCTGGGTCTGGAGCTGCAGATCGATGATATGGACTTTGACGCCGCACTGCTCAGCGTGCAGCAGGGCAAGGCCGACATCGTGATGGCAGGCGTTACCGTGACCGACGAGCGCAAGGCTGTGATGGACTTCTCTGACAGCTACGCCACCGGCATCCAGTCCATCATCGTGCCCGAGGGCTCTGATATTGCTTCTCCCGATGATCTGGCCGGTAAGAAGATCGGCACCCAGCGCGGCACCACCGGCTACATCTACTGCTCCGATGATTTCGGCGACAGCAACGTGGTTGCATACGACAACGGTCTGACCGCTGTGCAGGCACTGAACAATGGTCAGGTGGACGCTGTGGTCATCGACAATGCTCCCGCACAGGAGTTCGTGGCTGCCAACCCCGGCCTGAAGGTGCTGGATACCAGCTACGCCGAGGAGGATTACGCCATCGGTATGGCAAAGGGCTCTGCTCTGGAGGACGCTGTCAACAAGGCTCTGGAGGAGCTGAAGGCTGACGGCACCCTGCAGGCCATCGTGGACAAGTACATCAACGCAAACTAAGCTGCGTGCCCTGTACCATTCCCGTACCCAAGGAGGCGCCCCGCTCCGGGGCACCTCTTTTTTTAGAAAAAAGTGGTTACAATTTATTGACAAACAGAAAGTGAGGATGTGAATGGCTGCGCAATACGAACTGCTCAAAGAGCTGCTCAACAGCGGCACAAAGCTAAGCTTTGGACAGGATTTCTTCTTCAAGTTTTATCAGGCCTTTCTGCTGAAGGACCGCTGGATGCAGTACATCAGCGGCGTGGGCACCACCCTGCTGGTCACCGCACTGGCGCTGGCGCTGGGCGTGGTGCTGGGCAGCGTGGTGGCGCTGGTGCGCGTTACCCACGACCAGCAGCGCCCGGGCCACAAAAACGCGGTGCTGGGCTTTTTTAACGCGGTGTGTCAGGTGTACACCACCATCATCCGCGGTACGCCCATGATGGTGCAGCTGCTGATCATGAGCATGGTCATTTTTGCCAACAGCCGCAACTTTACCATGGTGGGTGCGCTGACGTTGGGCATCAACTCCGGCGCGTATGTATCCGAGATCATCCGCGGCGGCCTGATGGCCGTGGATCCCGGCCAGATGGAGGCCGGGCGCAGCCTTGGCCTGAACTACATGACCACCATGGTGGTCATCATCATCCCGCAGGCCATCCGCGCAGTGCTGCCTGCACTGGGCAACGAGTTCATCATCCTGCTCAAGGATACCTCCCTGATCACCACCATCGGCGGCAAGGAGCTGCTGTATGCCGCACAGGGCATTATGAACCGCACCTACGAGGCCATGTTCCCCCTGCTGGGCGTTGCACTGATCTACCTGATCCTTGTTATGCTGTTTACATGGCTGCTGAGCAAGTTTGAGAGGAGGCTGGCACAAAGTGACCGATAAAATTTTGGAAGTACGCGGCCTGACCAAGACCTACGGCGGCGTAAAAAAGCGCGGCGCAAAAAAGGCCGATCCCACGCTGGACGTGCTGAAGGGTATCGACCTTGATATCTACCGCGGCGACGTGGTGTGCCTGATCGGCCCTTCCGGCTGCGGCAAGTCCACCTTTCTGCGCTGCCTGAACCGGCTGGAGACTCCTTCCTCCGGCTCCATCAAGTTTGAAGGGGTGGAGGTGGACGAGGCGCACATTGACGCCGTGCGCCAGAAGATGGGCATGGTGTTCCAGCACTTCAACCTGTTCCCCCACCTGACCGTGAAGAAGAACCTTGAGCTTGCCCCCAGCCTGCTGAAGCTGAAGGATAAAGAGGCCATCTCTGCCCGCGCAGACGAGCTGCTGGCCCGCGTAGGTCTGGCCGACAAGGCCAACGCCTACCCCAGAAGCCTGTCCGGCGGTCAGCAGCAGCGCATTGCCATTGCCCGTGCGCTGGCCATGGACCCGGACGTGATCCTGTTCGACGAGCCCACCAGCGCCCTTGACCCCGAGATGGTGGGCGAGGTGCTGGAGCTGATGAAGGAGCTGGCACACACCGGCATCACCATGCTGGTTGTCACCCACGAAATGGGCTTTGCCCGCGAGGTGTCCAACCGGGTCATCTTCATCGACGATGGCAAGATTCAGGAGGACGAGCCGCCGCAGGAGCTGTTCTCGAACCCCAAGCACCCCCGCCTGAAGGCCTTCCTCTCCAAGATGCTGTAAGCTATAACAAAGCAAAGGAGCCGCTGCACCTGCCGTGCAGCGGCTCCTTTTGTATGCGGGAGTGCAGGGGAGTGCTTATGCCATATCGCGGCAGGTCACAATGTCAGCCCCGGTGCCGCAGACGTTCTGCAGCACCACATCGCCCACATGGATGGGCGCGTGCAGCACCACGCTGTCCAGCGCGGCGACCACCTCGGCCATCTGTCCCTTGGGCACAGGCTTGGAGGTCTTGACCGGGCAGCGGGAGTGCAGACAGCCCTCGGCGCGCACGGTGCTGGTGATGATGCGGGTGGGGTGGGTCAGCTCCTCCTTGCCGTAGGCGATGCCGTTGGGGCAGCCGTTGCCGGTCACCTTGTAGTCGTTGGCCTCATCCACCTGCAAATGGCAGCCCTGCGGGCAGCAGGTGCAAATTACTTCCTTCATATCGCTCATGCCTCCTCGATCTCAATGGTCACTTCGTCCACGGGGGCTCTGTCCAGCAGCACTCTGGGCAGGGCAATGTGCTCCATCTCGCCGGGGGCAAGGCGGTCGCGCTTGAAGCGTGCGATCACTGTGTCGCCGCTCTTGACAAGGATGGTGCTCCTGCCGCAGATGCGGCGGACGCGGAAGGAGACGTTGGTGCTCTTTTCCACGCCCTCCAGACGGATGCGCTGGGGCAGGGTGTAGCCAAGGTCTGCGCCGGGCTTCACGGTCAGCACGCGCCCCTCGGCCACAGGGCCGTTCTGGACGTAGTTGGCAGCGGCCGCACCGGCCAGCTCGCTCTCGCCGGAAACAAAGTCCACCAGATCATGCACCTGCACCACGTTGCCGCAGGCAAACACGCCGGGGATGCTGGTCTCCATGTTTTCGTACACGATGGCACCCTTGGTGCGGGGGTCCATCTCGATGCCGGCCTGCTTGGTCAGTTCGTTTTCGGGGATCAGACCCACGCTCAGCAGAATGGTGTCCACATCGAACTCCATCTCGGTGCCGGGGATGGGCTTGCGGTCAGGGCCGATCTCAGCCACGATGGCCTTTTCTACGCGGTCCTTGCCCTGAATATCCACGATGGTGTGGGAGAGGTACAGGGGGATGTCAAAGTCGTTCAGGCACTGCACGATGTTGCGGGTCAGGCCGCCGGAGTAGGGCATCACCTCTACGCAGGCCAGAACCTTTGCGCCCTCAAGGGTCATGCGGCGTGCCATGATGAGGCCGATGTCGCCGCTGCCGAGGATCAGCACCCGCTTGCCCACCAGATAGCCTTCCATGTTCACATAGCGCTGTGCGGCACCGGCGGTGTACACACCGGCAGGGCGGGTGCCCGGGGTACCGATGGCACCGCGGGTGCGCTCGCGGCAGCCCATGCCCAGCACGATGCTCTTGGCCTCGATGATCTGGTAGCCGTGCTCCTTGGAGACGCAGTGCACCTTTTTGTCCGGGGTCACCTCCAGCACCATGGTGTCCAGCTGCACCTTCACGCCGGTGTCTTTGAGCATCTCAATAAAGCGTCCGGCGTACTCCGGGCCGGTGAGCTGCTCGCCAAAGCGGTGCAGACCAAAGCCGTTGTGGATGCACTGGTTCAGAATGCCGCCCAGCTCCTTGTCGCGCTCCAGAATGAGGATGTCGCGCAGACCGCTTTCCCATGCCTTGCAGGCAGCAGCAAGGCCCGCAGGGCCGCCGCCGATAATGACCAGATCAACCATTGCTCTTTCCTCCTACCTTCGTTTCGCTGACCAGAACGTTCGAGCCGTTCTTATCCTGCAGGATGTCCAAGGGGTCTATGCCCAGTTCACGGCTGATAAGCTCCAGCACGCGGGGGCCGCAGAAGCCGCCCTGACAGCGGCCCATGCCTGCACCGGCGCGGCGCTTGACGCCGTCGATGGTGTTGGCGGGCACCTCGCTGTGGAGGGCTGCCAAAATCTCGCCCTCGGTGATGGTCTCGCAGCGGCAGATGACCCGGCCGTAGGCGGGCTGCTCCTTGACAAGCGCTGCCTTTTCCTCTGCGGAAAGCTCCTTGAAGCGGATGTGGCGGCGACCGTCCTTGTAGTCGGCCTTTTCCGCGCCCAGAACGCCGCGCTGCTGCAGGATGGCAACGGCCTCCTCCGCAACCGCCGGGGCAGCGGACAGGCCGGGGCTCTTCATGCCGGCCAGATCGATCCAGCCGGGTGCCTCCGGCTCCTCGCCAATAATAAAGTCGTCCACATCCAGATTGGCGCGCACGCCCGCAAAGCTGCGGATGGACTCGCCAAAGTTGATGCTGGGCACGCTGCGCTGGGCAGTGGCCTTGACAAATTCCAGACCGCTGCTGGTGCAGGAGGTATCATTGCCCTCCACAGGCTCTGCGTTGGGGCCAACGATCAGGTTGCCGTGCACGGTAGGTGCCACCAGCACGCCCTTGCCCAGTTCGTTGGGGCACTGGAAGATGACGTGGCTCACGCGGGTGCCCTCGCTCTTGTCCAGCAGATAGTACTCGCCTCGGGTGGGGATGATGCGGAAGTTGGCTGGCTCCACCATGGAGTGCACCTTGTCCGCCCAGATACCGGCAGCGTTGATGACGCAGCGGGTCTCCACCGTGCCGCCGGGCACGGTCAGGCGGTAGCCGCCCTCGATGGCTTCGGCATCGGTCACCTTGCAGCTGCGGCGCAGCTCCACACCGTTGCGCACCGCCACCTCGGTCATGGCGAGTGCGTACTCCCACGGGTTCACGATGGCGGCGCTGGGTGCCCACAGTGCGCCGCAGACCTTCTCGGAGAGGTTCGGCTCCATGGCAAGGGTCTCTTCCCGGGAAAGGAGCTTCATGCCGGGCACGCCGTTGGCGGTGCCGTTCTCAAACAGATGCTGCAGGTGGGGCAGTTCCTTCTCGTCCAGTGCCAGCACCAGCGAGCCGCACTGCTTGTAGGAGACATCCAGCCTTGCACAGATCTCCTTGGCCAGCGCTACGCCGCGCACATTCAGCCGTGCCATCCGGGTGCCGGGGGCGGGGTCGTAGCCTGCGTGGAGAATGGCGCTGTTGGCCTTGGTGGTGCAGTCTGCCACGTCATTCTCGGCTTCAAGGATGACCACCTTGTTGTCGTAGCGCGACAGTGCGTAGGCGGCAGCGGCACCGATGACACCACAGCCGATGATTGCTACATCATACATTGTTCTTTTCCTCCTGTCCGTTCTGCCTTGGCCCGTCGGGAGCCGGGCAGCTGTTGATGGTACAAAAAAAGAGCGAAACAAACAAAGGCAACTGCCCTTGTCCGTTTCGCTCATATCTCTTGAAACAAACAGCACTTGTTTGCTTTTATGATACCTTGTCCCTGCACAAAAAGCAAGGTGTTTTGCACTTTTTGTGAAACCCTTACAAAAAACACCTGCTGCTTTTGCGCAGAATGCGGGTCACATATCCCACACCGCCTGATTGGTGGTGGAAATGGCGGTAGCCCCGGCCTCCAGAGCCGCCATCACGTCCTCCTTGTCCGCGATCAGACCGCCGGTCAGCACCGGCACCTTGGCCTTGGCGCAGACGCGGCGCAGGAGCTTGGGCATGGTGCCGGGCAGCAGGTCCAGACAGTCCGGCAGATTTGGCGGGATCTTATCCAAGCTTTCCAGCGCGATGGAATCCAGCAGGAATACCCGCAGGATGGCAGCCAGCCCCAGCTCCTTGGCGCGGCGGATGAAGGACTGCCGGGTGGAGATGATGCCGTCGGCCTCGGTGGTGCTGCGGATGAAGTCCACCGCCACCTCCTTGCCCGCCAGCCCGGTAATAAGATCCACATGGACCACGGCAAAGCGCCCGGCCTCGTGGATACGGCGCACGATGGAGGCGATATTGCAGATATCTCCGTATAATACGAATACCACCCGGATGTTCTCGTTGGTCAGCGCATTGCAAAGCCCGGCTTCGTCCTTGACGGCTGCAATGACCGGCGTTTCCTGAATGGCATCCATCAGCTCCTGCTTCATGCTTTTCCTCCTGCCCGGCGTTCTGTGGGGCAATTTTACTGGTGCTCTGCCAGCCAGCGCAGCGCCATATAGGTGTAGGCTGCCGTGCCGCGGTACAGGATGCTGTCGTCAAAGCGCACCTTGGGGTGGTGCTGGCCGTAGGTGTAGCCCTCCTTGGCGTTGCCTGCGGCTAAGAACATACTCACGGTGGGCACCTCGTGGCTGACAAAGGAGAAGTCCTCGCTGCCGCCGCCGGGTTTGCCGCCGGTGAGCGGGGTCATATCCATAGCGCCCTTGCCCAGCAGCTCGGTCATATAGGTCAGGGCGTTGCTTGCCAGCGGGGTGTCCACCACCATGCAGGGGCAGTAATCGCTGAACTCCACCTCGGCGGTGCAGCGGTAGGCGGTAGCCACGCCCTGCGCAATTTCGGTCATGCGCTGGTGGATGAGGGCGCTGACCTTTTGCTCCGGGTCCACAGTGCGGATGGTGCCCCACATATCGGCAGTATCCGGGATGACGTTGGAGGCCTTGCCTGCCTCGAACCGGCCGGTGGTGAACACACCAAAGCCTGCGGGGTCCAGCTCGCGGCTGTTGATCTCCTGCAGGGCAATGTGGATGTGCGCCGCTGCGGTGATGGGGTCGATGCAGGCGTTGGGCATGGAGCCGTGGCCGCCCTTGCCGTGCACAACGATGTGGTACTGCTCGCAGCTGGCCATGGTGATGCCGCCGCCCGGCACCAGCACCATACCGGCGGGCAGGGGCATCCCAGCCAGCACATGGAACATGACCGCTGCGTCTACCTTGGGGTTCTCCAGCAGGCCGCTGTTTATCATATCCAGCGAGCCCTGAAAGATCTCCTCTGCGGGCTGGAACTCCAGCTTTACCGTGCCCTCGATCTCGTCCTCGTGCTCCTTGAGCAGCTTGGCTGCACCCAGCACCATGGCGGTGTGCATATCGTGGCCGCAGCCGTGCATCTTTCCGGGCAGCTCAGAGGAAAATTCCTCGCCGGATTCCTCCTGCAGGGGCAAGGCGTCCATGTCGCCGCGCAGCAGGATCACCTTACCGGGACGCTTGCCCCCGGCAAGGGCCACCACGCCGCACTTGCCGCAGTCCTGCGGGGTGTAGCCCATCTCGGTCAGCGCCTTTTTGACCAGTGCCTTGGTCTGGGGCAGGTCAAAGCCCACCTCCGGGTGACGGTGCAGGGTGCGCCGCCACTCCTGCAACTGGGGTTCCAGTGCCTTGGCGGCTTCCAACAGTTTTTCCGGTGCGATCATTCTAAAATCAACTCCCTCTGAATTTATGAGGAAAACCCTCTCGGCCATGGCGGGGAGGGCTTTGCCTTACGGTTATTCTTCCCCGCCGTTATTGCCATTGGGGTGGTACTGTGCACAGGTGCACTTTTTGAACTTCAGGCCGCTGCCGCAGGGGCAGGGGTCGTTGCGGCCAATTTTGACCACACGCACCGGCTGGCCCTTGGGGCTGCCCTTGACGCCGGGTGCACCGTTGCCGGGCACAAAGCCTTCGCCGGTGGGCTTTGCCACCTGCTCCCGCTTGGGAGCGGAACCGGCGGCGCGCAGTTCGATGGTCAGCAGCATCTTGACGCTGGACTCCCGGATGGAATCCACCATCTGGTCGAACATATCAAAGCCCTCGATGCGGTATTCCACAACCGGGTCCTTCTGGCCGTAGCCGCGCAGCGCGATGCCCTGCCGCAGCTGGTCCATGTTGTCGATGTGGTCCATCCACTGGCGGTCTACGCACTTGAGCAGGCAGATGCGCTCCAGCTCACGCATGACGGGTGCACCGTAGCGCACCTCCTTGGCCTGCAGGATCTGCATGCCGCGGTCGTACAGCATATCGGCAATGCCCTGCTGGGAAAGGTTATCAAAGTCTGCCACAGTGTAGTGGAAGTCGGCATCGGTGGTCAGCCAGCCCTGATAGTGGCGGCGCAGGGCACCAAAATCCCACTCGTCCTTCACATCGCCGGAAAGGAACTGGGCGCAGCTGGAATCAATGTTCTCCCGCAGCATCTTGTGCATCTCGGTGCTGATATCCTCGCCGTCCAGCACCTTGCGGCGCTGCCCGTAGATGATCTCGCGCTGCTGGTTCATCACGTCGTCGTACTTCAGCACGTTCTTACGGATCTCGAAGTTGCGGCCTTCCAGCTTTTTCTGGGCGCTTTCCAGCGTATTGGTGATCATGCGGTTCTCGATGGGGGTGTCCTCGTCGATCTTCAGGGTGTTCATCAGGCCGGACACCCGGTCGCCGCCGAACAGGCGCATCAGGTCGTCCTCAAGGCTCAGGTAGAAGCGGGAAGCGCCCGGGTCGCCCTGACGGCCGGCACGGCCGCGCAGCTGGTTGTCGATACGGCGGCTCTCGTGCCGCTCGGTGCCAATGATGAACAGGCCGCCTGCGGCGCGCACCTCGTCGGCTTCGGCGTCAATGGCGGGCTTGTACTGGGCGTACAGCTGGTCAAAGCGCTGACGTGCCGCCAGAATGTTGGCATCGGTGGTCTCACCATGGCCGTTGGCTTCGGTCAGCAGCAACTCCACGGCTGTCGGGTCGGCGTCCTGCGGGGTCTCGGGGTTGAGCAGGTTCTCGCAGAAGTGCTCCTTGCGCATCTGGGCCTTTGCCATGAACTCGGCGTTGCCGCCCAGCATGATATCGGTACCACGGCCTGCCATGTTGGTGGCGATGGTGATGGCACCCTTTTTACCGGCCTGTGCCACGATCTCGGCCTCGCGCTCGTGGTTCTTGGCGTTCAGCACGTTGAAATCCCGGGTGTGGCGCTGCAGCATCTTGGCAAGCGTCTCGCTCTTTTCCACGCTGACGGTACCCACCAGCACGGGCTGGCCGTTCTTGTGGCACTCCATCACCTGCTCGATGACGGCACGGTACTTGCCCTCCACGGTCTTGTAGATGGCATCCGGGTAGTCCTTGCGCTGCACCGGGCGGTTGGTGGGCACGCTGACGATGTTCAGGCCGTAGATCTCGGTGAACTCGGTGGCCTCGGTGCGGGCAGTGCCGGTCATACCGGACAGCTTTTTGTACATACGGAAGTAGTTCTGGAAGGTGATGGTGGCCAGCGTCTTGCTCTCGGCGGCGATCTTCACGCCCTCCTTGGCCTCGATGGCCTGATGCAGACCCTCGTTGTACCGGCGGCCGATCATCAGGCGGCCGGTGAACTCGTCCACGATGATGACCTGACCGTCCTTGACCACATAGTCGATGTCCCGCTGCATCACGCCGTAGGCCTTGATGGCCTGATCGATGTGGTGGGCAAGGGTCATGTTCTCGGCGGCGGCAAGGTTCTCCACCTTAAAATAGGCCTCGGCCTTTTTGATGCCGGCGGCGGTCAGGGTACAGGTCTTATGCTTTTCGTCCACAACGTAATCGCCATCGACCTGCTCGTCGGTGGAAACCTTATCCTCCAGCTCCACCACCACGCTCTTGTGCAGGGTGCGCACAAAGCGGTCCACCTGCGTGTACAGGCTGGAGGAGTCCTCGCCGCGGCCGGAGATGATCAGGGGCGTGCGGGCCTCATCGATCAGGATGGAGTCCACCTCGTCCACAATGGCGTAGGCGTGGCCGCGCTGCACCATGTTGGCCTTGTAGGTCACCATGTTGTCGCGCAGGTAGTCAAAGCCGAACTCGTTGTTGGTGCCGTAGGTGATATCGGCATTGTAGGCGGCCCGGCGGGCGTCGCCGTCCATGCCCTGCACGATCAGACCCACGGTCAGCCCCAGCCAGCGGTAGAGCTTGCCCATCCACTCGCTGTCGCGCTTGGCCAGATAGTCGTTGACGGTAACGATGTGCACACCCTCGCCGGTCAGGGCGTTCAGGTAGGCGGGCAGAGTAGCCACAAGGGTCTTGCCCTCACCGGTCTGCATCTCGGCAATATCGCTGCGGTGCAGGGCAATGCCGCCGGTCACCTGCACGGGGAAATGCTTCATACCCAGCACGCGCCATGCGGCCTCGCGGCAGACGGCAAAGGCATCCGGCAGAATATCGTCCAGCGTTTTGCCCTCGGCCAGCTGCTGCTTGAACACGGCAGTCTGCGCCTGCAGGTCGGCATCGGACATGGCCTGATACTTGGGCTCCAGCGCCAGCACCTGTTTGGTGATAGGGTTCACCTTTTTCAGCTCCCGGTCAGAGAAGCTGCCAAAAAGTTTTTCAACAAGGGACATAGGTCACACCTCATAAATCTTAAAAATCGGGCTGTGATGCGCCCGGAATCGCGCATAACAATACAGGTATATGATACACCAAAGCGGCAGACACGTCAAATCTGCAAGGCTATTTTAGCCCGCTTTTACATGAACTTTCTGTAAAAAGATGCTGCAAGCTGTTCACAGCTTCCCGATATTCCGGCAGCACAGTTTATTTTCGCCCTATCGCTTTTGGGGGAATCGTGGTAGAATAGGGCTATCACTGATAGGGAGGGCTATACTTATGCTCAAACGGCTGCGCACTGCGCACCCCATTCTTTATTGTATCCTGTCCGAGGTGCTGTTCCTTGGCAGCATGGTCGTGTTCAGCCTGCTGGCTACCATCGTGCTGGCAGTGGCGGGCGCGGATTTTGACACTATGGACGGCTACCTGCTGGGCTCTGTGCAGGAGGCTGTCGGGCTGGCCGTGGCGCTTTTGCTGCTGGCGCGCACCGGCAGGCTGGACCTGCTGCACCGGCGCGGCTGCGGCTTTATGAACGGACTGCTGGTGGGAATGTACCCGCTGTTCTTCATCGGGTATACGGTCGTTGGGACGCTGGCCTTTGGCCGCCCGGACACGCCGCTGCTGCCGCTGCCCCGCATCCTGACCTTTGTGCTGAACATGATCCTTGTGGGCGTGGCCGAGGAGCTGGTGTTCCGGGGCATCATTGCCCAGACTTTGCTGGAGCGCTACGGCACCGCCCGCGCCGGGGTATGGAAGGCCTGCCTTGTGTCCGGCGTGCTGTTCGGCGCGGCGCACCTGAGCAACCTGATCGGCTCGGCACCCTTTGGCGTGCTGATGCAGTGCGTGTTTGCGGCCTCGCTGGGCGTGATGCTGGCCGCCATCTACTTCCGCACCGGCAATCTGTGGGTGACGGTGTTCCTGCACAGCGCCATGGACATTGCCTCTATGCTCATCGGCGGGCTGTACGGCACCACCAGCGTGGCCGAGAGCGTGAGCGGCTACGACGCCTCGCGGCTGCTGTCGGTGGCGGTGTATCTGATCCCCACCGTGTTTCTGCTGCGCAAAAAGAAGCTGCCGGAGGTGCAGCTGTATTGGGGCGGCATTGTAAAAAATTAAGGCTTGCGGACAAAAATCTTCTTGCAATCTGCTGTGCAATCTGGTATACTGTATCTGTTACCGTGGCACGGGGCTGGGAGTATGCCCGCTTTTGGGAGAACCGTTTCCCGCCGCTGTGCCATAGGCAGATAAATTACTTGAAAGAGGTACTGTATTATGAATAAGCAGGAAGTTATGGCCAAAGTCGCTCTGACCGAGAAGGACACTGGCTCCCCCGAGGTTCAGGTCGCTCTGCTGACCGCTCACATCAACGAGCTGAACGAGCACCTGAAGAAGAACCCTAACGATCACCACAGCCGCCGCGGTCTGCTGAAGATGGTTGGCCGTCGCCGCAATCTGCTGGCTTATCTCCAGAAGAAGGACATCGAGCGTTACCGTGCTCTGATCGCAACTCTGGGTCTGCGTAAGTAATTTTAACGGAGGGCAGGTACCGCAAAGGTACCTGCCCTTTGCTTTATGTATAGCTCCATGTATCCCATGCGCACAAAATAGCGGTGGCAGCGTATTGCAGCAGTAAATCGAACGCCCGTGCCTGCGGGCAGGGACGCTGGATTTATTGCTATAATGCGCACGCCACGGCTTTTTGGATAGAACGATCCGAAAAACAAGGAGGCAGAAACAATGGCAATCGAATTTGGTTCCCGCAAAGAGACCTTTGACAACTTCAAGGTCTACGAAACCATGCTGGCCGGCCGCCCGTTCAAGGTTGAAATGGGCAAGATGTGTGGCCTGTCCAATGCCAGCGCACTGATCCGCTACGGCGAGACCTGCGTGATGTGCAACGTGGTCATGAGCCCCAAGCCCCGCGAGGGCGTGGATTTCTTCCCGCTGAACGTGGAGTACGAGGAAAAGCTCTACGCCGCAGGCCGCATTCCCGGCAGCTTTATGCGCCGTGAGGGCCGCCCCGGCGAGCGCGCCATCCTGACCAGCCGCGTGGTGGACCGCCCCATGCGCCCGCTGTTCCCCAAGGAGATGCGCAACGACGT
>CAKTCY010000013.1 GCA_934540955.1 uncultured Faecalibacterium sp.
GTGCTTTTGTTCTTTTTCATGGGCTACTCCCTAACGTTATAGTTTCAGGATCAGAGCAGGGGGCCTTGCGGCCCCGCTCTGTGCCGGGGAAAAGGAGAGCTTAGCGGTTCTCCATGCGCTTTTTGGTAATGAGCAGGACGGCTGCTGCAACCATCAGGCCGCCGCCAACAACGTAGAAGATGGTGGTGCCGATGCCGCCGGTGCCGGGCAGGGTAGTGCCCTGGTTGTTCTCAACCGTAATACTTACAGTACCTGTTGCAACAGTGCCATTCTTGGCAGAGTCGTTATCAACAGTAACGTCGATCGTGGTTAATTCAGTTGTTTTACCGGAACCAGTCTGTCCATTGCTGGTATTAGCAGAGATAACCAGTCTAATAAGGTCAGTGAGGGTATTATAGCCAGAAGGAGCCATAGTTTCCTTCAGGAAGTAGATGCCATCGTCCAGACCAATTACTTTAAACAGACCGTTTGCATCGGACTCCAGTTCGGTGGCGTGGGCCTCATCAGTCCATTCAACGAATTTGTTATTGTCATCTACTTTTGCGTACTGAGTTTTAGCGTCATTCAGCAGTTTGAACTTTGCGCCCTTCAGTTTTTTGTCAGAGTTATTGCCGTCAACCTTGTTCACATCCAACTCGTAAGTGAACACGATAACCTTATCCTCAGGGGTGGTACCAGTGCCTCCATTGTTGGGATTGTTGGAGTACTCAAGATAAACTTCATTGGTGTTGCCAGGTTCAGCCTGACCAATGGAAGCATTTGCATTGAGTTTAGCAGAGTAGGAAACCACGATGTACTTACCTTTGAAAGCACCGGCAATCTGCTTCAAATCGTTGAACGAAACGGTAATGAGAGTCGTGTCATTGCTGCCAGAAGTTACGCTAATAGTGCTGGAATCGGTGATATCATCGTCCAAAGAACCTTTACTACTAGAAAGATAAACCTTGATATCGTCTTCAGAAGGTGCATCAAATGCTTTGGAAAGTGTATCGTGGAAGATATATTTATAAGACTGATAGTGGTTCGTATCGGGAATCAGACCAATCAGCTTAAAAGGAACGGAATCACCAATGTGGTAGTCGGCAGTGTCGTTGTAGCCAGTGCCATAATTGTCATCTTTTTGATACTTGGTGTTTTCCTTTACCTTTTTCTCAACAGAGGGAGAATCTGTTTTGGGAGTGATTTCAATATCATTATCGACCACCTCAACAATATACAAGGTGTAAGAAGCTACTTCAGCATCATCAATATCCTTAATCAGGTAATAACCAGCAGGAACCGTTGCAGGAGTGCTATGTGTTGCGGTAAAAGCAGGAGTACCATTGAGATTGACGTATTTTTTGACTTCAGTCAAAATGTTCGTTTCACCAGAAGTATGGGTCAGAGTATTCAGAATGTCCGCGGGAACGGCATCGCCTGCCTTATAGGTAGAAACCGCATTTTTACCCCATTTGATGTCAGACAGAATGGTCTGCTTGATAGTTGCATCAACAGTGGGCGTACCAGTAAAAATCTGGTAAATCTGATAGGTATGACCGTTATCAGGTGCAGTAATAGTGAAATCGGTAGCAGCACCATCCGCCGCAAACGCCGGAATGGCCATGGCGCAAACCATAGCAACTGCCAGCAGTGCAGCCATGAGTTTCTTCATTGCTTTCTTCATGGAAAAAGCCCCTTTCTTTTTTGCCCCTTTGCCGCCCCCCTGCATTTTGCACAGGGGGCGGGGTGGGGGTGTCGTTTTTGTTTGGTATATCGCGTAAACTTTGCGCTGGGCGGGCGGGGGGCTCAGCCTCGGGCGTCCAGCTGGGGGAAGTGCAGCTTAGTCATCTGCCCTCCCTTCGCGTCTGCGCTTGCGGTGGATAATACTATATGCCAGCGCAGACAGCATCATTGTGCCGCCCACGGCTGTATACGGGAGTGTACCGGTGCCACCGGTAGAGGGGAGCTCGTAGCCGGTGTTGTCTTTTTCCTTGTTGGTCAGCGTAAGCAGACCGCCGTTTTCCACACCGATTGTGTTGCTGTCGCTGTAGATCACTTCGTACTTACCAGCGGTAGAAGCTTCCTCAATGTAGTAGAGGTAGCCATCTTCCAAGTTGTTGTAGGTAAATGTCCAATTGTTGGTATTGTCCAAAGTGATAGTTTGTACAAGCGTACCGTTTGCGCGGTCACCGCTCTTTGCATACTTGTACAGCTTGACAGTAACAGAGGTTTCCTTGGGTGCAGTTGCTTCGTTGTACTGGTTCGTCCAGAACTTGCGAATGATCAGCTGGCTGCGCTCGTTGGGAATATAAAGATCGCTCTGCTCATCGAAAATGCAGATCATCAGGCTGCTGTCTGCCTGCAACGGCAACGCATTACCATCGGCATCAAATGTTTTACCACCCAGTGCCTTGGCGTAGGCAGCAGCATCCGTTTCACCTTCGGATGGGAAGATGAAGTAGAAGATCTTACTGGTCTTGCGGTAGCCATCGGGAGCCTCTTCCTCTACTAGCTTGTAAAGGGTATCGGCTTTTGCTTCCAGATCCTTATCACCAACATAAATAGTAAACTTGCCGGCTTCGCCACTTGTAAAGTGCTGCTTGGCGGTAGTTTCCCACTGGCTGGTTTCAGGATTGAACCAATGCAGGCTGAACTTTGCGTCCTTCAGACCATTGGCCTGATTAGCACTGTCTACCTTATGCACAACCAACTTGCTCTGCGAAATATGACCGCCGCCTTTTATATCTTGCAGGGTCATACCATCTTTTGCTTCCCATTTTGCACCCAAAACAGCATGGTTATCCAGCTTTACACTCTGGTTGATACCGGCACTGGTCTTGTAAGTGTACTTCAGCACCAGCGCGCGCTGGTCAGGAACGGTAAGTTCCATAGTGTAGGTGTTAACGCTGGCTGCATCCACATGACTGGTATAATGGAAGGTGTATTCATCGCGGGACAGCGGATTGCTGAAGGTAGTATCTGCGGCATCATACAGCTGGACGGAATCCAAATCCAACTCAGCAGTAAAGCCTTGCTGAACGGTAAGAGTATCCGTCAGAGTTACAGTGTCGCTGTCAGGAATCAGGTCTTTTGCGCCGGGGTTGATCTTAATGGTGTATGCAGCGCTGCCGATTCTGTTGCCGTACTCGTCCTTCAGCTGCTCGGCATCCTTTTCCAGATTTTTAGCCTTGCGCTTTAGGGTCACCTTGGCTTCGGCGTCAAGGTCTCCCCATTTTGCGGCGTTGATGTAGGTGCGCTCGTCCTTGGAGTCGTTTTCTATACCGGTACCATTCCAGTTTTTCCACAGATCAGTGTCAACTTCTACCTTGTACCGGATATAGAAACCGCTCATTTCCTTAAAGAAATTTTTACTATCGTTCAGGGACAGCAGATTCTTGATTTTGAACGTAAGGGTCTGTCCATCGGTACTGGAGTAGGCGGTTGCGTTGACCTCAAAGAACTTATTGAGATGTTCAGCATTTGTGAACGAATACTGTTGTATGCCGTCTAAAGCTGGATCTGAATATTTCCAGTCACGCCAAAACTCTGGTGATGCGTTGCCGTCAGCTGCGCGGAATGCACCAAAGGCAGAACCCTCCACATACTTCAGACCGGCAGGCAGCTTATCGGTAATGGTGTAGATATCCTCTGTAAATGCAGTCAGGTCAGAGGTGTCGAGGGTAAGCTGATAGTAGAAATACCGTCCGCTTTCCTTGTAGGTGACATCATCAAGTTTGCCGACAAAATTACCGCTACTATAATATCCTGCATAGTCCGTGGACACACCCTTTTCAAATTTGGTAGGTTCCTTGGGCTTGGTGTAGTAGTAATTTGCATCTGCACTATTGGCTTTGTTTTTAATGGTGATCTTTTCGCTGGGCTCAACATCCGTTACATCTACATAGGTAGAGTAGCTGTCAATGGTCATCTTCTTGATGTTTTTACCCGTGTAGTTGGCTGTCTTGGTCAGCTTAATGCAGAACGAGTAAACTTTGCTATTGCTGTCAGTTGCTTCGATTTTAGTCGCACCAGCTTTGAGTGTACCGTCCTTGTTGAAATCGGTCACATAACCAGCATACTGAATGTCGATCTTGATACCCGCGTTAACGGCATCCTGATAGGAAAGCGTGGAATTATCTACCAGAGTGAATGTGAGGTTCTTTTCAATTTCACTCTGGAGATCCGTGGCGATGCCATAGTGGATCTTTTTATATTCGGCTGGATAGTGAATTTCATCTATGATAACGTATTTGTCCCACTTGTTGGGCACAACAACTTCGATCTTCCACGGTGCTTTGAGCAGATTGGGGGTGGAGGTTTCGATCAAAGAACCAGAAGTCGATTTGGATACACTCCAACTACGGTCTGTTATGCCGGGCTCTGCACTTGCATCATACTTGCCGCCATCGCCTGTATCAACGGAGGAGTCGTTCTTTACCGTTGTAGCGCCAGCAGGAACAGTGGTCTTATAGTAGAAGGTGTATTCCGTGTCGGTGGCATCATTTTTAAACGTATAGTCGAATTTGGACTGACCTTCAACACCAGTAATGGTATCAAACGTAGAAACTTGACCGTTTTTGTCCTTTGCGGTAATGGTAACATCGCCCACAATGGTAGCGCCATTGGTTTTGAGAGCGTCCGTGAGCTTATAGCCCTTCAGGTTGCCGCCATAATAGTTAGACAGGGTGACGGTCCAGTACATATAACCGTCCTCGTTATTATAGCTGCCTTGTTTATCAATGTAGTTACTGTGCCATATCCACGGGTCGGTCTTTTGGTTGTTATTTGTCCATGCAGCGTTATGGAAGCTGCCGCTACCAGAGCCATCATACGAACCGGACAACTTAACATCATAGGTCAGGATGTATTTGTCACCTGCGTTCATTTTGGGAAGGTCTTTGATGGAAAAACTCTGCTCGGGAGCAGTGCCCCACGTCAGATATTTAGCAAGATCGATCTCGTTGCCTTTTTTGTCAGTAAGCTTGATGGTGTTTTGCAGATACATACCGGTGACCTTACCGGTGTTGTCCAGTTTGTCATCAATATGAATCAACTCATCCCAACCGTCAGAAGAACTTACAGTGACCGTATAATGAAGGAGGCGTTTGCCGTCTTTTTCATCATAGGTGCCTTTTTTATCAATGCTGATGCCACGAGGATTATTAACGGTAATAGAAGCAGAACTGCCGGGGAATTTGATCGTGCCGCCATCTCCGATTTTGTCGGTTTTCACCTTAGCGTTCAGGTAAAACTTACCGGTAAAAGGCTTATGCGGCTCAAAGTTATTATTGAACGTCAGAATGATTGTGCCGTCTTTCTGAACGGTCATTGATCCCTTGTTATCTTCAAGAGCGAATGTTTTAGTTTCAGTAGGTACGACACCATCAGGAAGATGGTAAGTCAGAATGTTATTTCCGGTTTCAAGGTTCAGCACATCAGCGGGAATATAGAAATCATAGTCCAGCTGAAGTTTAGCATTGTTTTCCAAAGAGATATTACCGGTGACAGCCTTGCCATTTACAGTAACGGTAGTTCCGGTGATGCCGCCTTTATTCGAACCCGCAGGCGTTTCATCAAAGTAGTCAACATATTGAATGGATGTAAGGGTGTCGGAGCCCTCATCCGCCAGCGTAAACATACCGGGCGCGTACATTGCGCCGGAAACAACGGTGGTAAGCATTTCGTTGGCGTACTGGGCGGCGGCAACATCCACCACACCCAGAACCTGGGCAAAGCTCAGCTGAACCTCGGCAACCTTGCCGTCCACGTCGCCGGAGATCACGGTAAGCGTCTGGGTGGCGTCGTCCACCTCGCTCACGATGCCTACGGTCTCTACGGGCGAAGCATCGGTCACGGTGGTGGTCTGCGGCTCGGCAGCGGGGGATACCACGCTGGGCATAGCAGCCTCGGTGCTGTCCACCGGCTTTGCGGCGGTGGTATCGCCCTCACCGGCGGGGGTGTCCCCGGTGGTGGAGGTGGTATCCAACGCAGATGCGCCGGAATTTGCGGTGTCGGCGCTGTTCTCGCCCTCGGCATCCATGCCGAACAGATCGTCCAGATCGTCCGCTGCACCGTCGGCGCTGCTGTCCACAGCCACGGTGCGGGTGATATACTTATTATAAATAACGATGTCGCCCTCAGCGGCGGCGTTGCCGTCCTCGCCGTCCAGCAGCCAGTCCATACCGGCCATGGAGCTGCGCAGGGCAAGCACGCTGGCCTCCTGCGGGATGATATCGGCGGGGATGCTGGCGTACTTCAGGCAGTAGGTGAGGAACATCACGTCCCACACGCCGTAGGGGTTATTATAGGAATCGCCGTAGCGGGTGTAGTAGCGCAGGGTCACGCCGTCCGCGGGGTCGATCTCGAAGTTTTTCTCGCTCTGCTCGTAGCCCAGCTGGGTCTTTGCCACGCTGAGCAGATCCTCGTTCCAGTCGCCGGTCATCTCAACACCGGCGGTGGAGGCCTGCCACTCCTCGGGGGTCTCGGTGGCGGTGGTGTCGCTCAGGCAGGCTACGGTGTGATGATGCTCCGGCAGGGGGCAGGTAAGCACTTCCTCGTAGCAGGCATCGGTGTGGTGGTGGTAGATGGGCTCCACGGTGTCTACCGCCGGCGCCAGCGCCACGGGCTCGGCCACAGCCATAGCCGCCAGTGCGGCGCTCTGGGTAGGCTCCACCACCTGCTCCACAAGCTCGCCCTCTTCTAAGCCGCAGGTCAGCTCGTACTCGGTGGTGTAGCAGCTTTCATCGTGGGTATGCTCAAATTTTTCGCAGATCAGGGTGCCGTCCTCGGGGTCGAAGCAGTCGTCATCGTGGACGTGCTCCTCCTCCATGCAGGTCAGGGTCTGCACCTCGGTGTAGCAGTCGTCGGTGTGCTCGTGGGGCACAAACTCGATCACCGGCTCCAGTGACAGCGGCATGATATCTTCCTCAGCGCTGGACTGGCTGGTCGCAGCAGCAGCGGCCAACTCGTCCGCGTTTTCAAGCTCGCCTTCCTCGTAACCGCAGGTCAGCACCTTGGTGTAGCAATCCGCGGTGTGGGTGTGCTCCTCCTCGCCGCACTGGTACTGCGCGGTCATAGAGATGCCCACGCCGTGCAGCTGCCAGTTCACGAACAGGGTGGTGATCATGGCAAGTGCCAGCACGAATGCGGTGTAGCGCCGCAGGGTGTGCCGGTTCTCACGGAACCGCTCCATGTACGTTTTAAGAATGTCGTTCATAACGGAATACCTCCTCCCGGGGTCAATGGATCAACGAGAAGCTGGACAAGGGCCATATCCTTAAAAAGACTCTGCCCACGATCTGGCTTTTTTCAACGCAGCCTATCACGCTGCTGCGGCTGTCGATGGAGGTGGCGCGGTGGTCGCCCAGCACGAAGTAGCGGTTTTCCGGCACCTGATAGGGGAACCGGATGTCGCATTCGCCCACGGTAAGTGCGTCCACATAGGGCTCATCCAGCACCACGCCGTTTACCGAGACCACGCCGTTCACGTCCATATCGATCACATCACCGGGCTGACCGATGATGCGCTTGAGCAGCAGCTTGTTCTGCCAGTAAAACCCGCATAACTCGCCGTTATCAATGTGGTTGGATTTTACCAGCAGGATAATGTCTTTATCATTTAATGTAGGGTACATACTGTCGCCGGAGACCTGAAGCACCGGCAAAAACAGCGTAGCCAGCAGCACGGCCACTGCGGCCACCACCACCAGAATATAGATCGTACTGCGCAGCACCCGCTGGTAGCGGCTCTGGTACGCAAGACGCTCACGTTCTGCGGCCACTTCCTCGGTGGAAGGGATGGAAGCGAACCGGATATCGCGTTTTTTCATGTTTCCTCCGAAGGCAGGCCGTCGGTGCTGCGGTACTGGTTCAGCAGCTCGTTGGCCTTGCGGTCAAATGCCTGCCAGCGCTGCTGCACCTCCTGCTCGGCCCGCTCCACCATGGCCTTGCAGTCGGCCTCGGTCTGGGTGCGCTTTTGCTCGCTGGCGGCGGTCAGGGCGTCGCATTCCTGCTGCGCCTGCGCCTTCAGACTGTCGGCGTCTGCCTGTGCCTGCTCCAGAATGCGTCTGGCCTCGCTGCGCGCCTGCGAAAGGGTGTTGGCGGCGGTGGCGTCGGTGTCCGCAAGGCTTGCCTGCACCGAGTGCAGATAGTCGTCGGCGGCGGCCTGCGCGGCGGCGAACACGTTGTTCAGCTCCAGCGCGGCCTGTGCAATGGAACCGGCCTTTTCCAGCCGCAGCTGCCGGTCCTGCAGCTGCGCGGTAAGCGCGGCGTTCTGCGCCTTGAGCTGATCCTCGCTCTGCTTCAGCGCGTAGATGATCTCTATCAGTTCAGCGCGGTGCATCCGCCGCAGTTCACGATCTGCCATTTGTGTCAATACTCCCAAATGATAAGATATAAGATAACGAAATTTCTTTCGGAAATATCGAAATAACTTAATAAAAACGGTTTAAAAAGCGCTTGCCGCCACAGCTTTTGCGGGGGTGGGGAGGCCTTTTATAAGTTACCTTATTTTACCACAGCCCCCGTAACAACAATATAACAAATCGGACACAAAATCAAGAGATAACGCCGAAAAAATATCGCATTTTTTTGTGTTTTGTATGAAAAAACTCCAAAAAATGGCTGCCGACCCCCAAAAAACCTAAAAAGCTTGTTCATAATTCTGGAGCGTGAAGTTTAGCACTGTGCTGTGCTGAAGGATTGCGCGCACGAAAAAAGGGAGCCGCACTTTTTCGAAAAGCGCGGCTCCCGGATGTAAAACTTGGGGGTGAGCCTTTTACTTGCCAAAGCTGCCCAGCAGGCTGTTCAGGGACACAAAGGACTGGTAGATGACGTTGACGTTGTTGATGATGGAGCTTGCACCGGAGAAGATGCGGGCGATGTAGTTGAACACCTTGCCGATGTCCAGGAAGGACTGGTAAGCGTTGTTGGCGCCGCCGTCCAGATAGGTCATCTCCTCAGCGTCGATAGCGGTGTAGCAGGTGGGCAGTTTCATAGTAGAAGTAGTCATGGTAAGATCCCTTTCTTCAATGGTATCATTGTGCTTTACAGCGACGTTCAGAACATGGTGGCCACCAGCAGGGTGGTAAGCAGGGCACCGGCCACAAGTGCGGGCCCTACATACTTCTGCCACTGGACGGTGGCAGGCAGGGTAGAGGGCTGCGGCACGGTAGAGGTGCCGGCCTTGGCGGTCCAGTGGGCATAGATGGTGGCGTCGGAGGTGAACACAGTGGAGGTGGTCACCTTGCTGCCGCCCACCGGCTCGGTGTACCAGCCATCAAAGGTGTAGCCTGTCATGGTAGGCTGCTCGGGTGTGCTCTCCAGTTTGCCGGACAGGGTCGTGTAGACGACCACAGTAGAGCAGACGCCGCCTTGGGCATCCATACCAATGGCGTACACGTTCTCTTCCTTTTTGCTCCCGGAGGTTTTGTCGGCAGCAAATGCAGCCGGCAGCGCGCAGCACAGCAGTGTGAACAGGCAAAGCCCGACCACCAGCGTTTTCAGGAATTTTTTCATGAGATCCCTCGCTTTCCTTCACAAAGATGGAGTCACTGCCCCATCCGGGCGCAGCCCGGACGCGGAGAAGCTTCTTCAACCTATTTTTATCACATCCAGTGTACCAGAACCGCAACAAAAAATACAGTCTTTTGCAAAAATAATAAGAAAAATTATGAAAAAAATAAATTTCACCTTTACAAGATGAGTTTTGTGCCCCTGCGGACTGTGTTTTTTGAAAAACGCCTCCCGCAAAACTTACCTTTCGTAAAAACATGGCAGGATATGGAAAACGCAAAACCCTTGCCGCTAAGCCCCAAAACCGACAAAAAACGCCGCAAGCGCAGCCAACGGCGCACAGAAAAAAGCCGCAAAAACGCAGCGCACCCCTTGTGGAACGGCGGAAAATATGCTATACTATCTCTCATGATGCGCCATCGCCAAGCGGTAAGGCAGGGGACTTTGACTCCCCCATCGTAGGTTCGACTCCTGCTGGCGCAACCAGAAAAAGGCCGCTGCACGGGAAGCTGTGCAGCGGCCTTTTTATTTTTGGCTCTCCGGCAGCTTGAAATAGGGGCGATATTCGTCCGAGTAGATCTTGCTGCCCATGCGGCTCACGCCGCCGTACAGGTGGGTGCGCATCAGCGGCTCGATGGCGTCCAGATCCTTCTCCCGCAGAATGCGCAGCATCTCAGCGTGCTCGCTGACAACGCTGGGCACGTTGCGCGCGCCCACGATGTCCAGACGGATAAAGCGGGAGTAGTCTGCCTGCGGGCGGGTCATCTGCTCCCAAAGATACTCCTTGCTGGTTTTGCGGAACCAGTACTCGTGCATGGCAAGGTCGCAGCTGAGGAAGTGGTTGAAATCAAAGTGCTCCGGGTCGCTGCGGCCCGCAGCGGCCTCCAGCAGCATATTATAAAGGTGTTCCACCGCAAGGATCTCCATGGGCGAGCAGCTTTGCACAAAATCCCGGAACACCATGCCCTCCACCGCAACACGCTGGAAGATGAGCTGATCCACTACGCCGATATCGATGGCGGTAACGATGGTGCCCTTGCAGGGGATGATCTGCACAAAGCGGTTCTGCTCCAGCCGCTGCAAAACGCTGCGGATGGGGGTGCGCGAAACGCCGAACCGCTTGCACAGCTGGTTTTCGCTCAGCGCCTCCCCGGGCAGGAGCTTCAGCGCGCAGATCTCGTCCTCGAGAATATGATAGAGCTCATCATTGTGCTGCAATGTAGCCATAGTCGTTCTCCATTTATCCGGTAAAATTAGCTTAGTATCATTGTACCGTCCCGGCAGCCGAATGTCAATGCTGGAGCGGAACTTTATTCGGATACTTGTATACAAGTTTTTGCGCCTGAGCACAGAACTGCTCAGGAAACGGGGAAATTGATATACCACTTCATGCTGCGGGGAAAGTGCTGATGAAATGCCGCGATAAAGCGGCTGCTGTACCGAATATACAAAGAAAACAGAGAATAACTGTCAAATGCTACAACTGCAAGGCGCGGTGCTGGCTGCTGTGGCAGCACTGCAGGATGAAATATTGTATACAGGATTTTGCTGAGAAAGCTGAAAGGGCAAATACCCCGCAGATACCGGAGCGTTCCCGGCAGACGCGGCAGGGCATTTTCCTTTTTTGCGTGCCGGCTTGCTTTGCCGCACAAAAGGCGGTAAACTGGGTACAGAAAATGCCCGAAAAGGAGAAACGACATGGCATACACAAAGGCTGACCTCAAGCACGACCTTGCAGCAATGGGGCTGACAGGCAACGAGACCATCCTGATCCATTCCTCCATGAAGTCCATCGGCGCGGTGGAGGGCGGTGCGGACACGGTTCTGGACGCCTTGATGGAGTTTTTTGCGGAGGGCTTGCTGCTGCTGCCCACCCACACATGGCGGTTCATCAACGAGGAGAACCGGGTGTTCGATGTGCGCCGCAGCCCGTGCTGTGTGGGCATTCTGCCGGAGCTGTTCCGGCAGCGCCCCGGCGTGGTGCGCTCGCTGCACCCCACCCACAGCATGGCAGCCTACGGCAGGGACGCGGCTGCTTATCTGGAAGGGGAGCTGGATGCCAACACCCCCTGCACTCCCGGCGGCTGCTACGACCGGCTGCGGGCAGCCCACGGCAAGGTGCTGCTGCTGGGGGTCACCCACGCCCGCAACACCTTTATCCATAGCGTGGAGGAGGTACTGAACGTGCCGAACCGCCTGACCGACAAGCCCCTGCAGCTGACCGTGGTGGACGAGGCCGGGGCGCAGCACACCGTCTATATGCGCCGCCACTACAACGCACAGCAGCCGCACATCTCGGAGGATTTCGTCAAGCTGGAGCAGGCGTATCTGGACTGCGGCGCAGCAAAAAACACGAAATTTGGCGATGCAAAGTGCATCCTGTGCGACGCCGAGAGGCTTTTCCGGGTCACCCGCCACGTTCTTGCTCCGAACCCCGAGGCCTTTGTCACTGAGGCGGTCATCCCGCCGGAGCGCTGGCAAGGAATGATTTTATAATGCAATGCCGGGCAGCTTGCAGCTGCCCGGCATTGCATTTTTATTTTTTATTCAGCAGAAGCGGATGCGGTACTCCCGGGGAGTGCAGTGCTTGATCTCCCGGAAGGTCTTGATAAAGTAGCTGGCGTCCGAAAAGCCGCATTCCAGCCCCACCTCGCCGGTCTTGAGCCGGGTGGAGCGCAGCAGCTCGGCGGCCTTTTCCACCCGGAACTGCTTGACGTACTGGATGGGCGTGATGCCCAGAAACTGCCGGAAGCTGCGCAGACAGGCGCTTTCGCTCAGGGCGACGCACCCGGCCAGCTTTTCCACGGTCAGCTCCTCGGCGTAGTGCTCCTCTACATAGCGCAGCATCTGCTTCATCCGCTCCGAGGCGATCTGCTCCTGCTCCGATACCTTCACCTTGCCGCTGACGCATTGGGTAATGAGCAGCCGCAGGGCAGCGGTAAGGTGGTACCGCACCCGGTTCTCGTAGTCAAAGGGCTCGTCCGCCACGCCCTTCCACGCCTCCCGCAGGCAGAGCAGTACCTGCCGCTGCCATGGCACGGCTTCGTCCAGCAAAAAGAAGGGCGGTGTGCCCGGCTGCAAGAGGGGGCGGATAAGTTTTTGCCAGAACACGGTGTCCATGCCGCCGACAAGCCTGGGCTGAAACACGCCGGAGTGCAGCAGCGCTCTGCCCTCGGCAGGCTCTACCGCGTGCAGCGCCCCGGAGTTGACGAACACCCCCTGCCCGGTCTGCAAAGTCAGCCGGGTCTTGTTCACATCCACATGGATGGGCCCCAGCGCCGCCAGAATAAACTCGAACTCCTCGTGCCAGTGCCACGCCACCGAGTAGCAGGAAAGATCCTCGGCATAGCAGGCGATGGGGAACAGCGGGCTGCCGTGCTGGGTCTGCTCCCGTCCGGCGGCATCGGCCACCACGGCAGTAGCGCTGGACAGCCCCACCCGGCCGCTGGTATAAGAGGCACAGCTTGTCTGATATGCCATATTCACCAATTCCTTTCCGCAATACTTTGAATGTTTTTTGTCAATGCCGGTTTTGTTGCATATACTATGCGATTCTGTTCTATAATTTGCGATTGTTTTGTGGTATTATCCTATCAGAGCTTCCAAGCTCAGTATAGCACCAAGGCAGCCGGGACGCAAGCTGCATAAGCGCATTCCCTGCCGGGCAAAACCGCTATTCTCCCGCCGCCTGTCCAAAGAGGACCGGACGGCAAGTGTAACATAAACCATTTCATCAAGGAGGTATTCCTATGCTTCGTATCGAGTATTTTGATAAGGAACGTTTCATGCGCCAGCTTTCTGCCAGCCACGGCAGCGTGCTGCTGCATCTGGACAACGGCAAGACCTGCGACCTGAAAAAGGACGCTACCGCACGCTCTATGCTGCAGATGATGGACACTGCCCCCAAGAAGGGCTTTGACCTCACCGTGACCGACCCCGCCGACGTGACCGGCTTCCTGCGCTATATGCTGGAGGCAGGCCGCACCGAGCGCGTGGCCGGCTGAGTAATGCCAATCTCTTATCCCAATAAGTGTCACAGCAAACGCAAAGCGCCCGCTCCGGTCATGCCGGGGCGGGCGCTTTGCCTGTTTTACCGGAAGGCTTGCGCGGGCGGGCAGTCTGTGGTAAGCTGAAAGCAGAAAAAAGACGGAGGGAACGACTATGAACCTGAAGGAAGCATTCCGCTACCAGAACAAGCTCCAGTCCCTGCTGGACGAGGCACAGGGCATTCTGGACTGCGACGCCAACGTGACCAAGGTAGCCAACACCTACCTGCGCCACAAGGTGATGCCCGAGGCCGAGGACGAGACCGTTATGGACGTGGCACAGACCGAATATGCGGAGCAGATCACGGACATTGCCCGGTTCATGCTCTACCTGCTGGAGGAGAAGAGCCGCCTGTTTGCCGCCATCCGCAAGGCAAAGGATGCGCTGGACATGGATATGGACAGCGAGGTCAGCCTGAACGCCGCACGCCAGAGCATTGCCCGCACCTTCAAGCGGATGAACGACCTGCGCAGCTCCGAGCAGCTGCTCTCCGGCGGGGGCACCGGCTACCGCTTCAACGCCGAGGGCAACCAGATCTCCTACTGCTGCGATGTGAAGCGGGTGACCACCATCAACTACGACCGCAAGGTCATCCACGCCGCGCTGAGCAAGCTGAACCGGCAGGCAGACGAGACCTCCAACCGGCTGGACCTCTGCCTTGTGACCTCCAGGGTGGACTACACCGTCCCCTTTGATGTGAACGCCAGCTTTGCCGAGGCCTTTGAGACCTATCTGGAAAACGCCAAAAGCTAAATGAGCGCTCCACCGGCTATTTTGGGTGCGGCAAGCGCCGGGTGCACGGCTGCCGGTTCAGGTGCAGATGAACTATAAGGCTGCACATTTCCGCAAGGAAGCTTCGGTACGGCTCACCTTACGAGCCAGCATAATTGAAAAAGTCCTGCGTTCGGCTTTTCCGCCACCGCCAGACGTTTTTTCGCCGAAACCGTCCCTTGCTCCTTCCCGCATTCCTGCTTTTGTGCTTACGTCTCCATGGGCAGGCAGGCAAGCCACCCTTCATGAATTTGCCCGCAGACTGCTGTGGGCGCACACTTTCTGCGTGCCGGGTGCATTGCGCCCCTTTGCACGCGGAGTAAAATGGCAGCCGCCCCTGCGCTTGCCGTATCCAAAATAGCCGGTGGAAAACCAAAACCGGATGAGAGAACCATGAAAAAATGCAAGCTGTTTTATCTCAGTGGGCTGCTGTTTTTTCTTGCTGCGGCGCTGAACCTTTTTACCGGCGAAAATCACTCCACGGCGGTGGTATGGCTCTGCCTTGGCTCGGCCTTTCTGTGTCTGGGGTATTCGCAGCAGAAAAAATAAAGCAGCAGGCCGGCCCCGGCGGGAAAAAACTGCCGGGGCTGCAATTCTTTGCGGGGCTCGTTCGTATTCCAGACAGAACGACCAAATTTCGACAAAGATGAGGTATGCGTATGTCAACCAAATCGATCGATTCCACTGCTGCGACCCGCTTTGACCTGAGCGCAGCGGCTCTTCATATCCTTGCCATGGCGCTGATGCTGATGGACCACCTGTGGGCCACCCTGCTGCCGGCGCAGGAATGGCTGACCTGCGCAGGGCGCTTGGCCTTTCCCATCTTTGCCTTTATGGCGGTGGAGGGCTACTTCCACACCCATGACCTGAAAAAATACACCCTGCGTCTGCTGCTGTTTGCCCTGCTTTCGGAGATCCCCTTCGATTTGATGTACGGCGGCACATGGTTCTACCCGGTGCACCAGAATGTTATCTGGACGCTGCTTTTGGGCATTCTGGGCATCCACCTGATGGAGACTGTGCGCAAAAAGCAGAAAACATGGCTGTACCTGCTGGTATCCGCCCTTGTGGTGGCGGCAGGCGCAGTGCTGGGCACGCTGGGCATGGTGGACTACTACGGCGCCGGTGTGCTGACCGTGTTCATCTTCTACTTCTTCCATGGACGCAGGTGGTGGTGCCTGCTGGGGCAGCTGGCTGCACTGTACTGGGTCAACGTGGAGCTGCTGGGCGGGCTGATGTACCCCATTCAGCTCTTCGGTATGGACTTTGAGCTTTGCCAGCAGGGTCTGGCGCTGCTGGCACTGGTGCCCATCTGGCTGTACCGCGGGCGGAAGGGCTACCACAGCAAGCCCTTCCAGTATGCCTGCTACGCCTTTTACCCCGTGCATATGCTGCTGCTGGCGCTGGTGCTGAGCTTTGTGAACCGCTAAGATATTATGAAACGGGCCAGAAACACCCACAGGTGTTTCTGGCCCGTTTTTTGGTCTTTTGCCCGGGGGTGCTTTTCTATCAGCGCAAAGCATGGTATACTGAAAGACGGAAAACAAAAGCTTGGAGGAGCAACAATGACAAACAAGAAGCTGAACTACCCTGCCCTTGCCAAGGAGGCGGCAGTCCTGACCGGAGCCGTCGCCATTATTGCAGCGGCGGTCTATTTTTTTCTGGTGCCCAGCCACACATCCGTCAGCAGCATTTCCGGCCTTGGCATCGTGCTTTCTAATTTTGTGCCGCTGCCGCTTTCGGCCATTACCATGGTGCTGAATATCGTGCTGCTCATCATCGGGTTTTTCACTTGCGGCAGGGAGTTCGGCGCAAAAACTGTGTATACCAGCGTGCTGCTGCCGGTATTTCTGGGGCTTTTCGAGCGGCTGTTCCCGGATTTTGGCTCCATGACAGGCAGTCAGGAGCTGGATGTGCTGTGCTATATTCTGGTGGTCAGCGTGGGTCTGAGCATCCTGTTCAACCGCAACGCATCCTCCGGCGGGCTGGATATCGTGGCTAAGATCATGAACAAGTACCTGCACATGGAGCTGGGCAAGGCCATGTCCCTTTCGGGAATGTGCGTGGCGCTCTCTGCCGCCCTTGTCTACGATAAAAAGACCGTTGTGCTGAGCATTCTTGGCACCTACTTCAACGGTATGGTGCTGGATCATTTCATCTTCGATAACAGCATCAAGCGCCGGGTGTGCATCATTACCGAAAAGGAGGAGGCGCTGCGACAGTTCATCATCAACGACCTGCACAGCGGTGCCACCATGTACGAGGCCATCGGTGCATACAACTTTGAAAAGCACAACGAGATCATTACCATCGTGGATAAAAGCGAGTATCAGAAGCTGATGAACTTCATCAACCGCGAGGACCCCAAGGCCTTTGTCACCATCTATAATGTGTCCAGTATGCAGTATCAGCCAAAGCAGTGAGCGGCACAGGGAAGGGGCGCAAAAGCCGTGCCCGGGGCTTTTCCGCAGCGGAAAATCGTGGTAAAATAAGAAAAAACGGAAAGGGAACAACAGCCATGGACATCAGACTGGTTTGCAGCGATATTGACGGTACGCTGCTGCAATACGGCAAAAAGGAGCTGGAGGGCGAGATATTCGACCAGATCCGGGCGCTGCATCAGCGGGGCATCTGGTTCTGCCCGGCCTCCGGGCGGCAGTATACCAGCCTGCGCAAGCTTTTTGCACCGGTGGCGGACTGCTGCGTGTTTCTCTGCGAAAACGGCGGCACCATTTTCAAGGAAGAACAGTGCATCGCCAAAAATCCCATGCCCCGGGCGCTGGCGGAGGAGATCGCCAACGATATGTGGACGCGCAGCGAGGGACAGGGCGAGGTGATGCTCTCCGGCCAGAACACCGCCTATCTGATGGAGCGCGGCCTTGGGATGCTGCAGCGGGTGCAGTTCGTGGGCAACCACTACAAAATCATCCACAGCCCTGCCGAGGTGCCGGAGGACATTACCAAGGTGTCGGTGTATCTGCACGAGGGCGTGGAGAATTATGTGGAGCGCTTTGTGCCCCACTGGAAGCAGGCAAACTGCGCCGTGGCGGGGCCGTTCTGGATCGATACCACCTTTGCAAACAAGGGCATCGGGGTGCAGTGCGTGTGCCGCACCCTTGGCATCGACCCTGCACAGGTCATGGCCTTTGGCGATAACTACAACGACGAGACCATGCTGAACGTGGTGGGCGTGCCCTACATCATGGACAACGCTGCCGCCCCGCTGCGGGCCAAATACAAAAACCACACCCCCCGCCCGGAGGATGTGCTGGCGCAGCTGCTGGCACAGCAGCCGTAAAGGGGGCGAGCCCATGGACCGCAAGGGCTTGGAACAACTCATTTTTGATACCTACAGCGTGGAGCCGGACTACCCGTGGATGGACACCCCGGAGTCGGCGGTGTTCCGTCATGCGGCAAACCGCAAGTGGTTTGCGCTGGTCACCACCGTGCCCAAAAGCAAGCTGGGTCTGCCCGGGCAGCAGCCGGTGGATATCGTGAACCTGAAGTGCGACCCCATCCTCATCGGCTCTCTGCGGGCAGAGCCGGGCTTTTACCCGGCCTACCACATGAACAAGGAAAACTGGATCACCGCCGCGCTGGACGGCAGCGCCCCGGAGGATAAACTCCGGCTGGTGCTGGACATGAGCTACACCGCCACCGCACCCAAGCTGCGGAAAAAATAATTATATAGAGCAAGCCCGGAAGGTCCCTAGACCTTCCCGGCGGTAGAAAAAAGTGGTAAAATAAGGGCGGGCACTGCAATTGCTGCCCGCTCTCGTTCGTATTCAGAGTAAAGGGACTGACTGCATTTTGCAAAAGGAGGCAGCTATGGCTATTTTTGAAAAGACCATCCGCAACCAGAGCTTCGACACCCTGCTCCGCAAGCTGGAACGCGCCATCCCAGATAGCAGCTGGTCGGCAGAGCTGGAAGCCGGCAGCGACTTCAAGGAGGGCAGCGCCCGGTGCAGCGTGCGGGTGTTTGAGCGGTACAGCATGGTGGGCGGCAACCGTCTCAGCCTGACGCTGACCCTGTTCCAGAACGGGGACGCGCCCATCCGGCTGTCGGCTATTGCAGCGGGCGGCAGTCAGGCAGTGTTTTTTAAAATGAATACCCTCGGCGAGGACGCTTTTCTGGAGGACGTAAAGCAGCTGCTGGAAGAAATTTTGGAGGGCTAATATGTTTTATAGTGGGTTTGACGCGCTTTTCAGTATCCTGATCCCGGTGGTGTTTCTGGTGGTGCTGGGCATGATGCTGTTTACCGTGGTGAGCAACCTGCGCAGATGGAGCAAAAATAATGCGTCCCCGCGCCTTACCGTCCCGGCTGCTGTGGTGGCTAAGCGGACGAACGTTTCCCGCCGTCACACGGATAATACGATGGCGCGCACGTTCACGACCTATTATGTGACCTTTCAGGTGGAAAGCGGTGACCGCATGGAGCTTGAAGTAGATGGTTCGGGCTACGGAATGCTTGTAGAAGGCGATACTGGAAAACTGAGTTTTCAGGGCACGCGCTATCTGGGGTTTGAACGGAAAGACGGGTGACCGATATGCAGCAAAAGCATTCGAGCGTGCCGGAGATCGTAGGCAGAAGCCTGTTTTATACGCTAACGAACTATCTGCTTATCAGCATGGCGCTGTCCTTCCGTGTGCAGTGGTTCTCGGTCTTGTTCTCGGCGGCGCTTGTATGGTGCAACATGGAGTATTGGAACGCCATTTACAGGCTGACCGGTAAAAAACTTGCCGCATGGGTCTTGTGGGGCGTCTGCATTGCTGTAAGCACAGGTGTTGCGTATTTTGCGGGGTATATCCAAGGAGCGCTTGTTCCACTTGCTGCATAATAAGCGCGCTGCTGCGCAGTATTTTCAAAGAAATCGCAGAAGCTGTGACAAAAGTATTATTCTTTTATGAATTTTAGCACTCTGCGCTTGACAGTGCTAAAAAATCGTGTTATAACAGTGGCGTGCTCAGGAGGAAGAGCAAAAGGAGAGCCGCAAGGCTCCCGGGAAAGCCCTTTGCAAGGAGCTTCAAAATGTAATTTTATACCCGACCCGAACGCCGGGATTGGAGGTATGTTTTATGTTTATGCCGACTGTTTTTCATGAGAACCTGTTCGATGATCTCTTTGATCCGTTCTGGAACGAGGGTGCACTGGAGCGTGCGATGAACCGCGAAGCCCGCGACACCTTTGGTAAGCGCGGTGCAAACATGATGAAGACCGATGTCAAGCAGACGGAGAACGGCTACGAGGTAGACGTTGACCTGCCGGGCTGCAAGAAAGAGGACGTTCAGATGGATCTGAGCGACGGCTACCTGACCATTCAGGCAGTGCGCAGCCACTCTAACGATGAAAAGGACCACAAGGGCCGCTATGTGCGGCGCGAGACCTTCTCCGGCAGCTGCGCCCGTAGCTTCTATGTGGGCGATGTGAAGAAGGAGGACATCCACGCAAAGTTTGAGGATGGCGTCCTGCACATCCAGCTGCCCGCTCCTCAGCAGACGAAGGCACTGCCTGAGAACCCGAACCTGATCGAGATCGAGTAAATGCCGACCGTGTGCGCCAAGGCATAACGTACATAGGATGCCCCCGGAGAGCTGCAAGGCCCTCCGGGGGCATTTTTGTGTGCAGGCTTCTGCGGACGGAGAGGGGAGACACCTGTTTTACCCTCAAAGCTTTATTTTTCCACCGTTTCGTGGTATCCTTATAAGGCGCACGCAATACAGGCCTGCGGCTGCACTGGCAGCAGCTGCGGACTGCGTGCGGCAAAAAAGAACGTATAGAAGGAAAAAAGGGGGATAAAAGTCATGGGCGAATTTGCCTTTCAGACTTTACGGGAAAGTATCACCTCTGCCATCAGGAGCAAGATCCTTACCGGGGAGCTGCAGCCGGGCACAAAGCTGGCTGAGCAGCGGCTGGCCGAGGAATTCGGCTCCAGCCGGGCGCCCATCCGGGAGGCGCTGCGGCAGCTGGAGCAGGAGGGCATGGTCGAGTATTCGCGCAATGTGGGCTGCTCGGTGCGCCGGGTAAAGCCGGAGGACGCCTACGAGATCTATCTGCTGCGGGCAAATCTGGAAATGACGGCGCTGCGCTATTTTGACTGCAAATTCTCAGAGGAGGAGCTGCGCACCCTGCGCGGCATTCTGGAGGAGATGCGCAGCGTCCGGCCGGGGGATCTTTCAAAGATCGCGGAGAACGACAACCGCTTCCATGCGGTCATCGTGCAGCGGGCAGGGCTGCCAAGGCTGCTGAAATTCTGGAACGATCTGAACTACGGCAATCTGCTCGTTGGGGCGAACAGCGGCTCTACCCACGAGGCTCTGGCACAGCGGCAGAACGGCATCCACACCAAGCTGTACGAGGCGCTGGCAAGCGGCGACACCGAGGCTGCCTGCCGCGCCGTCTACGCCCACTACATGGAGCCCATGGAGCGGATGCGCAGCGCAAACAGCGCCGTACAGGCAGCGGACGAAGCAGCAAAATAAGGGGAATTTGGTTGACCGTCTAAATTTTGACCAATCATTTTATGGAAATTGCAGATTGTCTACAATCTGCAATTGTGCTATACTGTCAAAGTGATTGGTCGAGCACTGCTATATTTTTGGTAAAAATTGCAAAATATATGCGGAGCCTCGGCCTTCTTACAGGAACTTCCGCCCTGTGTGGAGAAGAAAGAGAGGAATTGTCCGTATGTCTAACAAAGAAAAAGCCACAAAGATCTCGTGGCTTACCCTTGCCTTCATGGCCTTTTCTACGGTCTGGGGCTTCGGCAACATTACCAACGGCTTTGTGTACTTTAACGGTCCGCAGGTCATCTTCAGCTGGATCTTCATGTTTGCCCTGTACTTCATCCCCTATGCTCTGATGGTGGGTGAGCTGGGCTCTGCCTTTAAAAACGAGGGCGGCGGCGTCAGTTCATGGCTGCACCAGACCACCAACGCCAAGCTGGCTTACTACGCCGGCTGGACCTACTGGGCCTGCCATATCACCTACATTGCCAGCAAGGGCAGCGGCTTTCTGAAGGCGCTGAGCTGGGCGGTTTTCCGCAATGCGGAGACCTACGATTCCTTCCCCACCCGCTACATCCAGCTGGCTACCTTCTGCATCCTGCTGCTGGGCTGCTACATTGCAAGCTTGGGTCTGAACCCCCTGAAAAAGCTGCTCACCGCCGCAGGCACCTGCACCTTCGTCATGTCCCTGCTGTACATCGTGATGATGTTTGCTGCCCCGGCCATCAACCCCACGGCAGAGTACGTCCATGCCAACCTGAGCTTCAGCAGCCTGATCCCCAACTTCAACGTCACCTACTTCACGTCTCTGTCCATTCTGGTGTTCGCTGTGGGCGGCTGCGAGAAGATCTCTCCCTACGTCAATAAGGTCGAAAATCCCAGCAAGGGCTTCCCCCGCGGCATGATCGCGCTGGCCGTCATGGTGGTCGCCTGCGCCATTCTGGGCACGCTGGCCATGAGCCGTATGTTCGACCCCGCCGTCATCAACGCCAGCGCCGAGAGCTTTAACGCCTATGCCGCCAACAGCTCCTACTGGGCTTTCCAGAAGCTGGGTCAGTACTACCATGTGGGCGATCTGTTCATGATCATCTACGCCCTGTGCAACGTCATCAGCCAGTTCGCCGTGCTGATCCTGAGCATTGACGCACCGCTGCGTATGCTGCTGGATAACGAGCACACCAAGCAGTTCATCCCGCAGGCTCTGCACAAGGTCAACGCCCACGGCGTGCACAGCAACGGCATCAAGATGGTGGCTGTGCTGTCCGGCTCCATCATTCTGGCACAGTCCTTCGTGCCCGGTGCTGCTGCCGTTCTGCGCCAGTTGACCAAGCTGAACTCTGTGTGTATGCCCATGCGCTACCTGTGGGTGTTTGCCGCCTACATCGCCCTGCGCAATGCCTACGATACCATCCCCGCCGAGTACCGCTTTGTCAAGAATCAGGCCGTGGCCAAGTTCTTCGGCGGCTGGTGCTTTGCCGTTACTGCCGTGTGCTGCGTGCTGGGTATGTATGATAAGGACCCCTTCACCTTTGCACTGAACGTTATCACCCCCGTGGTGCTGACCGTGCTGGGCTTCATTCTGCCTGCCCTTGCAAAGCGCGAGCAGACCGCTGCCAAAAAGTAACCTGAATATGCTTAAAAAGGGCCGGTCAGCACTGACCGGCTCTTTTCAGATACACCCAAGGAGGTTTTTTTTATGATCGCATCCGAAGTCCGTGAAATGCTGTCCTTCATCGACGGCAACCCCACCGCATACCACACCACCGCCGCTGTGCGGGATATCCTGCTGAAGGCAGGCTTTGCAGAGCTGCTGGAAAGCCGCAGGTGGGCGCTGGAGCCCGGCAGGGACTACTTTGTCTGCCGCAACGGTTCCAGCATCATCGCCTTCCGCATGGGCGACCAGCTGGAAAATTACAGCTTCAACGTTGCCGCCGCCCATACCGATTCTCCCTGCTTCCGCATCAAGGAGAACGCCGAGATCCACATGGGGCAGAGCTACACCAAGCTGAACACCGAGGGCTACGGCGGCATGATCTGCGCCACATGGATGGACCGTCCGCTGTCTGTGGCGGGCCGTGTGCTGGTGCAGGAGAACGGTGCTATCGTTTCCCGTCTGGTGGCGCTGGACCGCGACCTGCTGATGATCCCCAGTGTAGCCATCCACATGAACCGCGAGGTCAACGATAAGGTCTCCTTCAACAAGCAGGTGGATATGCTGCCCGTGCTGGGCGGTGCCTGCGAGGAGGGCGCGCTGAAAAAGCTGATCGCAGAGGAGCTGCAGGTGTCCGAGGAGCAGATCCTTGGCAGCGATTTGTTCCTCTATGTGCGGGAAAAGGCCACCGTCTGGGGCTGCAACGAGGAGTTCATCTCCTGCGGCCGTCTGGACGACCAGCAGTGCGTTTACGGCATCCTGAAGGGTCTGCTGACCGCAAAGAACGCCCACTCCATCGGCGTGGCAGCCTTCTTTGATAACGAGGAGGTCGGCTCCGGCACCAAGCAGGGCGCAGCCTCCACCTTCCTGTACGATGTGCTGCACCGCATTGCCCAGAGCCTTGGCGGCAACGACGAGGACTTCCACCGTGCGGTGGCCTCCAGCTTTATGGTCAGCGCCGACAACGCCCACGCTGTGCATCCCAACCACCCGGAGCACACCGATGTGAACAACTGCACCTACATGAACAAGGGCGTGGTCATCAAGACCCATGCAGGTCAGAAGTACACCAGCGACGGCATGAGCGTTGCCGCCGCCCGGGAGCTGGCCGCCCGCGCCGGGGTGCCGCTGCAGTACTTTGCAAACCGCTCCGATAAGGTAGGCGGCAGCACGCTGGGCAATCTGGCCATGGCACAGGTGTCCATGAACTGCGTGGACATCGGTCTGCCCCAGCTGGCGATGCACTCCTGCTACGAAACCGCCGGTGCAGAGGACACCCTCTCGCTCATCAAGCTGATGCAGGAGCTGTACAGCAGCCACTTTGAAGAGACTGCCTTCGGCACTCTTTCCATCAGCAGGTAAATTGATATAAAAAGGACTGCCGTGCGCTGCACGGCAGTCCTTTTTGCATTTATGACCCTTTATTTGCGGCGGGTGAGGCAGTTCAGCGCCATCACCACCAGCACGAGAAAGCCGATGACCAGCAGGATACCGGTCATGCCGATGAGCATCATGGGCAGGGTGGTCATCAAGGAAGAAAGATGAAGCATAAAGGCACCTCCGTTAAGCCATCAGGGAAAGGATCAGTCCGCCGGCAAGGACGGATGCGATCTGTCCGGAAACGTTGACGCTGATGGAGTACATCAGCAGGAAATTCTGGCTGTCCTCGGCCAGACCCATCTTGTTGACCACACGTCCGCTCATGGGGAAGGCCGAGATGCCTGCCGCGCCGATCATGGGGTTCAGCTTTTTGCCCTCGGGCAGAAAGAGGTTCAGCAGCTTGG
Organism: uncultured Faecalibacterium sp.; assembly: GCA_934540955.1. Lineage (GTDB taxonomy): Bacteria > Bacillota > Clostridia > Oscillospirales > Ruminococcaceae > Faecalibacterium. The sequence goes on from CAKTCY010000013.1 coordinate 24,251, forward strand.
CGAACAGTACGCCGCCGGCGGTATCAAAGATAAAGGCCACAAGACCCAGCGCCATGATGAGCAAAGTGTCCGGCCGGACGAACTTGTCGGCGGTCATCTGCCCGGCTACGGTCAGACCCAACAGCAGGGTAATCAGGTTTGCCAGCACGTTCTGGGCAGTCTCGCTCAGAGAGTTCAGCACGCCGCACTCCCGCAGCAGGTTGCCAAACATCAAAAAGCCCACCAGTGCTACGCTGGCCGGGGCTACCAGACCGGCGACCACCGTGACCACAACGGGGAACAGGATCTTGGTCAGCTGAGTGACGTTGCCTTTTTCGTAGGGCATACGGATGCGGCGCTCCTTCTGGGTGGTCAGCAGCCGGATGACCGGCGGCTGCACGATGGGCACCAGCGCCATGTAGCTGTAGGCCGCCACCATAATAGCACCCAGATACTGGGATTTCAGGGTGTTTGCCACAAAAATGGCGGTGGGGCCATCCGCTGCGCCGATGACCGCAATGGACGCGGCATCCTTCATATCAAAGAAGAACCCGGCCAGAAACAGGGTGAAAAAGATGCCGAACTGTGCCGCTGCGCCAAACAGCATGAGCCACGGCTTTTCCAGCAGCGGGCCAAAATCGATCATGGCACCAATGCCGATGAACAGCAGCAGCGGGAACAGCTCGTTGGACATCCCTGCCTCAAACAGGGCAGAGATGGGGCCAACGGTGTCTCCCTGCGTGATGGCACCGGATGCGGGAAGGTTGACCAGAATGGCGCCGAACCCCATGGGCAGCAGCAGACTGGGCTCCATTTTTTTGACGATGGCAAGATAGATGAGCAGGGCGCCGATGCCCCACATGACCACCATCTGCCATGTCAGCGCCCCAAAGTTTGAAAAGAGCGCGGCGAATGTGTTCCAGAAATTCATAATGTTTTCCTACCTCCTTTTGTTCTGATGCTGCGGCAAAAAAAAAGAGACCCCTGCCACAGCGTACGATCTGTGACAAAAGTCTCAAGCGAACACATGACATCGGGCATTGCTGCCGTGATGACGCTGCCATGCAGCGGCCTGCCGGAAAAAGCCTTGACCGGCAGACTGCCCTTTACTCCCCTTTATCATTTTTATTGATACCAGAAACTGTCGCTCCTGTCAAGGGGGAAAATGCGTTTTTTCGCAAAAATCAAACCGTTAATCCACCACCGGCACATCCAGCCCGAACTCCTGCGGACGGAAGCGGGGACAGACGTTCTCGGTGATGCAGATGACCGAGGCCGCCAGACGGCTGCCGATCTCGCAGGCTTCTGCCAGCGTTTTGCCGTAGGTCAGGCCGATGACCGTACCGGCAAAGAAGGCGTCCCCCGCGCCGGTGGTGTCCATGACATCCACCTTTTTGGCGGGCACGATGCCGCAGCTGCCGTCTGCACAGGCGTATACCGCGCCCTGCCCGCCCATGGTCACCACCATGCTGGGGATGTTGGCGCTGCGCACGTTGCCCGTGAGCACCCGGCACATCTCGTCCGGGGAGAGGTGATCGTAGTCATCCGAGAACAGCAGCCCGGCCTCCTGCTGGTTGCAGACGAAGCAATCGATCTGCTGCAAAAAATCCCGCCGCTCCATGGCGATGCTCATGTTGGAGACTACAGCAAACACCTTTTTGCCGTACTTTTTGGCGTAGCGCAGGGTCTGCTTCACTGTTTCCTTTTCAAGATCCAGCTCCAGTGCAATGGAATCGCAGTCCGCAAAGATCTCGTCGCCCTGCTCCTGCAGCAGGCCGGTCAGCGGGGTGGTGTCCGGCCGCTTGGAGATGGCGGCGTGCACATCGCCGTCGTTGTCAAAGATGGCCAGCCATGTGCCCATGCCGTCCGGCTTTTTCTGGATAAAGCGGGTGTTCACCTTGTGCTTTGCCAGCTTGTCGATGACGTCCTGTCCCATGCCGGTGTCGTCCACCAGACCCACAAAGGTGGGGCGCAGCTCCACGTTGGCGATATCCTCCACCACGTTGCGGCTCACACCGCCGTGTACCTGCTCGATGCGTCCGGCGTTGCGCCCGCCGGGGATATAGGTGGAAAGGGGATAGCCCTTGATATCCACAAAAACAGCTCCGATGACTACGATGCCCATAAACGATAAACCTTTCTGACTTCAGTTGATTTTACCTGTATTATACAGGAAGCAGAAAAAAGATGCTATCCCTTTGCCGTTTTTTGCGGAAAAATGTCTCCAAGGCGGGACGATTGGGAATGCCCTCCGCTTGCGCTTTGGGCATTTTTAGCGGAAAGACTATTTGGATTTCGCGTTTTGCGCGGCCTGCGGGCCGCGCAAAACGCATTTTCACAGGAGGGCTGTTTCCGGTCACAACCCCTTTCCGTGAAAAAGGTCATCCGAAAAGTCCGCAGACTTTTCGGATGACCAAATAAAAAATAATTCTTCCGCTGATAATGCCCAGCAACGACGACGACCGCCGCCAGCGGCGGAAACAGGGAGGAGTTGTTGGGGCAGCGGCCAGCAAGACGCGAGTGCCGCCCAAGGCACGAGGCGGATGCTGGGTGCCGCAACCCGGAAGCAGCGGAGGGCATTCTAAATCCGTTTCTGTCACATCGCCGTGCGGGCGGTGCGCACCAGATACTCCATAGCCTGCACCGGGTACTGCCCGGCGGCAGTCTCGCCGGTGAGCATCAGACTGGATGCGCCGTCCAGTACGGCGTTGTAGATGTCGCTCACCTCGGCACGGGTGGGCACAGCCCGGGTGTGCATACTGTCCAGCATCTGGGTCACCACCATAAAGGGCACTCCGGCTGCCCGGCAGGCGGCAGAAAGCTGCTTCTGGCAGCGGGGCAGCTCCCACAGAGGCATGGCGTTGCCAAGGTCGCCCCGGGCGATGACCACCTCATCCACCAGCGGCAAAAACTCCGGCAGCGCCTGTACGCCCGCAAGGCTTTCAATTTTGGCAAGGATCTTCAGCTGCGGCGCACCGGCCTCTGCCAGCGCCTGCCGCAGATTCCGGATATCCGCAGCGCCGCGCACAAAGGGCAGCATGACCCCGGTAACGCCGCAGCCGGCGGCGATGGCAAGGTTCTCCTTGTCCTCGGCGGTCAGGGTGGGCATCTGGATGTCTGCCCCCGGTGCTGCCAGACTTTTGCGGCTTTGCAGCACGCCGCCCCGCACCACGGTGCACACGAGCGCGTCCGGCTCCACGGCGTCCACCCGTGCCAGCAGCTTGCCGTCATCCAGCAGCAGCTCCTGCCCGGGCTGCACACCCTGCACCAGCGCGGCAGGGCAGGGGATGCCCTGCGCGCCCAGACGCACGGTCTGCCCGGCGGTCAGGGACAGCGGCTGCGGCAGACGGCCGATGCGCAGCTCCGGCCCCTGCAGGTCGATGAGCAGCTTTTTGACCCCGGCCTTGCGCAGCAGCGCCAGCCAGTCCTCGTGCGCTGCCAGCGGCCCGTGAGAAAGATTCATGCGGATGCCGGTCATGCCGACCTCCACCATCTGCTGCAAAAGCGCTGCATCGGCACAGGCGGGGCCGATGGTACCGTAAAAATCCATAATTCCTCCTGCAATACGCGTTTTCTTTCTATTGTAGCATGACCGCGCAGTAAAAGATAGCCCGGCGGCGCATAAAAAAACACCGGAAGCTGATGCAAAGCCTCCGGTGTCTTTTTATGATGCCTTATGGGGTTTACTGCTACACTTTGCACCGCCTGCGTTCAGTACAAAGCTTACAGCTCCCTCTATTTTTAAAGGTTGTACTTAGTTTACAGCATTTCGGGCGGTTCGTCAAGGGCTTTTTCCAGCTTTTTCCGGAAAAAACTGGAATATCACAACATTATCACAACTGCAGCTGGTGGTAGCACGCGCCCTCCATGGTCTTCCAGCAGACGGTGCTTCCCTCCAGGGTCATGTAGCTGTGGGCGGTGTTTTCCTTGGGCAGGCTCACAGAGCCGGGGTTCAGGTAAAGGTTCCCCTGCCCGAAGTCTGTCCATGCGGGCACATGGGTGTGACCGTGGAGCAGAATGTCCCCCGGGGCAAGGGGCGGCAGATGGTTCAGGTTGAACACATGGCCGTGGGTGACGTAGACCAGCCGCTGCCCCACCGGCAGCACGGCATAATCTGCCAGCACCGGGAAATTGAGCACCATCTGGTCCACCTCGGCATCGCAGTTGCCGCGCACGCACAGCAGCTTGGGCGCAAGGCTGTTCAGCAGCGGGATGACCTGCTTGGGGGCGTAGTCCCGGGGCAGGTCGTTGCGGGGGCCGTGGTAGAGCAGGTCTCCCAGAAACAGCAGGCGGTCGGCCTGCTCCCGTTCAAAGGCCTGCTGCAGCTGCTGCGCATAATAATAGGAGCCGTGCAGGTCTGATGCGATCATCCATTTCATATACAATGCCCTCCCTCAGAGCCGGTTTGCCTTATTGTAGCGCTTGCTGTAAAAATGGTCAAGTGGCTGTAAAAGTCATACTTTTGTATCGAAACCCCTTGACATACCGCCGGGGATGTGGTATTCTGCTAGAGTTGCAGCCCGCAAATGCGCGGGGGGCATATCGCGGACAGCTGCCGCGATCATAAAAACCGTGTGGATTTTTACAGCAACATTGCTACTTTTCGCCACACAATGACCCGCCAAGGGTCATTGTGTGGCTTTTTTGTGCGCCGGAAAACGGATGCAAGCCGATGCTGTGCCCGTCACATTTTTACTTTTTACAGATAGCAGGTGAAATTTTCAATGAATGAAGCTTTTATGAAGGAGAAGCCGGTGCTGCCGCTGCTGCTCTCGATGGCGCTGCCCAACGTGGTCTCCATGCTGGTGAACAGCCTGTACAACATTGTGGACAGCCTGTTTGTGGCGCGCATCAGCGAGGACGCCATGACCGCTTTAAGTCTGGTGTTCCCCATCCAGAACTTTTCCAACGCCATTGCCATCGGCTTTGGCATCGGCATCAACGCGATGATCGCGCTGTATCTGGGCGCGGGCGACCGCGAAAAGGCCGAGACGGCCGCCACCCATGGCTTTGTGCTCAGCCTTGTGCACGGCGTGGTGATGATGGCGGTCAGCATCGCCATCATGCCCGGCTTTCTGCGCCGCTTTACGCAGGACGAGGCGCTGATCGCTGCCGGCATTACCTACTCCACCATCGTGTTCCTGTTTTTGGTCGTGAACATGGTCTCGTTGGCCTTTGAAAAGATCTTTCAGGCGGTGGGCCGCATGAAGGTGTCCATGGTCGCGCTGATCACCGGCTGCGTGTGCAATATTCTGCTGGACCCGGTGCTCATTTTCGGCCTTGGGCCGGTGCCCGCCATGGGCATTGCGGGCGCGGCACTGGCTACCGGCATCGGTCAGGTGCTCAGCGTGGTGGTCTACCTTGTGGTCTACCTGCGCACCGAGCTGCCGGTGCGGCTGCGCCGCAGCTGCCTGCACCCGGACGCGGTGCTGGACGGCAGACTGTATGCCATCGGCATTCCGGCGATCCTGAATCTGGCGCTGTCCTCGCTGCTGGTCACCTTCCTCAACGGGCTGCTGGCGGCCTTTTCTCAGAGCTATGTGGTGGTGCTGGGCATCTATTATAAATTGCAGACCTTTTTGTATCTGCCCGCCAACGGCTTCGTGCAGGGAATGCGCCCCCTCATTGGCTACAACTACGGTGCGCGGGAGCACGCCCGGGTGAAAAAGCTGTTCCAGCTGACCCTGCTCATGAGTGCAACCATCATGGCGGCGGGCACGGTCATCTGTCAGCTTGCCTCCGGGCAGCTGATGGGGCTGTTCACCCAGAACCCCGAAACCATCGCCGCCGGGCAGACTGCCCTGCGCATCATCAGCATCGGCTTTGTCGTCTCGGCGGTCTCCACCACCGTCTCCGGTGCGCTGGAGGGGCTGGGCAAGGGCGCAGAATCGCTGGTCATCGCGCTGTGCCGGTATGTTGTTTTCATCATGCCGCTGGCTGCGCTGCTGTGTAGCTGGCTGGGCGCAGACGGCGTCTGGCACGCCTTCTGGCTCACCGAGGTACTGGCGGCAGTGGTCTCCGGTGCGGTCTACCGCCGGGCGGTCACACATAAAAAATAAAAATTTCTGATAGGGGCGTTTCATAACGTCCCTGTTTTTTATTGACACTACGGTAAAAGTACGGTAAAATATTTTTCGTGTTTTGACAAAAACTGTCAGTGCGCAAGATATTACAGAGGATGTGGAAGTATATGATCGAGACCATTGCCGCCGTCAATCAGGCGGTGAACAGCTTTATCTGGGGCATCCCCGCCATGGTGTGCATCATTGGCGTGGGACTGCTGCTCAGTGTCCGCACGGGCTTTTTGCAGATCCGCAAATTCCCCTACGCCATCCGCACCACCGTGGGCCGGATGTTCCGCAAGCGGGACGCTTCGGACGGTGCCATGACCCCCTTTCAGGCGGTGTGCACCGCGCTGGCGGGCACGGTGGGCACCGGCAACATTGCCGGTGTGGCGGGCGCTATTGCCATCGGCGGCCCGGGTGCCGTGTTCTGGATGTGGTGCTCTGCGCTGCTGGGTATGTGCACCAAGTTTGCCGAGGTGACGCTGGCTGTGCATTTCCGGGAGCGCAGCGACACCGGCGAGTGGGTGGGCGGCCCGATGTACTATATTAAAAACGGCCTTGGCCGCCGCTGGCAGTTTCTGGCCGTGCTGTACGCACTGTTTGGCGTGCTGACCGTGTTTGGTACCGGCAACGCAACGCAGGTAAACACCATCGTTGCAGCAGTGGATACCGCCCTGCTGGAATACGGGCTTGTGGGCAATGGCTTTCTGCCCACCCTCAACCTTATCGTGGGCATCCTTGTGGCGGTGCTGGTGGCGCTGGTGCTGCTGGGCGGCATCAAGCGTATTGGCAGCGTGAGCGAGAAGCTGGTGCCCTTTATGGCGCTGTTCTATATTGTACTGTCGGTGGGCGTGGTGGTGCTCAACTTCTCCCGCCTGCCCTATGTGCTGGAATCCATCGTGGCGGGCGCGTTCAACCCCGCTGCCTTTACCGGCGGCACCATCGGCAGCCTGTTCGTCAGTATGCAAAAGGGCGTTTCCCGCGGCATCTTTTCCAACGAGGCCGGTCTTGGCACCGGCTCCATCGCCCATGCCTGTGCCGACACCAAAAAGCCGGTCAAGCAGGGTATGTTCGGCATTTTTGAGGTGTTTGCCGATACCATCGTCATCTGCACCCTGACCGCGCTGGTCATCCTGTGCAGCGGCACCCCGGTCAGCTACGGCGCAGCGGCCGGTGCCGAGCTGACCATCTCCGGCTTTACCACCACCTACGGCGGCTGGGCTTCCATTTTTACCGCCGTGGCGCTGTGCTGCTTTGCCTTTTCCACCATCATCGGCTGGGGTCTGTACGGCTCCCGCTTTCTGGTGTTCCTGTGCAAGAGCAACAAGGTGGCACGCCCCTTCTTTGTGGTGTACGCTCTGGTAGCCATTCTGGGCGCTACCATGGACCTTGGCCTGCTGTGGAGCATCGCCGATACCTTCAACGGTCTGATGAGCATCCCCAACCTCATTGCGCTGCTGCTGCTTTCCGGCACGGTGGTGCAGCTGACCCGCGCCTTTTTTGAATCGGAAGGGTGAGCGGCATTCCCGCCCATAGTGGACAGAAACGCCGGAACGCGGTATACTGAGAGAAAAACAACGGTGGCTTTGCACCACAGGAGGTTCTGACGTGGAAAACTTTAACGAACTGCTGCAGAAGTATGCAGATTTTATCGTCCGGGTGGGTGTGAACCCGCAGCCGGGGCAGACCCTTATCATCAACTGCCCGCTGGAGGGTGCGCCGCTGGCACGGCTGTGCGTGCGCAGCGCCTACGAGGCCGGTGCGCGGGATGTGCAGGTGAACTGGCAGGATGACGCCGTTACCCGTATCCGCATGGAGCTGGGCAGCGAGGAGGCACTGACCGACCACAAGGGCTGGCAGCTGCGCCGCTATCTGGACTATGCCGAGAGCGAGGGCGGGGTGTGCGTGCTGCACCTCATCGCGGACGACCCGGAGCTGTTTGCCGGGCTGGACGGTGCCAAGATCAGCCGGGTGAACAGCGCGAACCGCAGCTTTATGCAGCCGTGGCGGGAGTACACCATGAATGACCGGGTGCAGTGGTCCATCGCCGCTCTGCCCGCCGCACCGTGGGCAAAGAAGATGTTCCCGGAGCTGGACACTGCCGCCGCCATTGAGGCACAGTGGAAGCTGATCTTTGACACCTGCCGTGTGACCGGCGGCGACCCGGTAGGGGAGTGGCAGAAGCATCTGGACCGCCTGAACGAGCTGGGCGCAAAGATGAACGCCCTTGATCTGGAAAGCGTGCATTTTGAAAGTGCCAACGGCACCGACCTGACCGTGGGTCTGGCCGAGCAGGCCGTGTGGGAGAGCGCCGGCAGCAAAAACGAGAAGGGCGTGCCCTTCCTGCCCAACATCCCCACCGAGGAGGTGTTCACCGCACCCCATAAGGATAAGGTGGACGGCATCGTTTACGGCACAAAGCCCTACGTCTTTAACGGACAGCTGATCAAGAACTTCCATGTTACCTTCAAGGACGGCAAGGTGGTGGAGCACGGCGCTGACGAGGGCGCAGACCTGCTGGGTCAGCTGCTGGACACCGACGAGGGCGCACGCCACATCGGCGAGGTGGCACTGGTGCCCGCCTCCAGCCCCATCAACCGCAGCGGCAAGCTGTTCTACAACACCCTGTTTGACGAGAACGCCGCCTGCCACATCGCCTTTGGCGACAGCTACCCCGGCACCACCGTGGGCGGCACCGGCCTTTCCAAGGAAGAGCTGGCAGCCCGCGGCATGAACCACTCCTCCCTGCACGAGGACGTGATGATCGGTGCAGAGGACAGCCGCATCACCGGCAAATGCCGCGATGGCCGCACCGTGCCGCTGTTCGAGAACGGCGTCTGGGTGCTGTAAAAAGCCCCAAAGGGCGCACAACTGCAAAAAAATTGCGAAAATGCTTGCATAAATCGCAAGAGTATGCTATATTCTAGTAGTACGATATAGTTTAACCTGAAACGTGGGCCGCAAGGTCCGCGTTTCTTGTTTGTTTGGAGGTTTTTTATGGCGAAGCAGTCTGGCGGCAACACCGCGCAGAGAGTGGAAGCGCTTGTCCGTCCCACGGTGGAAGGCATGGGTCTGCGCCTGTGGGATGTGGTTTTTGAGAAGGAAGGGCCGGACTGGTATCTTCGCATCCTCATCGACCGGGACGGCACTATGGATACCGACACCTGTGCAGAGGTGTCCCACGCACTGGACCCCATTCTGGATGAGGCAGACCCCATCGACCAGAGCTATTATCTGGAGGTGGGCAGCCCCGGCCTTGGCCGCAAGTTGACCCGCCCGGAGCACTACGAGGCGCTCAAGGGCCAGAAGGTGCGGGCAAAGCTCATCCGCCCCAACGCCGACGGCGTGCGGGAGCTTTCCGGCATCCTGACCGGCCGCGAGGGCAGCACCGTGACGCTGGAGACCGAGAACGGCTCCGTGACCTTTGAGGTGAATGCAGCCTCCGGCGTGCAGCTGTGCGACGACGAGGATCTGTTCAACTGAAATAAACCGTCTCTGATGGAGAAAAGAGAACAAAATATATAGGAGGAACCCGAAAAATGACAGCAGCGAATAAGGACTTTTTTGAAGCGCTCTCCATGCTGGAGCATGAGCGCGGCATCACCGCAGAGTACCTGATCGAAAAGATCAAGGCGGCTATCATTATTGCCGTCAAGAAGAACTACGAGGTCGAGGAGGATCACATCCGTGTGGACATCGACCCCGACACCGGCCGCTTTGACGTGGCGCTGATCCAGGACATCGTGGCAGACGAGGACTGGTACGACGAGCACGCCGAGATCGGTGTGACCGAGGCACGCAAGATCCGCAGCAGCTATGAGGTGGGCGACCGCATCATCACCCCGCTCAAGACCCGCGATTTTGGCCGCATTGCCGCCCAGACCGCAAAGCACGTCATCCGTCAGGGCATCCGCGAGGCCGAGCGCAACCAGCAGCTCAGCGAGATCCAGTCCCGCGCACATGATATCGTGCAGGCCACCGTTACCCGCGTGGATACCGAGAAGGGCATCGTAGCGCTGGATCTGGGCAAGGGCGGCGAGGCTGTTCTGCCCCGCAACGAGCAGGTGCCCGGCGAGGTGTACACCGAGGGCGAGACCCTGCAGGTCTACATCGTGGACGTGGTCAGCACCGAGCGCGGCCCCCGCGTGATGATCAGCCGCACCCACCCCGGCCTTGTCAAGCGCCTGTTTGAGCTGGAGGTGCCCGAGATCTTTGACGGCACCGTGGAGGTAAAGGCCATCAGCCGCGAGGCCGGTGCCCGCACCAAGATGGCTGTCTGGTCCAAGGACCCCAACGTCAACCCTGTTTCCGCCTGCATCGGCGAGCACGGCGCCCGCGTGGCTGCTGTTGTGGAAAAGCTGGGCGGCGAGAAGATCGACATCGTCAAGTGGAGCGAGGATATCTCTGAGTTCATCTCCGCAGCCCTGAGCCCTGCCAAGGTGGTCAAGGTGGAGCTGCTGCCCGGCGAGACCCGCTCCTGCCGCGTCACCGTGCCCGACCAGCAGCTGAGCCTGGCCATCGGCAACAAGGGTCAGAACGCCCGCCTGTGCGCCCGCCTGACCGGCTACAACATTGATATCCGTCCCGAGAGCGGCTACTACGGCGAGGACGAGGAGCCCAAGAAGGACGCAGCAGACGCTGAATAAGCCCGGCACCATCTGCCGAAGGAGGGAAACCGGATGGCACAAAAAAAGATCCCTGCCCGCCAGTGCATCGGCTGCATGACCAGCCGCCCCAAAAAGGAACTGGTGCGCGTGGTGCGCGCACCCAGCGGGGAGATCAGCATTGATCTGGTAGGCAAAAAGCCGGGGCGCGGCGCATATCTCTGCCCGAACCCGGACTGCCTGACCAAGGCAAAGAAGAAAAAGGCGCTGGAGCGCTGCTTTGAGCAGCCGGTCCCCGCCGAGGTATACGACGCGCTGGCTGTACAGCTGGCCGCAGCCGCAAAGGAGGCAGCAGCCGATGGCAAAAAAGAATAACGCCCCCGCAAAACCCAAGCTGCCCCCGGAGGAAGCGCTGTATCAGGCCGTGAGCCTGTGCCGCAAGGCCGGTGCGCTGACCATGGGCTTTGACGCCGTGGAGGAAGCCTGCGTAAAAAGCAAGGCATGGCTGGTGATGACCGCATCGGACATCAGCCCCAAGACCCTGCAGCGCCTGAACTACGCCGTGGGCGACTTGGTGGACGTGTTCACCATGCCGCTGACGCAGGATAAGCTGGCCGATATCAGCCACAAGCCCGTGGCTGTTTACGCGGTGACCGACCGCAACCTCGCAAAGCTCTGCTTCGACCGCCTGTCGGACTGCGGAGCAATCAAAAATGAGGAGGATATGAGCGAATGATCGTAAAATATAAAGTGAGTGACTTTGCAAAGGATCTGAACCTTTCTGCAAAGAAGGTGCTGGACGAGCTGGCCGCTATGGGCAGCACCGGCAAGAAGAACAGCTCCAATCTGGAGGAGAACGAGCTGAACTACCTGCTGGAAAAGTTCAGCAAGGATAACAGCGTGGCAAATCTGGACGAGTTTCTGAACAGCGCCAAGGCTCCCAAGGAGGAGCCCAAGGCGGAGAAGAAGGCTGAGCAGAAGGCTGAAAAGAAGCCCGAGGCTCCCAAGGCTGACAAAAAGCCCCAGCAGCCCGCCGCAAAGGTCGAGCAGCCCAAGGCAAACAGCAATAATAACAACAACGGCAAGCACGGCGACAAGAAGCCCGAGCAGCACAAGAAGCGCGAGGAAAAGACCGTTTCCTTCAGCGAGCTGGCACGCGAGACCGGCGCAAAGGCCACCGCTGCCCCCGCACAGGCAGTCTCTGTCCGCCGCGAGGACAATCAGGTCACCGTGGATACCCGCACTGTGGATATGAACGTGGACCGCTTCGACGCCCGTTACGATGATCTGGCCTCTACCAAGAACACCGAGAACCGCCGCAAGCCCACCCCGCAGGGCAACAAGCAGAAGTTCACCCAGCGCGGCCAGCGCCAGCGCCAGCAGTTCCAGAAGGGCAAGCGCGAGACCGAGTTCGAGCGTCTGCAGCGCATCCAGCTGGAGAAGGCCCGCAACGCCCAGCTGAAGGTGCTGATCCCCGATGAGATCACCGTGGGCGAGCTGGCTGCCCGCCTGAAGCAGCAGGCCGGTAAGGTCATTGCCAAGTTCATGCAGATGGGCGAGATGCACGCCATCAACGACGTGATCGATTTCGACACCGCAGCTCTGCTGGCAGAGGAGTTCCACGCAAAGGTCGAGCACGAGGTGCACGTCACCATCGAGGAGCGCCTGTTCACGCAGGAGGAGGATGCACAGGAGGATCTGGTGGAGCGTCCCCCGGTCGTCTGTGTCATGGGTCACGTTGACCACGGCAAGACCAGTATTCTGGATGCCATCCGTAAGACCAACGTCACCGCAGGCGAGGCCGGCGGCATCACGCAGGCCATCGGTGCCTATCAGGTGCGCATCAACGACAGCAAGATCACCTTCCTCGACACTCCGGGCCACGAGGCCTTCACCTCCATGCGTGCCCGCGGTGCCAACATGACCGATATCGCCATTCTGGTCGTTGCTGCCGATGACGGCATCATGCCCCAGACCATCGAGTCCATCAACCACGCCAAGGCTGCCGAGGTCAAGGTGATCGTGGCCATCAACAAGATGGATAAACCCACCGCCAACCCCGAGCGCGTGAAGGAGAGCCTGACCAAGTACGGCCTGATCCCCGAGGACTGGGGCGGAGATGTGGCCTGCATCCCCGTGTCTGCACTGACCGGTATGGGCATCAACGACCTGCTGGAGCGCGTTGCGCTGGAAGCCGAGGTCATGGAGCTGAAGGCCAACCCCAACCGCCGCGCCAAGGGTGCTGTTGTCGAGGCCCGTCTGGACAAGGGTCAGGGCCCCATCGCCACCATTCTGGTGCAGAACGGCACCCTGCACGCCGGTGATGTGATCATTGCCGGTACCGCCGTGGGCCGTGTGCGTACCATGCGCAACGACAAGGGTCAGCTGCTCACCGATGCCGGCCCCTCCACCCCTGTGGAAATCACCGGCCTGACCGCCGTGCCCGAGGCCGGCGACCTGTTCGAGGCTGTTGAGGACGAGCGTCTGGCCCGTGAGCTGGCCGAGCAGCGCATCGCCGCCGCCAAGGAGAAGCAGTTCTCCTCCTTCCAGAAGGTCACGCTGGATAACCTGTTCAGCCAGATGGCACAGAACGACATGAAGGAACTGGCCATCGTGGTCAAGGCCGACGTGCAGGGCTCTGCCGAGGCTGTGAAGCAGAGCTTGGAGAAGATCTCCAACGACGAGGTGCGCGTGCGCGTCATCCACGCCGGTGTCGGCGCCATCAGCAAGTCCGACGTCGATCTGGCCGATGCCTCCAACGCCATCATCATCGGCTTCAACGTCCGCCCGGACAACGTGGCTAAGGAAGAAGCCGCTGCCACCAAGGTGGAAATGCGGATGTACCGCGTCATTTATGATGCCATCAACGATGTCACTGACGCTATGAAGGGTATGCTGGCACCCAAGTTCCGCGAGGTCTCTCTGGGCGAGCTGCAGGTGCGTCAGGTGTACAAGATCTCCAATGTGGGCACCGTTGCAGGCTGCCGCGTGACCAGCGGCAAGATCACCCGCGACAGCAAGGTGCGCGTGGTGCGTGACGGCATCGTCATTGCCGAGGACGAGATCGCATCCCTGAAGCGCTTCAAGGACGACGCCAAGGAAGTGGCCGAGGGCTACGAGTGCGGCGTGACGCTGGAGAAGTTTGCGGACGTCAAGGAGGGCGACGTGTACGAGGCCTTCAAGATGGAAGAGTACCGCGACTAAGATTTGAAATAACCCTCTCCGTCATTGCTGACGCAATGCCGCCTCTCCCGAGGCAGGAGGCTTGCAGAGAAACGGAAAAGCATCCCGTATCCACGCAAAAAGCTCGCCCATCGGGAGAGCTGCCGCGCGAAGCGAGGCTGAGAGGGTTTTCTTTTTAAAGGAGAAACGGAATGTCTCAGAAAAATATGGGCCGTCTTGCGCAGGATATGAAGCGCGAGGTCATTGCCATCATCGGCCGGCTGAAGGACCCGCGGCTGGAGGGCGGTCTGCTGACCGTCACCCGTCTGGACGTGACGCCGGATCTGGATGTGGCAAAGGTGTATGTAAGCGTGATGGGCCGCGCAGACGGCCCCAAGCCCGCCATTGAAGCGCTGAACCGTGCCGCAGGCCATGTGCGCACCGAGGTCAGCAAAAAAATGCACATCCGCAAGGCACCCCGCTTCATCTTTGTGGAGGATGACGGTGCCGCCTACGCTGCCCACATCAACGAGCTGCTGCGCAGCCTGAACGTGAACGGCGAGGAGGAAGCACAGCCTGCCGATACCGAACAGACCGAGGATTGACTGCCTTTGCGGAAAGGATGGATCATTGGATGACAGAACAACTGAATGTGCAGCAGATGGCGCAGCGCCTGCTGGCTGCGGACAACATTTTGATTCTGTGCCACAAAAACCCGGACGGTGACACCATCGGCTGCGGCAGCGCCCTGTACTATGCGCTCAAAGCGCTGGAAAAAACAACAGCGGTGCTCTGCTCCGATGCTATTCCGTCCCGCTACGCCTTTACAAACCCACGGCTGTTCAAGGGCGAGTTCGAGCCCCGCACCGTGATCGCAGTGGACGTGGCCGGTCTGCAGCTGTTTGGCGAAAATAACGGTGTGCCGCAGGTTGCACGCCATGTGGACCTGTGCATCGACCACCACGCAGGCAACAACGGCTATGCCGATTTTACCCTTCTGGATGCCGGTGCCGCTGCGGCAGCGGAGCTGCTGTATCAGGTCATCGTGGAGATGGGCGTGACCATCACCCCTCACATTGCCGACTGCCTGTACACCGGCATTGCCACCGACACCGGCTGCTTCAAGTTCTCCTCCACCACGGCCAACACCCACATGGTGGCGGCAAAGCTTATTGAGGCCGGCTGTCATGTGGAGGAGCTGAACACCCTGCTCTTCGACACCAAGCCCCGTGCCCGCATGGAGGCCGAGCGCATCGCCCGCAACCATCTGGAGTATTATCTGGACGGTCGCTGCGCCCTGATCTACCTGACGAGGGACGAGATCCGGCAGAGCGGGGTAGACCCCGCAGATCTGGAGGAGCTGACCAGCCTGCCCATCAGCATCGAGGGGGTCAAGGTCGGCCTGACCCTGCGCCAGCAGCCCGGCGGCAGCTACCGCATCAGCGTGCGCACCGCAAAGGGCGTGGACGCCTGTGCCATCGCCCGGCGGCTGGGCGGCGGCGGCCACACCCGCGCAGCAGGCTGTGAGCTGCTGGGCGACCTTGAAAACGCCAAAAATGCGATCCTTGCAGAGGTGGAAGCCGAGCTGGACGCACCGCAGGAGGAAGCATGATGCAGGGCATCCTGATCGTAGACAAGCCCATGGACTGGACCAGCTTTGACGTGGTGGCAAAGCTGCGCGGCGTGCTGGGCACCCGCAAGCTGGGGCACAGCGGTACGCTGGACCCCATGGCCACCGGCGTTCTGCCGGTGTTCTGCGGCGGTGCCAGCAAGGCGGTGGACCTGCAGCTGAACCACGATAAAGCTTACCGCGCCACCCTGCGTCTGGGCGCACGCACCGACACCGGCGACAGCACCGGTACGGTACTGGAGACAGCCCCCGTCACCGCCGGGGAGAAGGAGCTGCTTGCCGTGCTGCCGCAGTTTATCGGCCCGCAGCTGCAGGTGCCGCCCATGTACTCGGCGGTCAAGATCAACGGTCAGCCACTGTATAAGCTGGCGCGCGAGGGCGTGACCGTGGAGCGCAAGGCGCGCCCCATTGAAATTTACGGCATTGAGTATGGCGGCAGTCCGGCAGAAAACGAATATGTGCTGACGGTGCGCTGCTCCAAGGGCACCTACATCCGCACGCTGCTGGAGGATATTGCCGCCGCCATGGGGCAGAAGGGCACCATGAGCGCGCTGCGCCGCACCTCTGCCGGTCTGTACACCGAGGCAGATGCCCACACGCTGGAAGAGATCCTTGCCGCAAAGGAGCAGGGAAGCGCCGCGCTGGAGGCTCTGATGCTGCCGGTGGAAAGCGTGTTCACCCCGCTGCCGCTGCTGGTGGTGGAGCCATGGGTGGAGCAGCATCTGTACAACGGCTGCCCCACCAGCCGCTACCCCGCAGCAGACGGACGCTACCGGGTGCGCAGCGCCGCCGGGCAGTTCCTTGGCCTTGCCAACATCACCGGCGGGGTGCTCCGGGTGGAAAAACTGTTCGTGGAACGTAATTGAGCAATAAAGGAAACAAGACCCATGCAGATCATTTCTCAGTTTGCCCCGCTGCCGCTGGCGCAGCCCGAAAAAGGCACCGCCGTGGCCATGGGCTACTTTGACGGCATCCATATCGGCCACCGGGCGGTGATCGAAGGGGCTGTGCAGTGGGCAAAAGCCCATGATGCAGCCCCGGCGGTGTTCACCTTCCGCCTGCCGGTGGAAAATAAAATGAAGGGCAAGCGCCTGCTCTCCACCGAGGATAAGCACGCCTTGATCCACAGCCTTGGGGTGGAGTATTACCTCACCCCGGACTTTGAAGCGATCAAGGCGCTGAGCCCGGAGGAGTTTGTGCGCGGCATCGTGGAAAATTGCCGCGCCCGGGCGCTGTTCTGCGGCGAGAACTTCACCTTTGGCGCAAAAGCTGCCGGTACCCCGGAGCTGCTGCGCACCCTCTGTGCCCCCCTTGGGGTAGAGGTGGTGGTGGTGCCCATGGCGCAGTTTGAGGAAAAGCCGGTGTCCTCCACCCGCATCCGCACCGCGCTGGAGGGCGGGGACATCCCCGCCGCCAACGCTATGCTGGGGATGCCCTATGCCATCCGCTTTGCGGTGCAGCACGGGGCAGGGCTGGGGCGCACCCTTGGGGTGCCCACCATCAACCAGCTGTACCCGCAGGGCTTCCAGATGCCCCGCAGCGGCATTTATATCACCCGCACCTGCATCAACGGTGTGTGGTATCCCTCGGCCACCGGTCTGGGCAGCCGCCCTACCGTGAACGATGACGCCACCAAGGTGACCTGCGAGACCTTTATCCCGGGCTTTTCCGGCAACCTGTACGGCACCGACCCGGTGGTGGAGTTCTACGCTTACCTGAGCCCCAGCAAAAAGTTTGATACGCTGGACCAGCTGCGGGACTGCATCAACGATGCCGCCCGCCGCGCACAGGAATATTTTGCATAACGCATCTATTTTTTAATTTGGGATCCGGAAATGCCTGCGGGCGCTTCCGGATCCCTTTTGTCATGATGAAAAAACGGCATTTCCGGCGTCTGCGGGCAGAAAAAACCGCACTTCGGGCAAAATAGACACATTTCCGTGCAACAACGGCAAATGTTTGTTAAACAATTATCTATCTCATATCCTTGCAATACACACAGTTTTTGTTTATAATAGTAGCTGTACGGGGCAAAGCCCCGATTGTGAGCGAGACTCTGGTTCAGAATTATAACTTGAGAGGAGTTTTTACCATGGGT
>CAKTCY010000014.1 GCA_934540955.1 uncultured Faecalibacterium sp.
ATCGCAGCACAGAACGCCATGCTCACGACATTGAGCACCCTGCTGCGCACAAAGGTCAAGACCCCGGAAGCAGCGAAAGCTGCAAAAGACATCAGCCTTCGGAGAAAGCCGGTATACCAAGGCGACCTTGATGACATGGAGATGTACTTCATGGCGGCGGTCAAGGAAATCAAAAAGGGTATCGGGAGCCATTATGCCGAACAGGAAGCCATGAGCAAGAAAGTGGCAGAGAAGATGTTCACCGAATTGACCAAAGGGCAGGATGTGCAGCACCCAACGATTACGGCAGAGCAGTTGACAGATGCAATGTTGGACAGCGTTTCGGGTATGGAAGGAGCCACGCCGGAAGCACTGGAACAGCTGCGAAGCGGTCTGTTGGGAATCTTGCAGTCTGCCGCAGAGCAGGAAAACGCCCATGAAGCAGACGAATGAACGGCTTTGTGCGCTGGCACAGAAAGGCGATGCTGCCGCACTGGACAGCCTGATCGACAACAACAAGTCCTTTATTGGCAAGGTGGCAAATGACCTTTTCCGCAGCATGAATCTGGCACAGTCCGGCCTGAACCTTGACACGGACGATTTGAAACAGGCGGGCAATCTGGGCTTGTGGAAGGCCGTGCCGAAGTTCGATGCGGCGCGCGGCATGAAGTTCCTGACATACGCAGCTCCGGCCATCCGCAACGCCATGATGGACATGGTTCGGGATGCCTTTACTGCTTTTGAGCAGCGGATGCAGACGGAGGACAAGGATGGTGTGTGCTATCAGCGTGTTTCGCTGGATGATGTTCTGACGGGAGAAGAACAGCTGCGGCGCATTGAGGCCATGGCCGACCCTTACGCCATGCAGCCGCAGACCACTATGGAAGAACAGGAATCGCGCCGGGAGCTGTACGATGGCCTGAAACGGCTGACCCAACGGGAGCAGACCTATCTGCTGTACCGCTATGGCTTCACCGATGGCGAGGAACATCCGCTGATCGGCACGGCAATATACTTTCACCTGACGAAAGGCCGCGCCAAAAAGACGGAGGAACAGGCCATGGATAATTTGTGGCTGGAACTGCCGTGGTGGTTTGTTTGAATGAAAAGAAAAATCGTGATTGTGCTACAAGTTTTCTGGGAATTTATGTGCAGCTATACGATTTTGAGAAATTTTGTAGACGGATGAAACAAAATAGGATTAAATCTAAGTATCTAAGGAACGTTGATTTCACGGAGCCGCTGATTACCGACTGTAGGATTTGAGGAGGATGCCGTTTTATGAAAATTACACGAGATAAAATGTTTTTTTCAAAAGATCTTATTCATACACTGGCGTATGTCGGAATGTTTGTGGCGGCAATTATATCGGTTGGAGCGTGTAAGTCTGGTATTTGGGTGGCTGCGATATTAGCATGGATTGTAGCAGGTATAATTATCGGATTGGCGATTATTTCTGACTATAAAAAGGCAGAACTTTTGAAAAATGGAACAAGAATCACCGGAAAGGTTACAGCAACAAAACGAGTACATATAAAATTTCATATGAGTACCTACCACCTTGCCGATGAAGATGTAATCTATCCATATGTGGTACATTATCAGTATAAAGTTAAAGGTGAAACCTATAATGGCAAGTCGCAGTGGTTTTGGTTCAATCCATGTATTCCGAAAGGGGCACCAATAAAAATTCTAGTGGACCCAAAGAATCCGACCCGAAGTACAGTTCTCAACCCGGAAAATCAAG
This sequence comes from uncultured Faecalibacterium sp., assembly GCA_934540955.1. Taxonomy (GTDB): domain Bacteria; phylum Bacillota; class Clostridia; order Oscillospirales; family Ruminococcaceae; genus Faecalibacterium. The sequence continues at coordinate 1,727 of CAKTCY010000014.1, forward strand.
GTTGCGAAAAAACATCGAAAGGAAAAAATTATGAGTAAATTTATAGGAATGTTGTTGTTGGTTGCTCTTGCAGTACGATTGGTAACACTTTTCTTCTTTAAGCAGAATGCTGTTCTGAATGAAATATCACTGGTACTGTTTATATCTATTTTCGTGGTTACAGTTATTGTAATGTTGGTAAAGTGGTGGAAGTGGAGAACTAAATAATTTATATCATTGTGTTGTAGGGCTGTTTTATTGATTATCGTTATAAAGGGGCACTATATGGAAAATACTGATATTCCCCAATTTCATACTTATCGAGGAGAAATCGAATTTGAAGGGACGTTAATACAGGCTGATATTTTTATTGACAATAAAATGCTTGAAGACAAAAACAGCTTTTTAATAAGTTTTTTGTGCAAATCTAATACGATATATAAAATGGTTTGCAGAAGTGTTTTAAAAAAGGAAGGATATTACATAAATCTAAAATTCAATGGTGTAAAATTGAAAACCCGTGTCCTTTCAGTGTCACAAAGCTTTATTGATAGTAACTCGGAAACATATCGAATCGGCCTTATGTGTTCTAATGATTTGTGCTTCTAAATCAAAAGACAGTCGATGGTACGGTTCGGAGCGAAGCATCAACAAACCAACAGCCCTCTATTTGCGAGGACTGCAAGTAGAGGGCTATTGGTCTGTTTGGAATATTTTAATTAAAGGTCAATCTTCTAACCTGCCATGGTCACAGCCAAGCGAGAGATAATGCTCAATTTCACCACCCAGTACAAGCTGGGCGTATTCCAAGGGCTTGTTGTAGAGCAGCCAATCCAATTCTGCCCGCTGTGCTGGAATGTTGCCGTACTCGTCCTCTATGGCGATGCAGTCGATGGAAAGAGTAGTTCCATCCTCAAACCGGGCTTCCACTCGGTTGGTGTCCATGTTGTAGCGGCAGGAAAGCAGTTTCATCATAGTAGTATCCTCCTAGACTTGATTTTGGGGTGCGGCCACTCAAACCAATGCCGTCAAGCCGGTGTGGGATAGGGCGATTTTATTTGTCAGAGAGTAAGTGCACGGTTTCTGCACGGATTTTGCACGGTTTCAAAACGTGCAGAGGGTGCTTTTCGCTGCAAAATCCGACAAAGGGTGCAGAAATTGCTGGGTAAAAAACTACGCTGCTTTGTTCAAAAACAACGATGACTCGAAACTTCCATCTTTTGAGATGAACCCGCGACTTGCTCTCTTAATCAGTGGGCCCAGGGTTCGAGTCCCTGGAGGTGCACCAATAAAAGAGCGTTGGATCGTTTGATTCAACGCTCTTTTTCTATGCAAAAAAAAACGGCTACACACCTTCTGCACACCGTTTGTACATTTGCCTGGATCAGGGGCTTTTCTGCGCAAGACCGTTTTTTCACTGGGGGCGGCTGCAAAAGAGTCCCAACGAAAAATAAGACAGACGCCCCCTTTCGGGATCGTCTGTCTCATTTCTTATACGGCCGCTTTCGCCCCTGCTTCAGCGCCGGGCGGGGAGCTTGTCCGCGATCTGCCTGAGAAAGCGCAGATAAAGGGACAAAATATCCTCCGGCAGACGCACCAATGCAGCGGCGATCAGATCCTGAGGCATTCCATAAAAGGCCTCTGCGATGCCGCCGGTGATGCAGGCGATGGTGTCGCTGTCGCCACCCAGCGAAACAGCAGTTCGCAGAGCGTCCTCGTAGTCCGTGCTCTCCAGAAATGCCGTGATGGCTTCCGGTACGGTTTCCTGACAGCTCTCTACATGATGGTAGGTCGGGCGGATGTCGTCGCAGCTGCGGTGCAGATCGTAATGGAAGGTCTGCTCAATATGCTCCCGGATCTCCTGCTTGCTGTGACCGGTACGCGCCAGAAAGATGGCAACTGCGGTGGACTGCGCACCCTTGATCCCTTCCGGATGGTCATGGGTCGTTTCGGCGGTTGCCTTGGCAATGGTCATTACACTGTCCAGATCATCGCATAACCAGCCAACGGAAGAAGCTCTCATGGCAGAGCCATTGCCAAAGCTCCCATAAGGCTCTGTACTGCGCGTCCACAGCCAACGGCGGAACTTGCCGCCGTATCCGGCATTGGGATAGGCGTGCCCCCATTTCTGCATGGCATCTACAACGGCCTTTCTGGTCTTATCCGGATCTCCGCTGCCCTGCAGGACGCCTTCTGCAACGGCAACCGTCATAACGGTGTCGTCGGTGAAAAGGCTGGCACGACTTAAAAGCGGGAAATCCTTGTGCTTATAGTTGTTTGCATCAAATTCGTAAGGACTGCCAACGATATCGCCCAAAATAGCACCAAGCATAAAAACCTCCATATTATAATAAGAGCGGCTTTTTGTTGATTGTAACACACCCCTTGCACCTTTTCAATATACTGCGGTCAGATCTCAGGGTCGATCCGGCAGAGCCTGCCGACTTTTGACCGCGCCCCCTGAAGCGCCTCAAAAAGTCAGCCGACCTTCAAGCTCCGACGCCCCGAGTACAGGGGCGTTTTTTGATGGAAGCCATTGCCATTTTTGATATTTTTTCGGAAAAAGGTTTTGAAATATTGTGGGTGCTGATGTTGCTAAATGCGACAAACTTCGCTATACTGTTGTTATCAACAGTAAGACTTGCACCTGACCGGAAACCGAGAAAATTGCATTGCGGCAACTTTTTCATGGGGAGCGGAGCAATGCACTGTTATCGGTCGATGGGGTAAACGACAGCGGATAACAGACTGGAGGAATCAAAATATGCAAGAACGCGATCTTATTCTGCGATTTTTTCCGGATGAACTATGCACATCGCTGAAAAACTATCTTGCGGAAAAAGCGAAAAACACGGAGGCGGATCGGGTCGAGCGGAATGACCTGACCCAGATGGACAATGCAGAAAAGACACGCCTGCGGAATGAAGATCAGAACGTCAACGCAACGATCGAGAGCGAGTACCAGAAGGGCCGGAATCGTCTGAACCGCCAGCAGGCAGAGGAGATGACCGCCGCCCAGAAGCGCCGGGATGCATGGCTGCAGGCGATGGATGCCTACCATACCCGTGTGCAGGCGGCACGCGGCCGGGTGGAGTGGCAGCTGTCCTACTGCGCCTACGACCAGAACGGCCGGAGCAATCCCCTTGCAGATGCGAACCAGATCCCGCAGCGGCTGCCGCAGAACGGCAAGGGTGAGGTGCTCTCCATCCTGAAGGAAGAATCTGCGAGCCTCTTCCAGAAGGGCGAGGATCACAATCAGCCGCTGCTGCAAATAGATCAGAAGGCCGAGGAGCTTGCTGCCCGTGCCGAGACGCTGATGGGACAGGTGCGCGGCGAGGCGGAACAGGAATATAGCCGCGAAACCGATGCCATCCGCACAAAGTACCGCGAGAAGAACGCGGAGCTGGATAAACGGCACAGCGCTGCCGTGGAAAAGTGGAAAACCGTCCTTGCAGAAAAGACGAAGCAGCAGAGCGAGGCTGCCCGCAAGCGCACGCAGGCGCAGCGGACCGTCTCTGTACAGCGCGCCGAAGCACTGGATGCCCGGTTCCGCAGGGATTTTGTGGAGAAGCTGCAGCCGGAAAGGGTGCAGGCTGCCTATCAGGCCGTGCGGGCAGCTCTGCCGCAGTATAAGGGCTACACCCCGGCCAAGGAAAGCTTGGGCGGCCTGATCATGGGCGACAGTCAGGTCGATATCACCTCCTATATGGACGATCTGGTGGTCCGCGAGTGCATGGAGAGGTACTGCGCGTTTGCCCTGCGGCAGGAAGGCGGCAGGAGCTATCTCGTGCTGCCGCACGCCGTATCCTTTACGGACAGCGCCTTCTCGTCCGTTATCGGGTACAATGCGGATACCCGCGACACGGTCATTTCCAACCTGAACGCCATGACGCTGCAGCTGTTTATGACCAACCCGGCGGGCAAGATCCGCTTTACCTTCATCAGCCCCAGCGACGCGGGCGATGCCTTCTCCACCTTCATGCGCTTTACCGATGTGGACGAGCGTCTGGTGGATACCCACGTCTGGGTGGACTCCCAGCGCATCGAGGAGCGTCTGGACGTGCTGCTGGACCGTGCCCAGACCATCAGTCAGGATTATCTGCGCGGGCAGTACAATGACATTCTGGAGTACAATCAGGCTGCCGGAAAGAACGCCGAGCCGCTGCAGTTCCTCGTGGTGGCAGATTTCCCCCGCGGCTTTACGCAGACTGCACTGGAAAAGCTGGAAAATGTGATGAGCAACGGCCCCAAGAATGGTATCTATACCATTCTCAGCGGCGATATGAACGAGCTGCTGGGCAGCGATGAGGGCAATGACCAGCGTTACAATGCAGTCCTGCGCCGCGTGTGCAGCAAGCTGACCTTCTTCCATTTTGACGAAAAGGGCATCCATGTGCCCAATGCTCAGTCGCCTCGCGTTTCCGGCGCTCATGCAACGATCGACCGGATCTATCTGCCGGTGGTCCTGCCGACCGAGCGCAGTCTGGTGGATTCCACCATCGAAACGCTGAAAAAGGCAATCCGCGCGGCAGAGCGTGTCACCATTACCTACGATGATGTGATGGATGGCCTGCCGCAGATGCCCGAACGCTGGTTCGGCTATTCGGATCGTCAGGGTCTGTCCGTACCGTTTGCCCTGTCCGGTGCAAACAAGGTGCTGTCGCTGGAGCTGGCGGCGGATGCCCTCAGCTCCAGATACCACACGCTGGTCACCGGCATGATCGGCTCCGGCAAGAGCACCCTGCTGCATACCCTCATCATGGGTCTGCTGATGAAGTACAGCCCCGAGGATGTGCAGATCTATCTGATGGACTTCAAGGACGGTGTGGAGTTCAAGATCTACACCGAGTACGAGCTGCAGAACTTCCGTGCCATCTCCATTGATACCGAACCGGAGTTTGGCCTTGCGGTGCTGAAAAAGATCGAAGCGGAGATGCAGAGCCGCAACAATATCTTCAAGCAGGATGGCTGCCGTGATCTGGAGGGCTACCGTCAGAGGATGGCAGAGGCGGGCGATCCGCACCACGGGATGCCGCGCACCATCCTCATCATCGACGAATTTCAGGAGGCCTTTGGCAGGAGCGATGACCCGGTCATGAGCGAGGCCGCAGAGATCATCAAGCGTCTGACGCTGGTCGGCCGCGCTCCCGCCATCTACCTCATCATGGCAACACAGGATATCAAGAATGCGGCAGCCCTGCCGGAAACGGTGTACAACCAGTTCGAGACCCGTATTGCACTGAAGAGCAGCCCGGATTCTGCGCGCATCGTTCTGCCGGACAACCCCATGGCAGACCAGCTTATCAATCTGGACAAGGGCGTGGCGATCTTCAACGCTTCGGCGGGCAACAAGGATCACAACGTGCAGTGCCGCATCGCCTTCTGCAACGAGAACGAGCAGCGTGCGCTGCTGGAGCAGATCGCCCAAAAGCAGGCTGCCGCCGGCTTCCGGGTGGCAGGGGGCACCCGGCTGCTGCTGTCCAGCATTCAGGACGACCGTGCGAATCCCCTCAATCATTTTGAGGCAAAGGGTACGCTGCTCGACCACGAGGAGGCCGAGGGTCTGGGGTATCGTCTCTTTGTCGGCGAAGAGCTTTCGATGCAGGATCACTTCCATCCCGAGCTCACCAGCCGCAAGGGGCAGAATCTGCTGCTGACCGGACGGGATCAGGGGCGTGTGCGCACCACCACCGCCTTTATTATGATGAGCCTGCTGTACGAATCGCTGCGTCTGCAGGAGCCCGCCGGGCACCCGCTCATCACGCTGTTCGACTTTGGTGTGGAGCTGGAGCCCGGCGACCTGCTGGAGCAGATGACCCGCACGCTGCCGGAGGGCACCATCCGCCGCTATGGATTGCCGGATGTGCTGGACGGCATTGATACGCTGCTGCAGGAAAGAGACAGCGGCTACCGTCAGTTCGTGGTGATCTTTGGCCTGAACCGTGCCCGCCGTCTGCTGGTGCAGCCGGATATCTACAGCGTGGCACCTAAGAACAAGCTCATCGAGCTGCTGCAGACCGGGCCGGAAAACGGCATGAACTTTATCGTCTGGGCCAACAGTGCGGAAGGCTTTATGGAAAATTACGGCGAAGCGCTGGGCAGCTTCGAGCACCGTCTGGTAAGCGATATCCAGGAGGAGCAATACAATATCTTCACCTATGCACCGGCTCCCGGCAGCATGAAGCCCAAGAATGCAGTCTACTTCAATCTGGATAACACCGAAAATCCGAAGCTCCGCCTGTACGAGAAGCCCAGTGCTGCATGGACAGGACAGTTTATCCGGAGCATGGAGCACGCTCTGGCGGAAAAAAAGCGTGCGGAGAAGAATAAACCGAATGATACGGAATGGTGGTAATTGCAATGCTGGAAAAAGAAAATGAGATCCGCGATATCCTGAAGGAGCTGGAGCAGCTGGACAAGGACGCCTACCATGCGGCAGAAACGCGGAATGCTGCCAAGAATGAGCTGCTGGAAAAGCGGGCACAGGCCGAGCGTGCCCGCGGCATGACCGTCCGTGTAGGTGCATTTGCCGGGATCAGCGCCGCAGCCATTGCCATCACCATGATGGTGCTGCACTCTGCGGGCATCTGAGCAAAGGAGTAAACGGGATGGCAACGGATGCCGCCGCGCAGGAGCTGCGCATTGCACAGGAAAAAAAGGATATGGAGCTGTTGTGGGAGCCGTTTGGCGGCTACCCGTTCCAGCCGGAGGTCCCCGCACCGCCGGATGCCGGGATGGAGTACGACCCCATCACCATGAGCGATGCAGAGCTGGATCTGTACCTGCGCACCCGTCTGGAGGCTGCGCCGCCGCAGGACGAAGAGCTGCAGCTGGCTGCATTGCAGCGGGACGGCGCAGTGCCGGATCCGGCCATGCGGCAGTTCCTCTCGGCAGTGATCCTGCTGGATCAGACCCTCCCTACGGAGGAGCTCGTGCAGCAGCTGGAGGCGCTCCGTGCGGACATGGAGAGCCCGGCAGCGCTGTACCTGACCGAAAAGCTCCTGCTGCAGCTGGAAACGCAGACCCGGCAGGAGCAGAAATGGGAACAGAAGCAGAAGGAGCTGAAGGCACATCAGGCCGAGGCGCAGACCGCGCTGGCTGCCGCCCGGCGGAACCGTCAGGAGGCAGAGCGGCGCTACCGGGAAAATTCGGACTGACCGTCTGCCGGGAGGGAGAACGCGATGAACGATATCACAGCCGTCTTTCTTTGTGAGCTGGCGGAAGAGAGCGGCCGTGCAGAGCTGCTCGAGCTGCTGCAGCAGGAGCTGTGCCGCTGGCTGGACGCACGCTGTCCGGTGCGGGTCGGCGGCGTGACGGCGGTCTCGCCGCAGGCAGTGCAGCTGTGCACGGAGGTACAGCAGCTGCACGACAGGGCAGGGCAGATCGACACCCGTGAAAAGCTGCGGTGGTTCCGGGAACAGATGGACCAGCACACGGCGCAGTGGAACCGGCTGCGCGGGCAGACCTCGCAGGCGGTGCTGCACAGCTGGGTGCCGCCGCTGGAGGCGCTGCACTTCCTTACGCAGGAGGAGCTTGTGCGCCAGACTGCTGCCATCCGCCAGCAGGTGCAGCTCCAGCTGTACCGGCTGCTGATGCTGGGCGGTGCATCGGCAGTGCAGGGCTTGGAGCTTCCGCCCGCTGACAGCACGGCAGAGCAGCTGCTGGACTTTTACCGGTCTTGCCTGCAGCCGCGGCTGCAGCGGCTCACCCTGCAGCAGCTTCGGCAGGAGTGGGCGGTGGAGCTAAAGGACGAGGCGCAGCTCGGCACCGCGCTGCGGCTGCCTGCTTATCTGCTGCGGCAGCCGATGACCTTGCAGACGCCGGTGGCACCCGGGCAGTACCGGAGCGTGACCCGTACCGGCAGTGTGTGGTATCAGGGACGGGGGCTTTTGACCAACATCCGCACGGCAGAGATCGGCCGTGCACTGCGCGAAGGCTTTGTGAGCAGCTGCTGTGTGGCAGAGCTTGACCGGGCCGAGCTGTTGGATGCGGATCCCCACCATGTGCTGGGAGAGCTCTTTCCGGGGCAGCTCTATGCACTGGAGCCGTACAGCTATTTCAGCATGGCAGGCTATGCACTGGACCGCCGTGTGACAGAGCAGCGCCTGACGCGCGGGCGGTGCCTGCTCTGCGGTACAAGTACATTAAAGGAAGGTTCACATCTATGCAGGAGCTGCTTTTCCCGACTGGCGCAGAGGAGCCGGTGATCCGGCTGCACAGGGTGCTGTTCCCGGTCACTGCACTGGGCTACGGCCGCCGTCTGGGCGTGTGGGTGCAAGGCTGCAGCCGCAGCTGCCCGCACTGCATCAGCCCGGAAATGCAGCCGCAGGATCGTCCGGCGCTCCCGCTGCAAAGTCTTTTGCGGCAGCTTCCGGAGCTGGAGGATTGCAGCGGCCTGACCATCAGCGGCGGGGAGCCGCTGGATCAGCCGGAAGCCGTGCTGGCGCTCATGGAGTGGTTCGCCGCCCGCTATACGGACGACATCCTGCTCTACACGGGCTATCAGCTGTGCCAGCTTCCCTCGCAGGCTGCCCGGCGGGTGGTGGAAAAAGCCGCCGCTGTGGTCGAGGGCCCTTACCGGGAGCAGCTGAACCGGGGCGTGGGGCTGTACGGCTCGGAAAATCAACACTTGACGGTTCGGCGCTATCCGGAGCGTTACCGGGACTTTGCCACGCAGGCAAGGAGCCTGCAGCCGTTTTGGGAGGGCGACCGGCTTTTGCTGATCGGCATCCCCTCAAAGGAGGACAGCACGGAAGATGGACCATCGTGAGCAGCCGACCCTGCAGGCCGGTGCACTGCAGCAGCAGCCAACGCTGCCGTCGGTCGGTGCAGCGGCGGCACCTCAGCCGGAAGGAAAGGCAGAAATACGCCCGGGCAGCTATGTAGGGCGCTACCGCATTCTCGGCAGGCTGTGCAATGGCCGCGAAAGCGTGCTGTACCGTGCCAGCGGGCCGGAGGGCACCGCCTGTATCCTCAAGCTCTATCACCGGGTGGAGCGGCGGGATGCCGCAGCGGCTTACGAAAAATTGAAAACACTGGACTGCCCGTATCTGCCGTTTCTGGACTGGGGCAGAGAGGGCGATGCGGTCTATGAGTGCCTGCAGCCGGTGTCCGGGCAGCCGCTGTCCGAGCAGGTGCCGCTGCCGGAGCCGGTGCTCCGCCAGCAGATCCTGCCCAAGCTGGTCTGTGCGCTGCAGGTGCTGCACGAGAACGGACTGCTGCACAACGATATCAAGCCGGAAAATCTGCTGTGGGATGCCGAGAAGGAAAGCTTCTGGCTGGCAGACTTCGGCAGCCTGACCGAGGCAGACCCCCGGCTGGAGCGCGGTCTGGGCGCAACGCTGGCGTATGCGGCGCCGGAGATCCTTTCGTCCCGGGGGCGCGCATGGAGCGCGGCGTCCGATGTGTGTGCATTGGGGCTTACCCTTTACACCTTGGCCACCGGCCGACCGCTGATCCGGGCGCAGAGCCTGATGCAGGCCAAATGCTTCTGGCAGCAGGAACGGCAGCTCCCCCGGGAAACGCCGTTCCGCGACCTGATCCGGGAACTGACTGCGGTAAACCGGGAACAGCGTCCCACGCTGGAAAAGCTTGCGCAGCAGCTTGGCATCGCAGCCCCGGCTGCGCCCCGGGCAAAGGCCGACCATGCACAGTCTGCGCTGCGGACGGTGCGCTTTCGGGATGGCTCTGAGCTGCGGGATCTGACCGACCTGCTGCAGGCTGCGTGCACGGACTGGGATTTTACCTGTTTTTTGCTGCAGGAGCATCAGCTGGAGCTGTTTCTGGCACAGTATGTGAAGGACGCTGCCCAGCTGTGCAGCCGCTGCATCCGGATGTACGACCCGGACGCCGGGCTGTATTGCCTGCTGCAGAGTGTGTACCCCAGACAGGAGATCCTGTGGCTGGGCAGGCTGTACAAAAATGATGTCGCCCTGCTGCGGGACGCCATGGAATCGGAGCTGCCGCTGGCGGAAACGCCGCTGGTACGCTTTTGCTGTGCGGAGCTGCTGTCCTTTTACTACAGCAGCCTGCGGAAGCTGGGCTATACGGAGCAGGCCATTGCCTACGCGAAAAGGATAGAATCGATCATGAAGCGCGACCCGCAGTATGCGCTCAGCCAGCTGCAGCTTGCGCTGGATATCCACCCCACATTCGTGTATGAGGGAAAGACCATCCGCTCGCTGGACGACCTTAGCCAGCTGCTGCGGCAGGCGGGGGCTTCGCTGGATCGCTGCGTGGACAGCCTGCTCCGCTCGGAGCAGTTCGAGGCATGGATGGACTATCAGGGCTTGGAGGCTGTGCTGGAAAATACCGGCCGGTTTCAGGAGGAAATGGTATGAGCAGTTACCTTGCGGGTCGCTTTTATCTGGAGCTGCAGCAGCAGAAGCAGATCGAGCAGCAATGCCGACAGCTGCTGGAGCAGGTCGAACAGAGCATCGCCGCAGCGCGGAATGCCCGGCAGGCCGCGCAGGAAGACCTGATGCGCCGCCAGAACCAGACCAGCACGGCATGGGCACAGGGCAGCCGGAGCGCACAGGCTCTGGCAAGACAGCGGCAGGAATATCAGGAGCAGCAGTCGGTGCAGGAGGCAGCTGCACCAGAGGCAGCTGCGCCGCAGACCGAAGCGTTTCCGGAGCAGGCTGCCGCGCCCCGGCGGGCCCGGGTGCGCAGCGTGGTGTCCCTGCGGGTAGAGAATGCCGATGTCCGGGAGGACGCGTGGGAAGCATTTCTGTCCGGCGTGCTGGAATTGCAGACCTCCGGAGACCCGGAGCTGCAGAGTGCCGCCGAGGAGCTTCTACACCGGAGCAAGAGCTGTGCACCGCTGCTCCGCGGGGCATTCCTGCAGGAAAATGGAGCACGGCTCCGGGAATTGCAGGCTCGGCAGCAAAAGCACAGCAGTGTGCAGCTGCAGCAGGAGCAGAACGCTCTCCGGTACGAGGCGCTGTGCCGTTTGCTGCAGCTGCAGGCAGAGCCGGAGCTCCTGCAGGCTCCGGCTCGCTGCGAAGCACAGCTGCAACGGCTGCAACGGCAGCTGATCCTGCAGCAGGGGCAGCAGTACATCACACAAACGCTCACCCGTGTATTTGCACGGCATGGCATTGCCCTGCAGCCCGGCAGTGTGCAGACGGCACAGGCAGAAAGCGTGTCCTATCAGGTCACGCCCAACACGGTGCTTGCCGTGAAAAAGAGCCCGGGCGGTGCCTTTGAGATGGAGCTGCACGGCATTGCCCGGAGCAGTACCCCCTCCACGGAGGAACGGCGCTCTGCGGCAGAGCAGGCGGTGCATTTCTGCCGGGTCTACCCGCAGATCCAGCAGGAGCTGGCGCGGGAGGGCGTGCTGGTCGCAGACCTGTACGATGAAGCCCCTACCGAGGAAAATATCGTTTTTTGCAGCGGGACGGCGGCACAGAGCAGTGCAGCCGGGCAGACCGCTGCACTGCGTGAAATGAATGTCGGCGAAAGGTGAGGAGAGCACAATGCAGGAATACAGACAATGCCCCTGCGGACAGACGGTCGCAATGGATCTGACAGTCCGGCAATGCCCGGCCTGCGGACGGCCGGTGGACAGGACATGGCGGGTGGTCTACCCGGAACGGAGCGCCCCGGCATCCCCGGCGGCCGCAGAGGTGCGGCAGCCCTTACAGCAGCCCTTGCAGCAGCCGCAGAGCACCGTGCCGCCCATCCGTCAGCGTGTGCCGGTTGGGGCAGACCCGGACGTACCGGCAGCGCCGACAGCACCCCCGCCGGTACGCAATGCGCTGGCCACACCGCAAGGCGATGCCCCGGCCCCGAAAACCCCGGGTGCATGGCAGCTGGATTACTTTGGTCAAAAGCTGCGCATCCCGCCGCAGGATACCGTGTGTCTGGGGCGCAACAGCGTGGGTGCCGAGTATTTTGAGGGGGATATGCTGGTCAGCCGCAAGCACCTGTATCTGTGGGTCAATGGCGCCGGGCAGCTTCTGGCCGAGGATCGCGAGAGCCTGAACGGGACCTTTTACACCCGCAGCGGCCAGCGCAGCCGGATGGAGCATGGCGTATCCGTCCGGTTGCAGGAGGGGGATATCCTCTGGCTGTATGATCTTCCGTTGAAGGTGGAGCAGTGCAATGACGAAAAAAATGGCGTGGATGGAATCGCTTGAGACCTGTCAGCAGATGAAATCCCTGTTCATCATTGAAGGACAGGTATCGGATCTGCAGGCGCTGGTCACAGACGAAAAAGTGGATCTGATCCCCATGGAGCAGTATCTGAACGATCACCTGCTGCAGGAAGGATATCAGACGATCGTTTTTTATAACCGCATCGATGGCTTTTACAATCACTTCCCGCAGGGCGAGGAGCAGGTGCAGCAGTTCTGCACCCTTTCGGGCTGTGAGGAGCCGCGTGCTTCCATGGCGGCGGCCGTAAAGGCCGCCCGGGAGGCTGTGCACAGCCTGTCGTCCAGCGTGGCAGTGGTGTTTGACCTTGCCTCCCTGATGCTGGCCTCCCCGGCGCAGCTTACAGACGCCGATCTGGAAAATTTCGCTACCCTGCTTCTGGCCTCGCGGGAGAGCGTGACCGCACCCAGCACGAGCGCGGGCTTCTGCATGAACAAGCTTCTTCTGCTGGTGGAGCATTCGGCAGACCTGCCGGAATGGCTCTACCGCAGCAACCCGTATGCCAAGGTGCTCACGGTGCCAAAGCCTACCGGAGAGCTGCGGCTGCAATTGATCCGCACCTATGCAGAGAGCCGCTACTGGAGCAGCGGCCCGGAGCAGGAGCGCCGTCTGAAAAATCTGGCGGCGATCTCGGACGGCTTCAGTCTGCTGGAGCTGGATCGTCTGCTGGCACAGTGTCTGGACCGGGGAACGGCTCCGGAGGACTACGCGGATGCCTTCAACCTTTATCGCTACGGCCGACGGGAAAACCCATGGAGCCGCCTGACCGCCGAGGAGCTGCAGTCCCTCGGCGCACGGCTGGCGGAGGACGTGATCGGGCAGGAGCCTGCCATCAACGCGGTGGTCAACGTCATCAAGCGCTCGGTCAAGGGGCTTTCGGGCATCCAGCATTCCTCCTCCAGACGGCCGAAGGGCGTGCTGTTCTTTGCAGGCCCCACCGGCACGGGCAAAACGGAGCTGGCCAAAGCCATGGCGCGCAACCTGTTCGGCAACGAGAGCGCCCTGCTGCGCTTTGATATGAGCGAATATTCGCAGGAGCATTCCGATCAGCGTCTGATCGGCTCCCCGCCCGGCTATGTGGGCTATCAGGCCGGCGGCGAGCTGACCAACGCGGTCAAGAACCACCCCTTCTCAGTCCTGCTGTTTGACGAGATCGAAAAGGCACATCCGTCCATCATGGACAAGTTCTTGCAGATTTTGGACGATGGCCGTCTGACCGATTCCAAGGGCGAGACCATTTATTTTTCGGAAACGATCCTCGTATTCACCAGCAATGCGGGCATCTACCGCACCCTGCCCAATGGGATGCGGCAAGCCCTCATCACGCCGGAGAACCGCTACGAGGAGATCGAGCAGGCCGTCCGGGACGGACTGCATGAATACTTTATCGACCGGCTTGGCCGCGCGGAGACCCTGAACCGCATCGGCAACAACATCATCGTGTTCGACTATATCCGGCCGGAGTCGGTGCCGGGCATCCTGAACAAGCAGCTCCGCAGCGTGATGCGTGCCGTGCAGGAAAACGCCCGGGTGCACATCGAACTGGAGCCGGGCAGCGCCGCATGGGAGCTGCTGGCGGAACGCGCGCTGGACGGTCTGGAGTTCGGCGGGCGCGGCATCGGCAATGTTGTGGAAAAATATCTGATCAACCCGCTTGCGGTCTGCCTGACGGATGAGGGCTGGACAGCGGGTCAGTCTTATACGATCGAGGAGATCGTGGAGGAAAACGGAACGGTACGGCTGGTCACTTCGCTGACCGGGTAAGGGGAATGACCCATGGGAAATTACGCGACAGTGGAAGCACTGGCGGCACAAAGACGACAGCTGATGGTGCTGCGCAGCACCGGCGAGGCGGGAGAGTTTTTCCTGCCGGACTATCTGCAGGAAATTTCCGGCGCGACCAAATTTACCGATCAGCAGATCGCACAATTGCAGGCTGCTGTAGATAACAAGTAAGCGAGAGGAGCTATCATTATGGGCATGAAACTGGAAAATGTACGCAAAAAGGTCGAAAACGTCAAGGAGCTGGGCGATCAGGTCAAGGAGCTTGGCAGCAATGTCGTGACCGATATCGGGCAGGTGAGAGACATTCTCGGTGAGATGCCGGAGGATGTCGATGATGATATCGTGGAGGCTATCGAGCAGGTGGATGACAGCTCTACGCAGGAAGCAACGGACAACATGAACAGCGAGGTCAAGTCCGTGCTGGAGCAGGGCGATCAGCTCAGCACGGAAACGTCGGAGGAGGCGGATGAGCAGAAAGAAAAAAGCAACGAGGCGGCAAGCCATTTTTCTGAGATCAGCGGCAACCGCTTCGGCGATTCCGGCTCTGACGCAGCCGCAACCTCCTCGGAGCTGGCAGAGGACTTTGACGAACAAAGCCAGGAATCTCAGGCGCTGGCACAGGAGGCCCGGGATCAGTTCGATGCAGATCTGGAAGAGGTCATGCGGCGCAGATAAAGGCCTTGCGCTCTGGTAAGGGGAGGAAGCAGAAGCTATGGAAGAAGCTACCGCGTGGAAGCAGGAATATTACGAACTGAAGCAGATCCCGGATCTGACCCTGAGCAAGTATTCCCAGCTGGACGAGGGCGACGTGGAAGGCGTGCTGCAGCAGCATCAGGCATTCTGGCGGCAGATGAACCGCCGCGGGCGGCTGCTGAAGGAGGGCTACCAGCTGATCTATGAGTACGACCCGGAACGGGAGCTGGGAAAACGGCTGAGGATCTGCTTCAGAGTGGATACCTGCAGGCCGGTATTCATGGAGGAAACGCTGCGCTCCTCTGCGATCGGTGCATACTTTGAACTGGATAAGATCGGCGGAAAGGTGTGCAAGACGGCAGAAGAGGAAGAGCGTGAAAGGAAACGCGAGGAGGATAACGCCCGCATGGTGTCCCGTCGGTACCGCTATGCCGCACACCTCATCAAAAAAGAGCGGGTGATGCGCTCGCTGAACCGGGACGACGGGCAGCAGTTCTATATCGTGAGCAGCTGGGAGATGAACGAGACCGCCCGGCTTTACAGCATGATGAAGCTGATGAGCGCCATCAACCAGCCCTGTGTGTACTGTGTGAACATCCTGCCCACCGACCAGACGCAGGTGATGCGGCAGAATCTGGAGCAGATCCTTTCCTTCCTGCGCCGGACCACGCAGATTCGGGTGACCAAATCGGCTTCGTCCGTCAGCGCGAACGAAAAGGACGAAAACGCCAAGGATACGCTGGAGCTGTACGAGGAGCTGCTGGAAAATCTGGATACGACCCCGCACTTTCTGACGGATGTCGAGGTCCTTGCCGATGACCCCGATCTGGCACAGTACATTCTGGATGCAGCGGCCTCGGAAGCACTGAGCGAGGGCAGCCACGAGATCCGTGCATACGAGGAAAACTGCTCCCTTGCGGAGATCTCGCCGCGAGAGATCGAGTTCTTCAGCTGTGCAAGTGCGGACGCACCGGAAAAGCTCAAGCTTCTGCCGCACCTGATGCTGCTGCCGGAGCTTTCCGCCTTTGCGGTGTTCCCCACATTGTATGCGGGCGAATTTATCGATGCCCCCAAGGAAACGCTGCCGACGCTGTATGCGAATGGTCTGACGCTGGGCAAGGATAACGAGGGCCACGAGATCCGCTTCCCGCTGAAAAACCTGTCCAAGCACGCATTCCTTGCGGGCGTGCCCGGCAGCGGCAAGACCAACAGCATGATGCACCTGATCACCTCCATGCACGTCAAGTATCAGATCCCGGTGCTGATCCTGGAGCCCGCCAAGCACGAGTACCGTGTGCTGACGGGCGTACCGGGCATGGAGGATCTGGAGCTGTTCTCTCCCAGCGCCAGCACGCCCTTCCCGTTGCACATCAATCCCTTCGAGTTCCCGGTCGGCATGACGCTGGCCGAGCACATCCGCAACCTGATCGATGTGTTCGACGGTGCCTTTACGCTGGAGCCGCCCATGCCCTTCCTGCTGGATTCCTCGGTGGAGGAGGTGTACCGGGACCACAACTGGCTCCCGGCTATGATCAACAGTCCGGGACTGGACTTTACCTATCCGACCCTTTCCGAGCTGTACGATAAGGTGGCAGACAAGCTGGAGCACACGGATTACAGCGATGAGGTCAAGGGCAACATGAAGTCGGTGCTGCAGGTGCGCATCGGCAGCCTGCTCACCCGTGAAATGGGCGATGTGTTCAATGTGAGCCGTTCCACCCTGCCGCCGGAGGCGTGGCTGAAGCGCTCGGCGGTCATCGAGCTGGAATCCATGGGCAAGTACCCTGCCAACTTCCTGTCCCTGCTGCTGTCCACCCTTATCCGCGAAACGCTGAAGGTACAGGATTACATCAAGCTCCCGGATGAACGTCCGCGTCATGTGATGTTCTTTGAGGAGGCGCACAACCTGATCGGCCCCACCGCAGAGAAGCCTCCCGATGGCAACGCGGACACCAAAACGGCGGCTACGGCCTTTGTCGTCAAGATGCTGGCCGAGGTCCGCGCACTGGGCGAGGGCATCGTCATTGCAGACCAGCTGCCCACCGCCATGGCACCGGAGGTCATCAAGAACACCTCGCTCAAGATCGGCCTGCGCATCACGGCGCAGGATGACCGCGGCCTGCTGGGCGGCACCATGTCGGCAGATGAGGTGCAGCTGGAGCGCATGGGCGTGTTCAACCCCGGTCATGCACTGTGCAGCTATGAACCGCTGCTCAAGCCCTTTGAGGTGCAGCTCCCTAACTTTGAAGGCAAGGATAAAAAAGCCACAACGGGTGCGATCCTGAACAACCTGATCCCCAGATCGCTCTATCAGCAGGACATTTCTGAAAGTATGCTGATCCAGATCGACGGGTGGCGGAGGCGCCGCTTAAAAATCATGGAACGCTGCAGGGAAATGACGTCAACATGGGCGCAGCTGCAGGAGCTCGATGAGGAAAAAAAGGTGGAAGCCATCGGGAAGATCCACAGGCTGAGAGATCAATGTGTCTATGAAAGCCAAAGGCTGTTTCTGGATGTCGTTGCCTATAAGAGCGCCATGAATAGAGTGCAGGAGATCCTCAAAATGATAAAGAAGAGGCTCTCGGATCAGGGAAAAACAGAGCAGTTCTACAAGGATTACGATGCGCGCTTGAAAAAATGGACGGAGCACAGCTGGGATTTGTACGCTAAAATCGAAAAACAGCTGGATGGAACCAATTTTGCTGTGACGCAGGCTGAAAAGGATGCTCTGGATGCACAGGCCAGAGCGTTCTTATCAAAAAATAATGGTGCCCAAAATGAGGAGGAACAACTATGACGGATTATGAACGCGGCCCGCAGCAGCTGTGGGCAGACCCTGAAACGAAGCTGTTTACGCAGAGGGTCGCAGAGCACGGCAAGAAAGGCAGCTTTATGCCGTGGTCCCAATTCCACTGGGTCATGCTGGGCGGCGGTGCCGCCATTGGTGTGATGTTCAGCATGATACTGGGCGGCGGCTTCTTTGAGCTGGTGGCAGGTGCCGCTGTGGGCGCGGCGCTGGGCTATTTCCTACCGATGCCGTTTAAGGAGGCGTATCGGGAATCACTGTTCCAGTGGTTTTATCTGGCGCTGCTCTACATTATTCCCTGCGCGGTGATCTGGCTGCTGCCGCTTGCAACCGGTGCGCTGAAGATCATTCTGGTCATTGTGGTCATTCTGATCGTGCTGTCTCTGTTTGGCAGCTGAGGCACAGCGCCGGCTGCCCGGCAGGGCTGCAAGGAAGCAAAAGTATGGCTGGAGGCCCGCAACCGGGTGTCTGACAGCCCATAGATAAAAAAGGGGAGAGCTATCATGAGAGAGCCGTATCAGATCGTGGCAGAATTTCCGGATGAGCTGGTCACGCTGCTGCAGGAGTATGAGGCGGAAAAGAACGCACAGAATGAGCAGCTGAAGCGGGAATTGCAGGAGCTGAGCCAAACGGAAAACGCAGAGCAGCAGCAGCTGGAAAGCTGGCACGCCGGTGCCCTGCGGGAGATCAATGACCGCGCCCAGCGGGAAAAGCGGCAGCTTGATTCCACGGCCAATGAAAAGATGGCCGAAGCGGAAAGGCGCCGGAAGAAAAGCAGCGATCAGGCGCTGGACATGGAAAACCGTCTGGAGCGGATGCGCAAGGAATTTGAGGAGCAGATCCTCAATTGCGTGCGAACCCGTGAGGGAATGGAAAATCTGGAGATCTCTACGGGCGGAGCCTTGGATATGCTGCGTGAGGAAGCAAATGATCTGCCGCCGAAGGCAGAGGATTACACGGCACCGGTCTTTGTCCTGAAGCAGGAGGCGGATGCCGCTTATCAGAGGATCCGGCAGCAGCTTTTGGAGATGCGTGACGAGGCAGACCGGGAGTACAATGCCCTTGCGGCACAGAACCGGTCGGAGCTGCAGGGAAAGGTGGGCGAGAACAGCGCCCACCAGCAGCAGGAGCTGAAGGAGCACGCTGCCGAATACAGCCGCCGCCAAGGCGTACAGCAGCAGACGACGGCCGAGCGCCGCGCAGAACATACGCAGGCGGCAACGGCGCGCAGAATGCAGCGGGAAGAGGCGTTCCGGCAGCGGTTCGTACAGCAGCTGGACCCGGAACAGGTGACGCAGGCATACGAAACGGTGGTTCGCAGCGAGGCACAGTACAAGGGCTATACCCCGGCAAAACAGAATGGAAAGGGTCTGCTGTTCGGCCGCAGCCGCTGCGACCTGACCTCGTATCTGGAGGATGACGTGATCCGGGAGTGCATGGAACAGCATTTCGGGTACGCACTGCGCCGCACGGAGAGCAGGACGTATCTGGAGCTGCCCTGCGGCACGGCCTTTACGGATAAGAATTTTTCGTCCATCATTGAATACCCGAAAAATCTGCGCGATATCGTGGTATCCAACATGAACGCCATGACCATGCAGCTGTTCATGACCAACATGGCGGGCAAGATCCGCTTTACCTTCATCAGCCCCAGCGACGCCGGTGAGGCGTTCTCCAGCTTCATGCGCTTTGCGGATGTGGATGAGCGTCTGGTGGATACCCATGTGTGGGGAAATGCCCAGCGCATCGAGGAGCGTCTGGACGTGCTGCTGGACCGTGCCCAGACCATCAATCAGGATTATCTGCGTGGGCAGTATAAGAACATTCTGGAGTACAATCAGGCTGCCGGTAAGAACGCCGAGCCGCTGCAGTTCCTGATGGTGGTGGATTTCCCCCGCGGCTTTACGCAGACTGCGCTGGAAAAGCTGGAAAACATCATGAGCAACGGCCCCAAAAACGGCATTTATACCATTCTTGCCGGTGAGGTGGATGAGGTTGCGGGAGCAAGCGATGCAAATGATCCGCGCTACAATGCGGTCCTGAGCCGTATCGTGCAAAAGCTGAGCTGCTACCGCTTTGAGAACGGAACGCTGTACGTCCCGCCGCGTCCGTCCGGCAAGCTCCCTGCCGGGCAGCCCCATGCAATGCCGAAGCTCCAGTACCTGCCGCTGCAGCTGCCGGAGAACCGCGTAGAGCTGGATGATGCCATCGAAACGATGAAAAAAGCGGTGTACAATGCAGACCGTGTGACCATTACCTACGATGACGTGATGAGCGGACTGACCCGGCAGCCGGATCGCTGGTTCCGCTATTCGGACGAAAAGGGGATCTCTGTACCGTTTGCCCTGTCCGGTGCAAACAAGGTGCTGTCGCTGGAGCTGGCGGCGGATGCCCTCAGCTCCAGATACCACACGCTGGTCACCGGCATGATCGGCTCCGGCAAGAGCACCCTGCTGCATACCCTCATCATGGGTCTGCTGATGAAGTACAGCCCCGAGGATGTGCAGATCTATCTGATGGACTTCAAGGACGGTGTGGAGTTCAAGATCTACACCGAGTACGAGCTGCAGAACTTCCGTGCCATCTCCATTGATACCGAACCGGAGTTTGGCCTTGCGGTGCTGAAAAAGATCGAAGCGGAGATGCAGAGCCGCAACAATATCTTCAAGCAGGATGGCTGCCGTGATCTGGAGGGCTACCGTCAGAGGATGGCAGAGGCGGGCGATCCGCACCACGGGATGCCGCGCACCATCCTCATCATCGACGAATTTCAGGAGGCCTTTGGCAGGAGCGATGACCCGGTCATGAGCGAGGCCGCAGAGATCATCAAGCGTCTGACGCTGGTCGGCCGCGCTCCCGCCATCTACCTCATCATGGCAACACAGGATATCAAGAATGCGGCAGCCCTGCCGGAAACGGTGTACAACCAGTTCGAGACCCGTATTGCACTGAAGAGCAGCCCGGATTCTGCGCGCATCGTTCTGCCGGACAACCCCATGGCAGACCAGCTTATCAATCTGGACAAGGGCGTGGCGATCTTCAACGCTTCGGCGGGCAACAAGGATCACAACGTGCAGTGCCGCATCGCCTTCTGCAACGAGAACGAGCAGCGTGCGCTGCTGGAGCAGATCGCCCAAAAGCAGGCTGCCGCCGGCTTCCGGGTGGCAGGGGGCACCCGGCTGCTGCTGTCCAGCATTCAGGATGACCGTGCGAATCCCCTCAGCTGCTTTGAGGACAAGGGCGAGATCGATCAGAACGATACCAGTCTGGGCTATCGTCTGTTTGTGGGCGAGCCGCTCAGTCTGGAAAACAACTTCCACCCGCAGCTGTTCAGCCGTAAGGGTAAGAACCTGCTGCTGACCGGAAACGACCAGCAGCGTGCACGCATTACGACGGCCTTTATCATGGGCAGTCTGCTGTATGAGCTGCTGCGCCAGCAGGACATGAGCGATGGGCCGGCCATCACCCTGTTCGACCTGTCCTCCGAGGCACCGCAGGACGATATGTTCGGGCAGCTGGTCCGCGGCCTGCCGGAAAAGCTCCGCGTCTACCATGCAGGGGACGTACTGGAAGGCCTTGACGTGCTGGAAAAGGAACTGCCCGCCGGACGGCGTCAGTTCGTGGTGTTCTTTGGCCTGAACCGTGCCCGCCGTCTGCTCATCCAGCCGGATGCTTATACACAGGCACCGCGGGAGCGGTTCGTTTCCCTGCTGCAGCGCGGCCCGGAAAACAACATGAACTTTATCGTCTGGGCCAACAGCACAGAGAACCTTTTGAGCCTGTACAAGGACGCGCTGCCCTGCTTTGAGCAGCGTCTGGTCAGCGGCATCCCGGCAGAGCAATTTACGGAGCTGACCTATGCGGAAGCTCCGTCGAACATGAAGCCGAAGAACGCGGTCTATTTTGATATGGACAGCGCAGAGAACCCGAAGATCCGCCTGTACGACCAGCCTACCGACAGCTGGGTGCGGCAGTTCGTCAGCCGCCTGCAGGACGCCATCCGCGCTACGCCGAAGGACAGCCTGTGGTAAGCAGACCGGGCGGCAACACCGGAGGAGAAAAGCAATATGGAATTTTTTACAGCGGCGTTTCTCTGTGAGCTGGCAGAAAAAAGCGGGAGAACGGAAGCCCTGCTTCTGCTGCGGGAGGGGCTTGCGCATACCATGGATCAAGTGCCGTTTGCGGTCCTGCAGGAGCCGGAGCCGCTGCGGCCGCAGGCCGCAGCGCTGCGCAAAAGGCTCCGTACCCTGCGCAGGATGACGGAATACATTGAAAAAGCCCCCGATGTTGTGCGTTTTTATGCGCTTCTTGCCCGTTACCAGCAGGAGGATCTGGCACTGCGGCGGCAATGACCCTTTGCAGAGCCTGAAAAGGAGATGAAACGATGCCAAACAGAACGGCGGTCACCCTGCAGGCCGGTCAGCTGCGGCAGGCAAAGACCTGCCCGGCGGAGCAGGCAGAGCACCCGGCTGTATCCGGAAGCACCCCCGCCGCACCGGACGCGTGGAGCGGCAGGAGCATTCTGGGGTACAGGGTCTTGCAGGTGCTTGCAGAGGGCGGGGAAAGCACGGTCTATCAGGCGCAGGACGCACAGGGACGGGACTGCATCCTCAAGCGGTATAACGGCCCCCAGCGAGACCGCAGCGCGGTCTACCAAAGGCTGCAGGAGCTGCAGCCGCACCGTATGCCCCGGCTTCTGGCTTATGGCATAGTGGAAGGGCAGCAGTGGGAGTGCATGGAACGGGTGCCGGGGCAGACCATCACGGAGGGAGCTGTCTTTTCGGAGCAGGTGGTCCGCGCGGTGCTTCTGCCGCAGCTGGTGCACCTGCTACGGGAGCTGCACACCGGCGGCCTGCTGCACAATGACCTGAAGCCTGAAAATCTGGTCTGGGATGCCGCTGCACAGACCATTTCTCTGGTAGATCTTGGCAACATGACCGGGCTGGAGCCGCAGCTTGCCCGTGGCTTGGGGGTCACCCTGTCCTATGCAGCACCCGAGATCCTGACCTCGCGCGGAAAAGCGTGGTCCACAGCATCGGATGTCTGTGCGCTGGGGCTGACGCTGTATACGCTGCTTACCGGTCAACGGCTGATCCCGGAGGGGAATCTGTTCCAGACCAAGCTTTGCTGGCAGCGGGAAATGCAGTACGCGCCCTCGCTTTCCGAGAGGATGCGGCGGCTGCTCCGCAGTATGCTGCAGCCGGAGCCAAAGGAACGGCCGGACGATGCCGGGCTGCTGCACTGGATCGGAGAAGCCGGACCGGCGTCAGTGCCGCAGCGCCCCGCCGCGCTGACGGTGCGTTTCCGGGACGGCGAGCTTACCACAGCGGAGGAGCTGCGCACGGCAGCCTTGCAGGACTGGGAGCAGCTTTCGTTTTTGCTGCAGCAGCATCAGCTGGACGCCTTTCTGCGGCAGTTCCGGTCGGACGCTTACGAGCTTTGCCGCCGCTGCATCCGGCAGATGGACCCGGACGCCGGGCTGTTTGAGCTGGTGCAGACGCTTTGCCCCAGCAGGGAGATCCTGTGGCGCGGCAAATGCTATCCGGAGCCGGCAGCGCTGCTGGCAGAGCAAAGCGAGCTGACCGCCTTCTGCTGTGCGGGTGCGCTTTCCATATACTGCCGCTGCAACGGCTATACGCCGGAGCAGCTCACATACGCCCGGCAGATCGAGGAGCTGATGCGCAAGGCTCCGGCGCTGGCAGTCCGGCAGCTGGAGCTGGCGCTGGGCGTGCAGGCACAGGTCACCTGCGGCGGGCAGCAGATCAGCACGCTGGATGACCTGATCGCCTGTCTGCAAGCCGGTGCAGCCCATCTGGATGCCTGCGTGCAGGAGCTGGTGCAGGCAGACGGCTTTGCGGCATGGATGGCAGGGCAGGGGCTGGAAGCCGTTCTGCCCCGGGCCCGGGCGTGGGGCGCTGTTATGGAAGAAAACGAAGCGGCTGCCCGGCGGGGCGAACCGGTGTGATGGGGTAAAGGATGTGAGAAGCTTGTGAAGCAGCCCAAAACGATCTCACAGCTGCAAAGCGAGATCATCAGTGCAGAAAACAATGTGCGCCAGACCGGGGAACAGCTGGTAGCAGCACAAAGGGATGCCCAGCGGCTTGCGGAGCAGCTCGCTGGCGCAGAACAACAGATCGCCTCGCTGGAAGCGCAGAACGATGCGCTTTACAACCGGCTGGATTCGCTGTATGCGCAGCTGGATTCGCTGAGCGATGAGGAGGACGAGGACGGCAGCAGGGCCGCTGCGATCGAAAGTGAGATCTCCAGCTGTCAGGCAGAGATCTCGTCCAATCAGGAAGAGATCTCTGACATTAAAGAAGAAGCTGCGGCTATGCAGCAGCAGCTGGAGGCGCTTAACCAAAAGCTCGCGGGGTATGCACAGATCCTGAAGGGATACCGGACGTCCTTGCAGCAGACCGACCAGATCCTTGTGGGACATATCGAGGAACGCAGCACGGTCGGCGTCAAGCTGGATCGGCTCAGCCGGATGAATTATTCGGCATCCTCCGCCGGACAGCCTGCTGGGCGGCTGGCACAGGAGGTGCCGACCTGTGAGCGGGAGCGCCAGAGGGTCGCCCACCTGCAGGACGAGATCACCCGGTATCTGAAGGATGGCGTAAAGGTCCCGATGCCTGCGGCGCAAAAGGCCGCCGGATCCGGCGGCGGCAGCTCCGGCCACGGCGGCGCAGGCCGCACGCCGACGGGAAAAGGCGGGCAGGCACCGCAGACAGCGCCGCAGACGGCCAGAACGCCTGCTGCAGGCCCGTCCCGCATTGAAACGGCCAGAACGACCGGTGCAAGCCTTGCACCGCCGCCGGTGGTTTCAATGAAGGCGCCCGGCGGCGGAGCAACGGCAGATGTATCGGATATTCAGCAGCTGGCGCAGAAAAACCGCGGCAAATGGGCCGATGAAGCGGGATTCCTGTGCAATGGTGCAGCAAGCGCCGGAAAGAGAACGATCCGGGGCGCTGCCACATTGGAGGGCGTCCATACAATAAACGATGAGGCCACCATGGAGGCTTACCGCGACAGACAGAATGAGGCCGGCAAGAAATGGTTCGACAGCGTCAAGGCCTCCGGTATCGGCTGGAGGGTGCGCTTGAGGCCGAGCGGGACCCGGTATTACATGACAAGCGACAGCTCCAGCGTGCAGGACCCGACGAAGAGGGCCTCAGGCAATTTTCTTTCAAGGGAGCATCCGGGCAATACCGCACGAGAACGTGTGGAAACCCTGCAGCTTGGCACTACGAACGATGGCGGAAGAGTGGAGATGGTGGAGTCCACAAGGGCAACGGTCGTATATGAAAGCAGAGTGGCGCCGCAGAAGGAATGGGCAGAGCAGTGCGGATACAAGGCGCGCATCGGCGGAAAGCAGACCTTTACGCCGACATACGATATCAAGGGCGCACTTCATGCCGGAATCTACCGTGTGGTCGCGCCGGGAGAAGCTGCAGCGGTAAGCAATGTCAGGCGGGCATCGGTTCTGGGCGATACCCAGAGGGTGGCGCTTGTAATGCAGCGCACTGACCAAAAGAGCCGCCCGCAGACAACAGTGGAGGCGAACGGCTACACCTTTACAACGGATGAGGTGACCGGCACAACGATAGTACAAGGAGAGCTGCAGAATAAGAAGGCATCCCGCGATGGAATGCCGAGGAATGTCGGCGGGAGCCTGAAGGAGGCCGGGGATCACAGAGGCCATACCGTAGCCGCAAGATTCAACGGCCCGACCATAGAGGCGAATATCTCCAGCCAGCAGGGAAATTTGAATCTGGGCAGCTACAAACGGATGGAGAACGCCGAGGCGTCTCTTCAGAAGGACGGCGCGAGGATCCAGACGGAGCGCATCGCCTATAGCAGTAGAAAGGCAGCCGATGGCTCTGTCCGTCCGGAGGCATACATGGTAAACGATACGATCACCTATAAAAACGGTGAAACACGGACCGTTAACCTGTCGTTTGCAAATCTTTCGAACAAAGAGCAGGATGAAATGCAGAGGATAGTGGATGGAATGGACCTTCCGGGAACGCAGAACGATGGGCTGCGGGGACAGCTGACGCAGCAGGAATACAACGACCTGATGCGGGAAACAGAAGAATATCTGCCGAGTATCAAAGAGGAGTTTACGCAGTCCGGGATCCTGAGACCGAAGGCAAAGCGATCAAAACGGTCTCAATGAAAAACAGACCGGTGGGTAAGGACACAGTCAGAAAGATCAAGGAGGAGCTATGAACGATTATAGCACAACGATTCAGGACGAGCTACAGCAGTATCAGCAGTATGCGGCGCAGATGTCCGCGATCTGCGTAGACATCGTGGCGGCCCGCAAGGCAAATGCGGAAAAGGCTCTCAAGCACAAGCAGATGCTTGCCCGGCTGCGGATGCTGATCATCGTGGCGGTGCTTGCAGCAGTGCTGGGCGGCGGGTTTATTTACCTGAACGGCCGGTTTGCAAAGCTGACGGCACAGGCACAGGCGGCGGTGGACCGCGGCGACTACGCGGCTGCTTATCATGTGTACGACAACGAAAGCCTTGCAGGCATCATGTGGGGACAGCATGGCGCGCTTTACCATCAGGTAAAAGAGACCTATGAGGTCCGGAATTGTATTGAAGAAGCGCAGAATAGCGCAGCGGCCGGAGCGTGGAGGGACGCATTGCAGACCGTGCGGGACGGCTTGTCTGATTATTCCGATAATCAGGAGCTGCTGGATGTCGGCGATGAGATCGCCGCAGAGGCCATCAGTCAGCTGGATGAAAACGCTTTGGGCGGTACAGACGGCGTAGTGGCGTTCCTGAACGAGCTGGCAAGTGTTTATCCGTACGGCGACGGCATCCTGTCGAAGGAGGCCGAGCGCTGGCAAGCTGCAGCCAGTGAGCAGCAGGCGTTTGAGAGCAGCGCATTCGATCAGCTGGATTATCGTCCGGATGTGGTCCTGGCGCGGAGCGATTGGCAGACTGCCACGGTCGCTACCCAGAAAACAGGCCTGTTTATGCGTACCGGCCCCGGGCAGGATTACGGTAAGCTGCAGACGATCCCCAAGGGAAAGATGGTCTACATCGTGGCATACGGCAATAACGTAGAGCCTTGGGTCTGCGTGATGTATGATGGCGTCTGTGGCTGGGTAAGCGGGGATTACCTGCGGTAAAAAAGCGAAAGCTGGAATGGGGAACGACCATGAGAGAAAAACAAGTGTATCAAAAGCGTGTCCGCAGAACGAACCGCCATGCGCGGCGGCGCAGAAGAAATCTGCTGCCGTGGGTGCTGCTCATCGTGCTGCTGCTGTTGGCGGCTGCGGCCTTCTGGCTGCACGGCAGAAAGAACAGGGCAGAGGCCGCTCCGGCCAGCTCGGAGGCTGCAAGCAGCGCCCCGGAGCTCAGCGAGAGCGAGCTGTATTACCAACAGGTACAGCAGACGGCGGCGCTGAACGCCACCAACACGGCACCCGCCGTAAAGGACCCTGCCCAGTGGCAGGCCAATGCACAGGCGCTGATGACGCGGCTGCAGGCAGACGAAGGCCTGACCAAGGCGGGCTTTACGCTCCAGCAGAAGGAGGGCTTCCCTTATCTGCTGGCGGTGAACCGTGCGGCTTCTACCGTTACGGTCTACGCGGCCAACGAGGCCGGGCAGTACCTTGTGCCCTACATGGCCATGGTGTGCAGCGGCGGCACCGATACGCCGCTGGGCTATTTCTCTACGCCGGTCAACTACCACTGGCGGCTGCTTTCCGGCCCGTGCTATGGCCAGTATGCCACCCGCATCTGGAGCTCCTACCTGTTCCACAGCGTGCCCTACTACACGCAGCACAAGGACGATCTGGAGTACGACGAGTACAACAAGCTGGGCACACTTGCTTCGCTGGGCTGCATCCGGCTGGAGGCAGTGGATGTGAAGTGGATCTATGACAACTGCCCCATCGGCACTCCGGTGGTCATCTACGACGATGCAGCAGACCCCGGCCCCATGGGCAAGCCCGGCACGATCTACATCGACCCGGAGGACGAGACCCTGCGCGGATGGGACCCCACCGACCCGGACCCGGTGAATCCGTGGGATGATAAGTACCTGACCGGTACCACCATCCGCAGTGAGGCAGCGTGGGAGGAGTACCATGCGGCACAGGCAGACGGCCGCTGGGTCAGCAGCCTGAACCCGGCCGACCTGCGCGGTAAAAGCCACGATTCCAAAATAGAAGGCACCCGCGGATAAAAGCAGTCTGCGGGATGACAGGGAATAAGGACACCCCGATAGAAGAGCGCCGGAGCGCAGGTCCGGCGCTCTTCTTCTGCGCAGAAAGCATAGCGCACTTCCTTTTTGCAGGCAGCCACGCATAGAGACAGCTGCTGTGCACAATATACAATTTCGACAAGGCGAATTTTCTGTTGTGTACAAAAAACAAAGACTTTACGCTCCTGAAATCCTGTGGTTTTGCCACTTGCACAGACGAAAACTGGCGAGTATAATAACAGTATCGTTCGCAGCTGAACATTCTCCGGCAATGGCGCCTTTCCAGAAATGGTTTGGCTGCCTGCGCCGGTTTTTTTTATTTCTCAGCAGAGCAGAGGACAAAGACGTTCGTGGTCTTTGTCCTCTTTTGTTTTCTGCAAAAAACATGGACTATCGTTCAATTTATGAAAAGAGGTTTTGAAAATGAGAGCAAAAAGATTCGGCTCGTTCCTTCTGGCCGCAGCGCTCAGCCTTTCGCTGGCGGGCTGCGGGGCATCCGGCTCCTCCAGCGCATCCGTTGCTTCCGCCTCCGGCACCCAGAGCAGCACGGCGGGCTCGGCGGCCTCCGGCAGCGTGACCACCTACACCGTCGCACTGAGCGGCCAGACCACCCCCTTCAACTACTATAACGAGAGCGGCGAGCTGGACGGCTACGAGATCGCCATGCTGAAGGAGATCGACGAGCGCCTGCCTGACCTGCAGTTCGAATACACCACCACCGAGTTCACCAGCCTGTTTGCCGGACTGGACAGCGGTCAGTTCGACCTGATCCTGAACAATATCACCGATAAGCCCGAGCGCCGCGAGAAGTACCTGTTCTCCGACAACGCTTACTACTATAACCACACGGTCATTGCCACCAATGCCGACACCACCGATATCACCTCGCTGGACGACCTTGCCGGGCGCAAGATCCCGGTCAGTGCCGGTTCGGCAACCGATATGTTTCTGCAGGACTATAACGAGCAGAACCCCGATAAGGTGATCCAGATCGACTATGTGGAAAGCGACACCTCCCAGAACATCATGGCCATGTACGAGGGGCGCTACGAAGCTGTCATCTACTCCGAAAGCTATATCGACGCCGTGGAAAAGAACTACGGCTATAAGTTCAACCGCTATCCCATCCCCAACGAGGAGGAGATCCAGAACCCCGCCGTGTATATCCTGTACAACAAGAGCTCTGCCGCCCTGCAGCAGGAGATCGACGGTGTGCTGACCGAGATGAAGGCGGATGGCACCCTGTCCAAGCTGTGCACGGAGTACATGGGCAAGGATTCCACACAGGCAAATGCCTGACAGTGCATTGCGGCGCTGTATCGTGTAAGAAAAAAGGGAGGGTCCGTTCTTGGAAAGCTCTGTAAAACTATTTGATGTTTCCTTTATGATAAGCTCGTTCCCGCGTATTCTGGCGGCACTGCCGGTCACGCTGGAGCTGACGGTGGTTTCGGCGGTCTTTGGCCTGCTGCTGGGCTTCGGCCTTGCCCTCGTCAAGATCAATAAGCCCCGCATCCTCACGCCCATCTGCACCTTCTTTGTCTCCTTCATGCGCGGCACCCCGCAGCTGGTGCAGCTGTTTCTGGCCTACTACGGCCTGCCGCTGGTGGTCAAAAGCCTGAACGCCTCGCTGGGCACGAGCCTGAACATCAACAGCATCCCCGCCATCGTCTACGCATTCGTGGCGTTTTCCCTGAACGAATCCGCCTATTTCTCCGAGAATATCCGCGCCGCTATCCTTTCGGTGGACCGCAAGGAGATCGAGGCTGCCAAGTCCATCGGCATGACCGGTGCACAGACCATGCTGCGCATCGTGCTGCCCGAGGCCATGGTGGTGGCCATCCCCAATCTGGGCAACAGCATCATCAGCCTGCTCAAGGGCACCAGCCTTGCCTATACCGTGACCATCATGGACGTGATGGGCGCCGCCAAGGCGGTGGCCGGGCGTAATATGCGCTATTTTGAGGTGTACATCGCCGTTTCTCTGGTCTACTGGGCGTGCAGCCTGATTTTGGAGCGGCTGGCGCACATCATTGAAAAGAAAACCAACATTCTGGAAAAGAAGGTGCCTGATCATGCTGAGAGTTGAATCCTGGAACAAAAGCTTTGGTTCCAACCATGTGCTGCGGGACATTTCCGTCACCGTGGGCACTGGCGAGACCGTGACCATCATCGGTGCCAGCGGCTCGGGCAAATCTACCTTCCTGCGCACGCTGAACTACCTTGAAACACCGGATACCGGTGTGCTGTACATCGGCCCGGACCGGGAGCACCTGAGCATCTATGACGGCGGCCTGCTGGACGCCAAAAGGACGGTGGAGCTGCGCCGCCACACCGCGATGGTGTTCCAGTCCTTCAACCTGTTCCGCAACAAGACGGCGCTGGGCAACGTGACCGAGGCGCTGACCGTGGTGCGCAAGATGAAGAAGGAGGACGCCGAGGCAATCGCCAAGCGCTGCCTGCAGCAGGTGGGCATGGGTGACCGCATGAACTACTACCCCCATATGCTTTCCGGCGGCCAGCAGCAGCGTGTTTCCATCGCCCGCGCACTGGCGCTTTCGCCCGAGGTGATCCTCTTCGACGAGCCTACCAGCGCTCTGGACCCGGAAATGGTCAACGAGGTGCTGAATGTGATCCGCGGCATCAGCCACAAGGACTCCACCCTCATCATCGTGACCCACGAGATGAAGTTTGCCCGCGAGGTGTCCGACCGGGTGATGTTCTTTGCCGACGGTCAGATCTGCGAAGCCGCCCCGCCGGAGCAGCTGTTCGAGCATCCGCAGCACGAAAAGACGCAGCAATTCCTACGCAGTGTTATGAACCATTGAAATATAACGATCGGGAGATGAATTTTCATGTTTGATTTTGAGACCTGTCCGCCCCGCAAGGGGACCGGCTGCGGGAAGTGGGATAATCAGGGCGGCGACTACATCCCCATGTGGGTGGCCGATATGGATCTGCCCGCCCCGCAGAAGGTGGTGGATGCGCTGGTGCGCCGTGCGGAGCATCCGGTGTACGGCTACCCCATCATGACCGATGCCTTTTACGATTGCGTGATCAGCTACTATAAGCGCCTGTATGATTTTGATCTGCCCCGGGAGTGGATCGTGTGGGTGCCCGCCGTGATGCCCGGCGCCAACATGGCCTGCCGGATGCTGGGCGGCACCATTATGAACAACACCCCCATGTACCCCCACATCCGCAAGCTGGCTGCGGAGACCCGGCTGCCCCGGCTGGAGGTGCCGCTGCGGCAGGATGCCGCCGGCCGCTACGAGATGGATCTGGACGCAATGGAAGCCGCCATTGCCGCCGCCCCCGGCGTGACCACCTTTATCCTGTGCAGCCCCCACAACCCGGTGGGCAGGGTGTTCAGCAAGGAGGAGCTGAACCAGCTCTCCGCATTTTGCAGCCGCCACGGGCTGACCGTCATCTCGGACGAGATCCACAGCGAGCTGATCTTTGACGAGAACGTGCACACCCCGTATTTTCTGGCCGACGACTGGGCGCGGGAGCACTCCATCACCCTGACCAGCGGCGCAAAGACCTACAACATCCCGGCGCTGCCCATGGCCTTTGCCATCATCCCCAACAAGGCGCTGCGCGAACAGTATGAGGCCTACATTGCCGGTCTTTCCGCCGTGCCCAACGTGGAGGCGATGGAGGCGTTTCTGGTCTCCTACAACGAGTGCGCGGACTGGAAGCAGGCACTGCTGCGCCATCTGGAGGGCAACCGCGATTACATGGAGCAGCGCATCGCAGCCATGCCGGGGGTAACAGTGACCCACAACGAGGCCACCTTCCTTGCATGGATCGACTGCCGTGCGACCGGCATCGACGACCCGTGGCGCTTTTTCCGGGAAAAGGCCGGGGTCAACTTTAATAACGGCGTGGACTTTGGCTGCCCGGGCTTCGTCCGGCTGAACTTCGGCTGCACCCGCGCACAGCTCACACAGGCGCTGGATCAGATGGAAAAGGCCCTGCGTGAGAGACTGGGCGGCTGAGATGGAATACGGCGCTATCCTCCGTCTGGGTCTGCCGCTGGCGGTCTGAGGCGCGGGGAACGGCCTGCTTTGCACCTTCGACAAAAATAAGGCGCAATATTGTAGCAACTTTACAAAATGAGATTTCTCCGGAAGGAAAAGTTGTTGCACTTTTCAGATTGAAAGAAACCGAAAAAAACGCTATACTTTAGCTATCAAAAGCAAGGGCGCTTGGTGAATACTCACCAAGCGCCCTTTTTTGTACCCTGCGGGGCAAGGCGGCCCCGGGGGCAGGCTGTAAGAGGAAAAGGGGAATGCGTAGTGATCAAGCTGGAACACGTGGACAAATACTTCGGAGACCTGCACGTTCTGAAAGACATCAACCTTGAGGTCGCCGAGGGCGAAAAGCTGGTGATCATCGGGCCGTCCGGTTCAGGCAAGTCCACCACGGTGCGCTGCATGAATTTTCTGGAAGAACCCACCAGCGGTCATGTCTACATAGACGGGCAGGAGTTGACAGCCAAAAACAAGACCAAGCTTGTGCGCGAGACCACCAGCATGGTGTTCCAGCAGTTCAACCTGTACCCGCACATGACGGTGCTGAAAAACCTGACCCTCGCACCCATGAAGCTGCACCACAAGACCAAGCAGGAGGCCGAGGAGCTGGCGTACCACTATCTTGAAGTGGTCGGCCTGCGGGACAAGGCAAATGTCTACCCGGCGCAGCTTTCCGGCGGTCAGCAGCAGCGCATCGCCATTGCCCGTGCGCTGTGCGCCCAGACCAAGATCATCCTGTTCGACGAGCCCACCAGTGCGCTGGACCCGGAGACCATTCAGGAGGTGCTGGACGTCATGGTGCGGCTGGCGCACGAAAAGAACATCACCATGGTGGTGGTCACCCACGAGATGGGCTTTGCCCGGCAGGTTGCCGACCGCGTGGTGTTTATGGCAGACGGCCAGATCTTGGAGGAGGGCACACCGGAGCACTTCTTCACCAATCCCAAAAACGAGCGCGTGCGCCAGTTCCTGGGCAAGATCATCCGGTAATCGATTTTGGTCACTGCGGAGCTGCCGCAGCACAAGCGGCACCCGTTGTGGATAGAGCAGCCCATGGGGGACGGAGGGGAAAGCCGTCCGGGCTGCGGACTTTATAGAGGAGTGTATGATTATGAAAAAGATTTCTCGTCGTAGCTTTGTCAAGGCCGCCGGTACGGCCATTGCGCTCACCGCTCTTACCGCCTGCGGCGGCTCTGCCAGCAGCTCCGTGGCTGCCTCCACCGCATCCTCTGCCTCCTCCGAGGCTGTCTCTGCGGATGTGCAGGCCATCATCGACCGCGGTGTGCTGAAGGTAGGCGTCAAGAACGCCGTCAAGGGCTTCAGCTTTCAGGATACCCTCACCGGCGAGTATACCGGTCTGGAGGACAGTCTGGCAGAGATGATCGCCGAGCATCTGGGCGTGGACGTGGAGTTCACCACCGTCACCGCCGCTACCCGCGGCGAGCTGCTGGATTCCGGTGATATCGACTGCGTGCTGGCCACCTTTACCATCACCGAGGAGCGCCGCAAGAGCTGGGACTTCTCCACCCCCTACTACACCGACTACGTCAGCGTTCTGGTGGAGGATTCCTCCGGCATCAAGGCACTGGCCGACCTGAAGGATAAGGTGGTGGGCGTTTCCTCCGGCTCCACCTCCGCCCGTGCTCTGGTGCAGGAGATGATCGACGAGGGCGTGATCACCGGCGAGGGCTTCAGTGCCGACACCTTCAACGCCGACACCTGGAAGGACGGCATTTCCTTCCGTCAGTACGACGATTATCCCGCCATCAGCACCGCGCTGAGCGCAGGCGAGGTGAACGGCTTCTGCGTGGATAAGTCCATTCTGGCCATCTACAAGACCGAGGGTCGCAGCTACATCGATGCCGAGTTCAGCCCGCAGGAGTACGGCGTGGCCACCAAGAAGGACAGCGGCTTCTCCGCTTTGTGCGATGAGCTGGTCAGCGGCTGGCTGTCCGATGGCACCATTGACGGCCTGATCAAGGAGAACGGTCTGGCATAACACCAGCGCCGTTACGGTTTATCGCAATTTTCAAAAATAGCGCCTATCAAAACGGCATATTTGCGATATGCAGTTTGCGGATGTTGCTAGGGCATTAAAAACGCAAACTGCAATAGGAGAGAGGAGTGTTCGTTATGTCCGGTCTGTTTTCAATGGACGCATGGGCAACGGTGTGGAACCACCGGGAAAGCTTTCTGCTGGGGCTGGGCAATACCCTGATGACGGCGTTTTTTGCGCTGGCACTGGCCTTTGTGCTGGGCGTTGTACTGGGCCTGATGGCGACCAGCGGCAAAAAGCCGCTGCAATTCATCGCCCGGGTGTATGTGGAGTTCATCCAGAATACGCCGCTGCTTTTGCAGCTGTGCTTTTTGTACTACGCGCTGGCCTTTGCAGGGCTGAGCATGGGTGTCATCCGCACCGGCATCATTGCACTGGGCGTTTACACCGGTGCCTACATGGGCGAGGTCGTCCGTGCCGCCATTGAATCCGTGCCGAAAGGGCAGTTCGAGGCCGCACAGGCGCAGGGCTTTGGCTACTTGCAGCGGATGGCGTATATCATCCTGCCGCAGAGCATCCCCGTTATGCTGCCGCCCATGGTCAATCAGGTGGTCAACCTGTTCAAGAACACCTCCTGCCTGTACATCGTAGGCGGTGCAGACCTCATCAGCGTGACCTACAGCTTTGTCACCGGTGCCTCCACCGGCGGTGCTTATGCACCGGCCTATATCGTCTGCGGTGCCATCTTCTTTGTGGTCTGCTTCCCGCTGTCCACGCTGGCTACCCGCTGGGAGGCCTCCCTCAAGGAGCGCAAGGGCAAGGCGGACCCCGCCCTGCGCACCGCAAAGGCTGCGGCCTTAAAGGAGGCGGCATAAATGAGCACTCTTGCTTCCAGCTTTTCCATCCTTACGCAGCCGGGCGTATTCCTGTACCTGCTGCGGGGTGTAGCCTTTACCTGCATCATCTCGGTGCTGGGCGTCATTCTGGGCCTGATTCTAGGCTCGCTGCTGGCGCTGGCGCGCACCTACTGTAAAAAGGGCCCGGCGCGCATCCTTGGCTGGCTGTCCGCCGCCTACATCGAGCTGTTCCGCAACACGCCCTATCTTTTGTGGATCTTCGTTTGCGTGGTGTTCTGCCCCTGTCCGGCCTTTTTTGCCCACAAAATGTTCGGCCTGACCAGTGTGGAGATGAAGCTGCTGTTCAAGGCAGCGCTGGCACTGATTTTGTTCAACTCCTCGGTCATTGCCGAGATCGTCCGCGGCGGCCTGAACGGCGTCGCCAAGGGACAGTTTGAGGCAGGCTATGCGCAGGGCTTCAACACCGCCGAGGTGCTGCTGTACATCATTCTGCCGCAGGCCTACCGCAACATCATTCCTACCCTGCTCAGTCAGGTGATCACCACCATCAAGGATTCCTCCTACCTTGCCAACGTGGCCACCATTGAGCTGATGGCACGCATCCGGCAGCTGCTGAGCGCCGCCGGTACCTACAACGGCCTTGGCACGGTGAATGTTTCGGATGTCATGGTGCTGTTCGGCACCGCCTGCGTCATCTATTTTGTCATCAACTTCACCCTCAGCTGCATCGTCCGCTCCATGCAGGCGCGGCAGAAGAAGGCCGTGGTCTTTGCCCCGGCAAAGGCCGCATAAAGCTGCTATCTACCAACCATTCTTCTTTTCACCTCTTTTTTGTTTTCCACCCACAGAGAAATACCCCCGGCAGCATTACAGCGGCCGGGGGCGTTTCTTTACAGTCTGCACAAAAAGCGCACCCCACGCTTTACGGCTGGGTGAGCACCTCCGGCTCGCCGGGCTTATAGATATGGGTCTTGGTCAGGCGGCGCATGGTGTCCTCGTGGTTGCGGCTGGCGTAGGCGGTGTACAGGATATCCATCACGTT